>JAXDBZ010000247.1:0-11568 GCA_034678345.1 Candidatus Eiseniibacteriota bacterium
CCAGCCGCCGGTGATGGCCGCGCGACGGCGCGGCCACCCCGGATGTTCCCGCTACTTCAGGACCGTCACCTTCTTGGCGTCCACGAATCGGCTGTTGATGTACTTCACCTGCGTGAAGTACACGCCGCGCGCGACCGTCCGGCCCTGATCGTTCGTGCCGTCCCACACCAGCGAGTGCTCGCCGCCGGGGAAGTCACGATTCGCCAGCGTCTTCACCAGTCGACCGGTCACGTCGTAGACCTTGACCTCGACGCGGTCGGCCTTCGCCAGCCCGAAGTGCACCGTCGCCTTCCCACCGGCCATCATCGGGTTGCCCCAGACGCTGCCGAGGAAGTCGATGTTGCGGATGGTGTTCTGCGGAACGTCCACGTTCGGCGTGAGGGTCATGTCGCACACCGACCCGAAGCCGTTCGTGAGCACCTGGGCGACGTAGTAGAGACGGCCGATGTTGCTCTGGCTGCCCTCGGTCGGGCTGCCAGGAGCGAGCATGCGGTCGAGCTCCCAACCGTCGATCAGAGTGACCCACTCGTGGCCGACGACACTGGGACCGTAGGCACCGGAGATGTACGGCCCGTTGGACCCGATGTCCTCGTAGTAGCTGCCCGGCACGACGCCCGGCACGCCCGTCAGCTCGTGCACGTCATTGGTGAACGTGCACAGGTTCTGCGTGGCGTAGACCTCTCCGCCCGTGGTGATCACCGAAGTCGGGGTCAGATCGGTCAGCGGCCGGGTCAGGTTGCTGCCGGACAGCTGGTAGTACGACTTGTCGCGGAGGAACGTACCGCAGTAGTTCGTCAGCAGGTCGTACTCCCAGTTGTAGTTGTAGAAGCTCTCCATGAAGCCGTTGCCGATGTTCCAGAAGCCGCGCGGATTCTCGACGTCGGCGTTGTAGGAGAGGAAGTCGATCATGAGGGCATGATCGTTCGACGACATGTCAGCCGTGTAGGAGTCGCCGAAGTTCGGGTTGTTCAGGTCGCCCGAGATGAAGAGCACCAGCTTGTAGTAGGCGCGCAGCATGTCCGGGGTCGGACCCTGGCGGCCGGTCTTGCCTTCGGCGTAGCCCATGGCATCGCGGTTCGCCAGACGGCCGCCGAGACGCGAGGCGACCGAGGTGCCCGACTCGGCGCCCTTGACCTGGTAGAAGTCCCACAGCGAGCCGGCCTGGCCCTTGTGGTCCCGCACGCAGATCGCGTCGTTGGTGCCGACGTTCTCACCCCAGTAGTCGTGGCTGCCATCCGGAGCGACGTAGCTGGCATCGCAGTGCCAACCATTGTGGGCGCCCCACTTCGAGGCCTGAGTCAGGCCGATGCTGTCCGCCAGACTCACCCACGGCCGCTCGCTGAAGCGCCGGTCCGCACCGTCGACGACCAGCATGCAGGCGTCGCCGATGCCGCCGTACAGGGAGGACTTCCACCGGTCCGGAAGCACGCAGAACTCCTGCCACCGGTGACCGTCCCAGCTCGGGCCTTCCCACGGCTGCGGGCAGATGAAGTTCGTGTCGGGGACCATCACGAACGATTCCTCGGACCCGATGTGCGACAGGCGGAGGAAGTACTCGAAATGGGTGCCCGGCGTGAACAGACCATCGGGGAAGACCTTGGTGAGCTCGATGGTGTTCGGGTTGCCGTCGTAGCCGACGCCCGTCGGGTCCGCCAGCACCCAGTCAGGCGCCACACCGCACTGCGTGTTGTTGCTGGTCAGGTCACGGATCAGCTGCGTCGGGAAGCAACGCGGCTTCGAGATGCCCAGCACGCTGTAGTTCGGGTCGCTCTCGTGGATCGTGGTCTGCCAGATGTTCTCGTCGATGCCCGGCACGTTCGAGACGGTCCCGTCCATCGGGAACATGTTGAACTCGGACGTGTCGACGCGGACGCTGTTCCAGGTGTTCGGGTTCCAGCCGCCGGTGTGGTTGCCCGCACCGAAGGGACCCGGGTCCGCCATGTAGGTCTTCCAGAACGCGCTGGCGCCCGTCGTGCCCGACGAAGCCGGCGCCGGATCGGTGGGCACCGCCCGCAGACCCGACGACTTGTCGCCGATGGTCACGTAGTTGCCCGGCCCCGGGAAGATGCGGAACACGACGTCCATGCGGACCGGCGTGTTGGTCGCATTCGCGATGAGGCAGGTGACGCTGTCACCCGGGATGTTGAACCGGAGCTCGTCACCCGTCGCCTGCGACTCGTTCAGGGCCGTCATGATGTGGGCCGCGCACGTGTCGAACAGAGCAGCGTTACCCGGGTAGCCGGTGGACTCGTTCGCAGGGAACGCATCCTGGTACCAGTCCCAGATATCGACCTGGATCTTGTCCGACGCACCACCGCCAGCCGGCGCCATCCAGAAGGCCATGTTGTCGATGTAGTGGCCGTCCGGCGAGGCGCACAGGGAAGCACCACCCCAGCTGCTGCAGTAGGTGTACTTGTAGAAGCCGATCTTGATCGAATCCGGCAGGCCGGACGCGTGCGACGTGAAGATCAGCGACGACAGGTCGTCGTCCATCCAGTAGCACTGCTTGTCCGGGTTGTAGCTGATGAAGCCGGTGTTGAACGCATCGCTCCAGATCTCGCAGCCGAGCTGATCCAGCACCGGCCAGCAGAACAGGTCGATCTGCCAGGCGCAGTTCTCACCCGGGATCGAGAAGACACCCAGCATCGCATCGTGCCGGAAGAACCAGCCGTTGGGGGTCTCCTTGTGGACCTTGTCGATCCCCATCTCGTTGTCGCCGGTCTCGGGGACGACCAGGTTGATCGTGGGCGACATGATGCCGTGCAGGTTCGACCGGAACGCCGTGCCGGCCAGACCGCTGGTGCGCTCCTCGTAGTCGTGGTCACCCGTCGAGATCACCACGCCCTCGAGGTTGCAGATGCGGGCCGCGCTGTTGGGCGGGCCGCAGATGTCGGTCCAGTACAGCGCGTCGTACACGTTCGGCACACCAGGCACGTTGCTGATGTCGGTCTGGTAGATCGTGTGCGTGTGCGACAGGGGCCGCGGCGGCTTGCCGGTCGAGTGCCAGTTGGCCAGGGCATAGCCCTCGCCGACGGCCGGACCGGGCCCGTCCGTGTTCCCCTCTTCGATGTTGTTGTTGATCTCGGACGCCGAATCGAAGCCGTTCTCCACGACGTAGGTGCTGCCGCCGTCCAGCGAGATCTTGACGTCGTCGATACGGACCGCGCCCTCGCCGAAGGACGAACCCGCGCCCCCCAGATAGATGGCGTCTTCATCCGAGCTGTTCCGGTTCGTCTTGCTGCGGAACACGACACGGATCACGCCACCGCCGTCCGGGGCTTCCTGCGCCGCCAGCATCGGAGCCAGCTCGGCGTTCGTCACGGTGATGGTCAGCGGAGTGGACTTGTAGACCGAGTCCCAGCCCCACGTGGTGTGGACTTCCTTGTAGGGCTTGTCGATCGCGATGACCTCGGAGAACCAGCGCCGCTTCAGGTCGAAGATCGGCACCACGGCGCCGTCCGAACGGGTGAAGCCCGTCGGGTCGGTCGGCACGCCCACGTAGACCATGAACGAGTCGATCGGGGCGACACGGCCGGTGTTGTACGAGCTGATGAAGTTGACCGGGTTGCTCGGGTACGGCAGCGCCCCCTCGGTCAGGCTCATCGGGTCCAGGTTGAACCAGCCCGTGCACGCGTCGATCGTCGTGGCGAGCTCGGGACCCGTCTTGTTCTGGTACAGGAAGCTCAGCGTGAGCGACTGGGTGCTGGACACGCGCACGTCGCGGTACAGCATCTGGTCCCAGCGGCTGACGAAGCCCGGCATGACCCGGCGGATGCCGGTGCCGACGTTGACGTCCTGGGTGCCCCAGAGGACGTCGCCGTTGTACGGATTGCCCGTACCGCCGTACGCCACCTGGTCCAGGTACGCGAGGTCACCGCCGGTGCGCAGACCGCACCAGGCCGACGCGGTGCCGGAGAGCGGCGACCACCACGGGGTCGCAGCCGCATCCTGGCCGACCGGCGCCTGGTTCTGGCCGGCGTCCACGTGCCACGCGCTGATGACGCCCGTCGTGCGGCCCTGGATCGGCGCCGCGTTCAGACGGTTGCCGAAGTCAAGGCAGTACCACGGCCGGGTGTAATCCGGCTGGTTGCTCACGCGGGAGGTGCAGAATCCCGGGAACGGGAACCAGCCCTGCAGCGAGTCCTCGAGACCGCCGTCGACCTCGTCGAAGTCCCAGATGCCCTCATGGCTCACCGTGGGCCGGTACTGGGTGCTCGAGCCGATCGAGAACGGGTTGGTCGAGGTCGCCGCGGCGGTGCTGTGGCCCACGAAGAGCGTGTCGAACATCTCCGAGGCCGTGCCGAGCCGCGAGGCCTTCGACATCTGCGCCTGCGCGACCTTGGCGTTGCTGAGCTTGAGGCCCAGCTCATCCCGTTCGAGCTGCGCAAAAGCCGACGTCGTCAGCATCGCAATCGCCCCCACGAGCAGGGCGAGCGCGACAAACGACTTTCTCATGTGACTACCTCCATCGTCGCAATGCTTGGGCAATGCGAGTCTTCCAGAACGGATTGCGAGCGAGGTGTCGCCAGAAACGAACCGGCCGGCGGAACGATCACGGACGCGAGTCCGGGTTCCGACGGCTGATTGCCGCGCCAGTCGAGTGCCGATCCCCCCTTTCCGCTTCCGGCATCGCCCTTAGGCAGTTCGGGCCGATGCGCGGGCATTCTTGCGCGCGATCTCGTGGTGAGCCACGCACGGGACCTGGACCGCTGCCAGCCCCTGAGCCATGCGTGACCGCGGAATTCGAGGTGCTCCTGGGGGTTAATAAGGACGCACCACTACCCCAGCACTTGAAGAAGGCTAGGCTTACGACAGGTGGTTGTCAATCCGTTTTTTCGCTGGGACTTGCCGCCGGTCGGCCTCTGGCGATGTGCAATGCGTACCGGCGTGCGGAAACCGCACTCAGCCATGCCGCGTCCTGGCTGGCCACCAGGACGGACCTGGTTTGGGCCACTTCGCCCACGAGGCAGGCGAGGGCCGATCGTCTCACGGGGTCGAGACCTGCCGTCGGCTCGTCCAGCGCCACGAGCGATGCCGGGGCGATGAGCGCGCCGGCCAGGGAGACCAGGCGCTTCTCGCCGCCCGAGAGGCTCCAGGTCTTTCGCCCCAGCAGACCCGACGCGCCCATGCCGAAGCGGTCGAGCGCCGCCTCCGCCCGGCGGAGAGCCTCGTGCCGCGGAACGCCGCGGGAGACCGCCGCATAGACGACCTCGTCCCGCACGTCCTCCTCGAAGATCTCCAACTCCGGGTACTGGGAGGACACCAGCGCGGGGAGCCACTCGCCCCCCTCGCGGCGAACCCGCACCTGCGGCAATGTCAGGACGCCCGCCGCGGCGGCAAGGAGCACGCTCTTGCCGGCGCCGTTGGGTCCCTCGACCGCCGTCACCCCCGCCCGCGGCAGGCTGATGTGCAGAGTCGAGTCCGTCCTCACGCACGGCCCCGGATCTCCCGTCCACGGGGAGACGACGACGCTGGCGAGCGATCCGCGCTCGTTCGTCCCAACGTCAATCATCGGAATCGTTTCCGCCGCGGCGTCCTGGACCAGGCCGATGACCCGTCCCGCCCTCTGGCGTTCCAGGTGGTCCTGCGTCACCCAGACGACCCCGAGTCCCCGCTCCACCTCTTCGGCGACCGCGTCCAGCACCAGCGCGCGGGCGATCGGGTCGAGGTGGCAGGCAGGTTCGTCCGCAAGGAGGAGCCCGGGACGCGACGCCAGCGCCGCGGCCAGTAGGACCATCTGCTGGCGGCCGGCCGAGAGCTCCTGTGGATCCCGCCCCAGCTCCCCCGCCAACCCGAATCTGTCGCTCCATTGGATCACACGCCGCGAAACCTCACCGGCCGGGACGCCCAGGTTCGCGCAGGTGAACCCAAGCTCTTCACGGACGGTGGGCTGGACGAGCTGGCTCGACGGATCCTGCATGATCACAGCGACTTGCGAGCGCGCCACGCGCGGGTCGCGGCCCGCGAAATGCGGAGCGGAGCCGCCGAGAGGAACGCCGTCCAGGAGGAGATCCCCCGAGGCGGTCGGCCACAGTCCGGCGAGCGTGAGGAGCAGGGTCGTCTTGCCGCAGCCGTTGGGTCCCGTCAGGGCCACCCAGTCGCCCGGGCCCACCCTGAGCGAGAAGCCACGGACGACGGTGCCGTCCGGGGATCCGGCCGCCCGGGTCCCGTCCGCGGGATGGGCCGCGCACAGGTCCCGGGCGACCAGCGTGCTCACCGCCGGGTCCCGGGACGGGCGCGCCACGCGGCCATGGCCGCCTCCGCCACCTCGCGCAGCGGCCGGCCGGCCCGCTCCGCCGCCTCGCGCACGGACTCGAACTCGGGCGCGGCGCGCTCGGTCCCGTCCGGCAGCGTGGCGACCTTGACGGCGATGCCACCGAAGGGCGTCTCGACCGTCTCGCCCCGCCGCTCCAGCTCCACGCGTTCCTCCACGCGCAGGCGCACGCCCAGGCTCGTCGTCCCCGCCAGGATCAAGCCCGCCAGGTCGGAGGCCCGGTGGGGATCGGCCACGACCACCAGCCACAGCCCGGGCCTGCCTTTCTTCATCACGCTCGGGACGATCATCGCGTCCAGGGCTCCCGCCGCCAGCAGCCCGGGCAGCAGTGCCCCGGCGAACTGCGGATTCTCGTCGTCCAGGGCGGTCTCGAGCACGGCCACGTGCCGGCGCCGCAGCCCGCCCGCCCCCCCGACCGCCTCGGTCGAGCCCACGAACAGGCGCAGCACGTTCGGCAGCCCGGGCAGGTCGCGCGCCCCGGCGCCCGAGCCAACGCGCTCGAGCCGGAAGGCCGGGGGTACCCCCCAGCCGTCCACCAGCGTGGCGAGCAGCGCCGCCCCCGTGGGCGTCGTCGTCTCCCCGACCGCTTCGCCGATCTCCACCGGCGCTCCCCGCAGCAGTTCCGCGGTGGCCGGCGCCGGCACGGGGATGACTCCGTGCGCGGACCGGGCGCTGCCGCGCCCCAGCCGCGGCGGCGAGGCGTGCAGGCGCTCCAGCCCCAGCTCGGCCAGGCTGAGCACGGATCCGGCCACGTCCACCAGCGCGTCCGCGGCACCCACCTCGTGGAAGTGGACCTCGGTGACGCCCATGCCGTGCACGGCGGCCTCCGCCTCGGCCAGCCGGCGGAAGACCGCCACCGCCCGCTCGCGCACCGCCCCGGGCAGGTCGGCGCGGGCGAGCACGGCCTCGACCTCGGCCAGGTGCCGGTGCGGCTGGACGGACTCCTCCACGGCGACCTCCACGCGGGTCGCGGCGAAGTGGCCGCGGCGCGCTTCGCCCACGGCGACGCGCACGCCCGCGAGGCCCAGACGCGCGGGCAGCGACACCAGCCGCTCCGCCGGCCAGCCGGCCGAGACGAGGGCCCCCAGGGTCATGTCGCCGCTGATCCCCGAGCTGCAGTCGAGCCAGCCGATGCGCACCACGGACCTCCTATCCCCGACGACCCGTCACGTTCACCAGGTGCGCCGCGTAGCCCGCTCCGAAGCCGTTGTCCACGTTCACCACCGTCACCCCCGCCGCGCACGAGTTGAGCATCGCCAGCAGCGGGGCCAGCCCGCGGAAGTGCGCGCCGTAGCCGACGCTGGTCGGCACGGCGATGACCGGGCGGTCCACCAGCCCACCCACCACGCTGGCCAGCGCCCCCTCGAGCCCCGCCACCACCACGATCACCCGCGCCCCGCGCAGGCGCCGGCGGTGGGCGAGCAGGCGGTGCAGCCCGGCCACGCCGACGTCGGCGATGAGCGCCGCGCGGCTGCCCAGGATGCGCGCCGTGACCAGCGCCTCCTCCGCCACCGGCAGGTCGGCGGTGCCGGCGCAGACCACCAGGACCGAGCCGGACCCGGCGCGCCGTCGTGGAGCACCCGGCTTCGCCGGACCCGGCGTCGCCGGACGCCCCCCCCGTGCTCGCCGGATCACCACGCAGCGCGCCCGCTCGTGCCTCTCCGCCCCCGGGAAGGCCGCGCCCAGCGTCGCGCGGGCCGCCTCGTCGGCGCGCGTGACCAGCACCGGGCCGCCGCGCGCCAGCAGCCGCCGCGCGATGCCGACGATCTGCGCGGGCGTCTTGCCCTGGCCGAAGACCACCTCGGGGAAGCCCGCGCGCAGGGCGCGCTGATGGTCGAGCGTGGCGAAGGCCAGCTGCTCGAGCGGCGCCTCGCCGAGGAGCCGCGCCGCCGCGGCCGGGCTCACGCTCCCCCGTCGCACGCGCCCGAGCAGCCGCTTCAGCTCAGCCGGTCGCAAGGGAGTCCTCCCCGCCGGTCGACGGCTCCGGGGCGTCGTCCGCCACCGCGCCGGCGCCGGCCTCCAGCTCCCGCAGGTAGTCGAGCAGCAGCGCCTCGAGTTCCTCCACCGTGTGCGTCCGGTTCACCCGCTCGCGCACGCGCGCGGCGTGCGGGAGGCCGCGCAGGTACCAGGCGACGTGCTTGCGCATCTCGCGGGCGGCCACCGCCGGGCCGGCGTCCGCCGCCGCCAGGTGCAGGTGCCGGACGGCCATCCCGATGCGCGCGGCCGGCGAGGGCATGGCCAGCCGCTCGCCGTGCGCCCACCAGGCCAGCAGGCGGGCGAAGATCCAGGGATCGCCGAGCGCGGCGCGCCCCACCATCACGCCGTCGCAGCCGGTGTCCTCCAGCATCCGCGCGGCGTCCTCGGGGGTCCGCACGTCGCCGTTGCCGACGACCGGGATGCGCACCGCGCGCCGCGCCTCGGCGATGCCCTCCCAGCGCGGCGGGCCGCCGAAGCCGCCGCTGCGCGTGCGGGCGTGCACGGTGAGCGCCGCGGCGCCCGCGTCCTCCATCTCCCGCGCCAGGCCCGCCACGTCGCTCGAGCCGTCGTCCCAGCCGAGCCGCGTCTTCACCGTGACCGGCAGCGCGCCGGCCTCCGTCATGCCGCGCACGATGGCCGCCAGCCGCGGCAGGTCGTTCAGCAGCGCGGCGCCGGCGCGGCGGTTCACCACCTTGCGCACCGGGCAACCCGCGTTCACGTCGATCCAGTCGGGGCGCTCGCGCTCCGGCAGCGCGTCCAGCCGCCGCGCCGCGTCCGCCATCACCGCCGCGTCCGCGCCGAAGAGCTGCACGCCGATGGGCCGCTCCTCCGACGCGAAGCGGCACAGGGCCAGCGTCGGGCGCTGCCCGCGCACCAGCCCGTCGGCCGAGACCATCTCGGTCACCACGCCGGCGGCGCCCTGCTCGCGCGCCAGCCGGCGGAAGGGCGAGTCGCTCACGCCGGCGAGCGGCGCGAGCAGGAACGGCGAGGCGAAGCGGACGGGGCCGATCTGCATGGCGCTCAGTCTACCCCGGCGGCTCCGCGGGCCGCAGCCCGGGCGAGGGCGGCCACGTCGGCGAAGTCGCGGAACTCCCGCGCCGGCACGCCCTCCCGGCGGCACCACGCCAGCAGTTCGCCGCGGGCGACGACCTCGGCGGCGGCGCGCGCACCGCAGCGGTCCGAGAGCCCGTCGCCCACCAGCACGGTGGTGAAGCCGCGCGCGCGCCAGTCGCGCACGTGCCGGCCCTTGCAGTTGCCGCAGTCGCCGCAGCCGCCCTCGGCCCAGGGGAACTCGGGCGCCACCGTCCGGTCCGCGGCGAAGCGCAGGCGGTTCGCCGCGTAGGGCAGGTCGGCCAGCCCGGCGCGGGCGAGCTGGTCGGCCAGGTAGAAATCGAACCCCTCGCTCACCACCATGACGCGGTCGCCACGCGCCGCGACCTCGCGCACGAACGGGGCGAAGTGCGGGTCGAGCCCGAAGCGGCGGGTGAAGGCCAGCGCCTCCTCCGCCGTGGCCGTGATCAGCCGGCACTGCGCCCGCGTCAGGTCGCGGTGCCCCATCTCGCCCCGGATCCAGGGCCCCAGCAGCTCCTCCTGCTCGGCCGCGCCGCCGGGCGAGAAGGCGCGGGCGAAGGCGGCGCCGATGTCGGTGGGCGCTACGGTGCCGTCGAAGTCGCAGAGGAACGCGCGCGGCATGTCAGCGCGCGGCCGCCGCGAAGACGTCCCGCGGCCCGCGAGCCCGCTCGAGCAGCGCGCAGGCACGGGCCCAGACGGGATCGTCCTCGAGCGCCACGCGCGCCGCGGCGCCGTCGCCCAGCATCCGCCGCGCCATCTCGCGGCGCACCGCGCGCTCGAGCGCCGCGCGCTGGGCCGCCGCGTCCGCCGGCGTGAACTCCACGCCCTCCTGCCCCAGCCAGGCCAGGAACTCGGTCCACGGCACCGCCACCTTCGCCTCGGGCTGCGGCTGCGGGTGGGTGTTCAGCCAGCGGTTGGCGAAACGGAAGGCCAGGTTCCGCGACTCGACCCGGCGCAGCAGGCCGCTCAGCGTGTCCGGGGCGACCGCCACGTCCGGGGTGATCCCCCCGCCGCCGTACACCGGGCGCCCGCGCGGCGTGCGGAAGACCGGGCGCGGCGTCGAGTCGGCCGGCGCCGCCACCGGATCGGCGTCGTCCTCCTCGTCCACCTCCTCGTCCGGCAGCGAGTCCGCGGCCGCCCGGTCGATCGAGCGGCCGCTGGGCGTGTGGTAGAGAGCGGTCGTGAGCTTGAGCGCTCCGTCCTGACCGCGCAGCGGGAAGACCCGCTGCACCGAGCCCTTGCCGAAGCTCGTCGTGCCCACCACCAGGGCGCGATCCAGGTCCTGCAGCGCCCCGGCGACGATCTCGGCGGCCGAGGCGGAGCCCCCGTCCACCAGCACGACGACCGGCCAGTCCAGGTTCGGGGCGGTCCCGTCGGCGTAGAAACGGCGGTCCTCGTTGGGCGCGCGGCCCTTCGTGTAGACGACCATGGTGCCCCGCGGCACGAACGTCTCGGCCACGTCCACGGCCTGGTCGAGCAGCCCGCCCGGGTTCGAGCGCAGGTCGAGCACGAGGCTCCTCGCGCCCTCGCCGCGCAGGCGCGCGATGGCGGCGCGGGTCTCGTCGCCGCTGCGCTCCGAGAAGGCCCGCAGCCGCAGGTAGCCGATGCCGCGCTCGGCCACGAAGGCATAGGGCACCGCCTTGCGCTCGACGATGCGGCGCGTCAGTTCGATCTCGTGGGTGTCGGCCTCGCCCTCCCGGCTCACGCGGACCTCGACCGTCGTGCCCTCGGCCCCGCGCAGCCGGTCGGCCACGTCCTCGACCGCCAGGCCGTACGTGGACCTGCCGTCGATCGCCACCAGGACGTCCCCGGAGCGCAGCCCCGCCTCCCAGGCGGGCGTGCCCTCGATGGGGGCGATGACCGTGGGGTAGCCGTCGCGCACACCCACCTCCACGCCGATGCCGCCGAAGCTGCCCCCGGCCATGCTGAGCAGGTTCGTGTAGGCCCGGGCGTCGAGGTACTGGGAATGCGGGTCGAGCTGGCGCAGCATCCCGCGGATGGCGCCCTCGATGAGCGTGCGCGGCTGGACCGGGTCCACGTAGTGGAGCTCGATCTTGTGCACGACCTCCACGAACATGTCGAGGTCGGGGTACAGGTCGCGCGAGGCGCCGCGCCCCGCCCACCAGCCGAGTGCGAACAGCACGGCGAGGGACGTGGCGAGGGCGATGCGGCGTCGGATCAAGCGAGGCTCTCCGCGGGCCGGGTCCTGGGTTCGGAGGAGGATCGGGCAGGGCAATATAGCACAG
>JAXDBZ010000248.1:0-11533 GCA_034678345.1 Candidatus Eiseniibacteriota bacterium
GCAGCCGCAGGTACGAGGGCGCGGTGTCGTTCAGCAGCGGCGAACGAGCCAGGGCCCACAGGTCGCAGGACCGCTCGCCGCGGGGTAGCAGACCACGCGCTTGCAGCAGGTGGGTGAACTCGTGGGCGATGGTGAAGGAGGAGAGCCGGCGCGGCCGCACCCACACGCCCGGCCGGCGAGGGTCGAGCGAGCCCCAGCCCAGCACGCCGCGCTTGCGCGCCAGCCCGATGCGCACGGTCTCGTCGGCCAGCTCGGGGAAGAAGCGCCGCACGAACTCCAGCCGCTCGAGGATGCGCGCCCGGTGCGGCGATCGCTCGACGAGCCGCGACAGGTCCCAGTGCGGGCGCGGCGGCCCGAAGTCCATGGCGAGCTGCTCGAGCGGCACGACGCGCCGGCGCCGGCGCACCGGGCGCCCGCTGCCGGTGCGGCGCCGGGACGGCGGATCGGCGGGGAGAGCGCGCATCGGGCGCCTTTCTAGCACAGCTCCGGGGGGTCGCGCACGGCTTTCCGGTCCACGCTGGCCGGGGCGGCCGACCGGGTCGTAACGTTCCGGCCCCGGGACCGTAGTCCAGCGGGAGGCCGGTGATGCCCACGTTCCAGGAGCTGTACGAGGCCCATGCCGCGTCGGTGTACCGCTTCGCCTTCTCGCTGACGCGAGACCGGCAGCAGGCGGAGGACATCGTCTCGGAGACGTTCATACGGGCCTGGTCCCGGCGCGAGCGCATTCACACCGAGACCCTGCGGGGCTACCTGTTCGCCATCGCCCGCAACCTCTTCCTGGACGGGCGCCGCAACGAGCGGCGGCGGGCCGACCTGGACGAGACGCTCGTGGACCCGGCCCCCGATCCGATCCGGCGCGCAGAAGCCGGGATGGCGCTGGAGCGAGTGGACCGGGTGCTGGGCCGCCTGCCCGAGGCGGACCGCTCAGCCTTCCTGCTGCGCGTCCAGCAGGACCTGCCCTATGCCGAGGTCGCGCGCATCCTCGGCATCTCGATCGTCACCGCCCGGGTGAAGGTCAGCCGCGTCCGCGCGCGCGTGGCCGCCGACTGCCTGCGAGAGGAGCCGTCGTGATGGAAGTGACCCGCGACGTGATCATGGACCTGCTGCCGCTGTACCTGGCGCAGGAAGCGAGCGCGGACACCCGCGCACTGGTGGAGGAGCACCTCGGGAACGACCCCGAGCTGGCGCGCATGGCGCGCGAGCTGAAGGGAGCGATCGCCGCGCGGGACGTGCCGGTCCCGCTCACCCAGGAGACGGGTATGCAGACCCTGTTGGAGATCAAGCGCCTGCAGTTCCGCCGCACCGTGCTGTTCACCGTGACCGGGGCCGTGCTGGGCATCCTGATCCCCGTGATCGTCGCCATGCTCTACTCCACGATGCGCCCGTAGGGAACGGCGGCGGGGGGTGCCCGCCGCTCCCGGCCGCCGGGTCGGCTGGCCCGCCGGGCCGGCTTCTGCGATGCTCTCCGCGTCATGAGCCAGCCCGCCCCGGAGCCCGAGCTCTCCGTCGTCGTCCCCGCCTACAACGAGGTCGAGAGCCTGCCCATCCTGCTCGGCGAGCTGCGCCCCGTGCTCGAGGCGACCGGGCGGAGCTGGGAGATCGTGCTCGTGGACGACGGGAGCACCGACGGCACCACCGGGCTCGTCCGCGAAGCCGCCGGGCGGGACCGGCGCATCCGGCCCGTCCTGCTCGCCGCCAACCGGGGCCAGAGCGCCGCGCTGGCGGCCGGCTTCGCCCGGATGCGGGGCCGCGTCGTCGTCACCCTGGACGCCGACCTGCAGAATGACCCCGCCGACCTGCCGCGCCTGCTGTCGGCCCTGGAGGGGGCGGACGTCGTGTCGGGCATCCGCTCGAACCGGCAGGATTCGGCGCTGCGGCTGCTGTCCTCGCGCATCGCCAACGGCTTCCGGCGCGCGGTGTTGGGCGACCCGGTCACCGACATCGGCTGCTCCTTCAAGGCCTACCGGCGCGAGGCGCTCGAGGGCCTGCCCATGTTCGTGGGCGTGCACCGCTTCCTGCCGGCCCTGTGCGTCTTCCGGGGCGCCCGGCTGGTCGAGGTGCGGCTGGCGCACCGCGCCCGCCGGCTCGGCCGCTCGAAGTATGGGGTGGGCAACCGGCTCTGGCGCGGCCTGCACGACCTCGTCGGCGTGCGCTGGCTCAAGTCCCGGCTGGTGGACTACCGCCTGCGCGATTGAGGCTCGAGCAGAGCGCGAAGACGCTGGCGCCGCCCCGGCGCGCGGGGCTATAGTGCGCGCACGAGCGCTCCCGCGAACAGGGAACGTTGGCCACGAGGATGGATCCTCAAGGAGCCCGTCATGCGCATCCTGCTACGTCTCTGCCTCGTCACCGTACTCCTCCTCCTGTCCGCGGTCCTGGCGCGCGCCGGCACGTTCGGCGGCGTGGACGTGATGACCGCCACCGTGCTGCAGAAGCACCAGAGCTCGTTCTCGGGCCTCGCCACGCGCGTCCGGCTCACCTCGGAGCGGATCGTGACCGGCTTCGAGCTGCTGCCCTTCGTCGAGTACTGGCGCACCAGCAACACCGTGGACCCGCCCGACATCACGGTGTCGCGCAAGGACGCCACGCTGGGGGTCGGGCTGCGCTACCGGTTCCAGCGGACCGGCTGGCAGCCCTACGCCGGCGGCGGGCTGGGCGTGCACTTCCTCTCGAGCCAGGTGAACGCGCCGCAGCTGGGGCTCGACGACCGGAGGGACTCCACGACCCGCGGCGGGCTCCTCGCCCTGGCCGGCGTCGCGGTTCCCCTTTCGGACCATGTCGAGAACTTCCTCGAGCTCGAGTACCACCACCTGCCCGAGCTGAGCCAGCTCAAGATCAACATGGGCATCGGCTGGGGGCCGTAGGGCGACGGCGCGCTGCCCGCCCGGGTTCCCGGGGACGCCGACCGCGCCCCCGCCCGGCCGACTGGCGCGAAGGGCGCGGTTGTGGCACAAATCCACCGTGCTCTGCCCGTGCGTACGGTGCCGGGCCCGATCCGGACATCACTCTTCACCCCAGACAGGAGCAGGACATTGGGCAAGCTTCCCGAGTTCTACGTGGATGCCGATCTGTGCACCGAGTGTGGCGACTGCATCACCGCCCTGCCGGACATCTTCCGCAAGGTCGCCGGCCAGGAGATCGCCGAGGTCTTCAACACGAACGTGGACGAGAGCCAGCGGGCCGCGGTCGAGAAGATCATGAACGACTGCCCGGCCGCCGCCATCCTCTGGAAGAAGTAGGGAGCGACCTCCGGGACGATCCAGCGAGCGCCGCACGTCGTGCGGGCCGCACCACGGGGCCGGGCGATGAGTCCGGCCCCGATCACGTCCGGCCGGCAACCTCCCTCCTGCCCGCCGCTCAGAACCTCGCGATCGTCACGACGTAGGGCGAGAAGAGGCGGTTGGGGATGTTGTCGGCACGTAGCCCGCGCGCCAGCCGCTGGAAGCCGGCGTCGAGGAGGCCGACGGCACGGACCAGCGCCCGGGGCGCGTCCTCGCGGTCGAGCCAGATGCCGAACGTGCGGTAGTGACCGCAGTAGAGGATCTCGCGGGCGCCGAGACGCGTCAGGATGCCGCGGATCACCCGCCCCTTCATCGCCTGCAGGTTGTGGCGCTTCAGGGAGTCCCGATCCAGCGCCAGCCGGATCAGGTACTGCCCCCCGCGATAGTGCGGGGTCCCGATGACGACGGTACCGCCGGGATTCAGCAGCCGCACGTGCCGCTCGAGGACCTCGTCCAGCTCGGTGAAGTGCTCGACGAACCCGAAGGAGGCGACCACGTCGAACCTCTCCGCGGGAAGCTCCTCGAGGAAGTCCATGCGGTAGAGCCGGTACCCGGCGACGCCGTTCTCCTCGAGCGTGCGGCGGGTGATGTCCTCGCCGACGTAGTCGACGCCGGCGACCCGGTAGCCGAAGTAGCGGTGGAAATAGGCCATGTTCCGGCCTGGTGCGCACCCCACTTCGAGGAAGCTGCCGCCCCGGGGCAGCGTCCGGACGAGGAGGTCGTGGAAGGGCATGGAGCGCAGCCGGACCGTCTCGGAGGCCCGGGCGGCCGCCCGAACCCGCCAGTGATGCTCCCAGAACCGCCGGTCCGTCAGTCTCATGGTCACGCCCGAGGAGAGTGCCCACGCGCCGTACGGGAAGTCTGCCGCTGCCACGGACCAGTCTAGAGCCGGCGCCGACCGGGCTCCAGACGAAAGGCGCCCGCCCAGGGGGGTGAGACGGCCGGCGGGGCCGCCCTATCTCATGAGGACCAGCTTCCTCGTGGTGGCCTCACGCCCGGCGCGCGCCCGAACCAGATAGACGCCATCGCGCACCAGGGCGCCCGCATCGTCCCGGCCGTCCCAGCGGACGACATGCTCGCCTGGCCCCATGGACTCGCCGGCCGCCAGGGAGCGCACGCTGCGCCCCGCCAGGTCGAAGAGCGCGAGGTCCACCGCGCACGCCACGGGCAACTGGAGGCGGATCTCGCCCCCGCCTCTGCAGGGATTCGGCCGGGGTGCCAGCAACCGGAAGGTGCGCGGAAGGTCCGAGGGCAGCGGGCCGGCGTCCGTGGTGCCCATGCCGGCGTTGAGCAGCACCGAGACCGCCGAGGACCCGGCGCACGCCACCGCCAGGTCGGGCCGACAGTCCCCGTTCAGGTCCCCGACCGCCACACCGTACGGCGCGACCTGCGTCTCGTAGTCCGTCTTCGCTCCAAAGGTCCCGTCGCCATTGCCGAGCAGCACCGAGACGGTCTGGCCGGGGTAGTGGTTGTAGGCGTACCCGCTGTTCGCCACGGCCAGATCGGGCATCCGGTCCCCGTCGAGGTCCCCGATCGCAACGGAGCGGGGGAAGAGGCCCGTCTCGTAGGTCACCTGGGCCGCGAACGTCCCGTCGCCAAGACCCAGCAACACGGAGACGAGGCCGGTACCGTAGTCCGCGGCGACCAGGTCGAGGGCTCCATCCCCGTTCAGATCACCGATCGCCACGTAGGGCATGCTCCGCGTGCGGAAGTCCGTCTTCGCGCCGAAGGTGCCGTCCCCGTTGCCGAGCAGCACCGAGACCGTCTCGGAGCCCTGATTGCCCACCGCCAGGTCGGGCTTTCCGTCCCCGTTCAGGTCGCCGATCGCCACGGATTGGGGATTGACGCCGGTCGCGAAGTCCGTCTTCGCGCCGAAGGTGCCGTCCCCGTTGCCGAGCAGGACCGAGACCGTGTAGGCCGGGGTGTCGTTGTAATTCGCCACCGCCAGGTCGCGCTGCCCGTCACCATCCAAGTCGCGGATGGCCAAGGAACGGGGGTTCACGCCCACGCCATAGTCCGTCCTCGGCCAGGGCATGCCATCGCCGCGGTTCAGCAGCACCGAGACCGTGTTGTCTCCGTAGTTCGCCGTCGCCAGGTCGAGCCTGCCGTCCCCGTCCAGGTCTCCGGTTGCCACGGATTGCGGCTGGCTCCCCGTGGCATGCTCCCTCCTCGCCTCGAAGGTCCCGTCGCCTTCGCCGATCAGCACCGACACCGTGTTGGTCCCACGGTCGGCCGTCGCCAGGTCCTGCGTGCCATCACCGTTCAGGTCCCCGATGAGCACGGACCAGGGATTGCTCCCCGTCTGGAAGTCCATGTCGGGGCCGAAGGTCCCGTCGCCGGAGCCGAACAGCACACAGACCCGGTCCGAGCCGAAGCTGGCCGTCGCCAGGTCCGGATTCGTGTCCGCGTCGAGGTTCCCGATCGCCACGGAGAGAGGTTGGCTCCCGGCCCTGTAGCTCCGCCTGGCGGCGAAGGTGCCATCACCGTTGCCGAGCAGGATGGAGACCGTGCCGTCGCCGTAGTCCGAGGTCAGGAGATCGGGCGTCCCATCGGCGTTCACGTCCCCGCTCGCGATGTTCCAGGGCCCCGTGCCCGTATCGAAGTCCGTCCGGGCCCCGAAGGCTCCGGTGCCGTCACCGAGCATCACCGAGACCGTGGACGACGTGTAGTTCGCGACCGCCAGATCGAGCCTGCCGTCGGCGTCCAGGTCCCCGATCGACACGGAGAAGGGATTGGCTCCCACCACGAGGTCCGACCTCGGGCCGAACATCCCGTCACCGTTGGCAAGGATGACCGAGACCGTGCCGCCGGCCTCGTTCGCCGTCGCCAGGTCGAGCCGCCCGTCCCCGTTCAGGTCTCCCACCGCCACGGAGCGCGGGTTGGGACCGGTACGGTGGCCGGCTTTGACCCCGAACGTGCCGTCGCCGTTGCCCATCAGCGCCGAGACGGTGTTCGAGGAGTAGTTGGCCGTCGCCAGGTCGGGGTTCCCGTCCGCATTCAGGTCCGCGATCGCGATGGAGAACGGCCCGCTCCCCGTCCTCACGTCCGTCTTCGTCCCGAAGCTCCCGTCGCCGTTGCCGAGCATCACCGACGCCGTGCCACTGACGTCGTTCGCCGTCACGAGGTCGGGCGTCCCGTCGCCGTCGAGATCGCCGATGGCCAGGCCGTGCGGGTTCGAGCCCGTCGCGAAATCCGTCTTCGCCCGGAAGCTCCCGTCCCCCACGCCGAGCAGCACGGAGACCGTGTTGGAGGTGTGGTTCGCCACGGCGAGGTCGGGTCTCCCATCGACGTTCAGGTCGCCGACGGCCACGCAGAAGGGTCCGGCCCCCGTGGGGAACATCGTCTCCGCCCCAAGACCACCCACGCCGTCACCCAGCAGGACCGAAACGGTCTCGTGGGTGAAGTCCGCCTCCACCACGTCGGGCGTCCCGTCCAAGTTCAGGTCCGCGATGACCACGGAGTATCCCCCGGCCCCGGCGCCGAAGACCGCTCGCGCCCCGAAGGTCCCGTCGCCGCGGCCCGGGAGCACCGACAGCAGGTGGGAGCCGTTGCTCGCCGCCACCAGGTCGGGGATCCCGTCCCCGTTCAGGTCACCGACGGCCACCGAGTAGGGACTGCTTCCGACCCCGTAGCCCGTCCTCGGGGCGAAGGCTCCGCCGCCGACGCCGAGCAGCACCGAGACGGTGTCGGTCGTGCAGTTCGCCAGCACCAGGTCGTGGTGCCCGTCCCCGTTCAGGTCCGCGATGGCCACCGAGTAGGGCTGCGTCCCTGCCGCGAAGTCGGTCGCTCCCCCGAAGGCCCCGCTGCCGTCGCCCAGCTTCACCGAGACCGTGTTGGCGCCGTAGTTGGCCGTCGCCAGATCGGGGTCCCCATCGCCGTCCAGGTCGCCGATCGCCACGGAGGAGGGACGGAACCCGGTGGCCAGGTCGGTGTCCGCAGAGAACGTCCCGTCGCCGTGGCCGGGAAGGATGCAGACGACGCCCGAGGAGTAGTCCGACACCGCGATGTCGGGATTCCCGTCGCCGTCCAGGTCACCCACGACTGCGGAGTAGCAGGCGACGCCGGCCAGGATGTCCGTCTTCGTCTCGAAGGTCCCGTCGCCGTGACCGAGCAGCACCGACACCGTGCCGTTGCCGTTCGCCGTCACCAGGTCGGTGTCTCCGTCCCGGTCCAGATCTCCGGTCGTCACGTGGAGGGGGCCACTCCCCGTCGCGTGGTCGCTCCTCGTCTCGAAGGTCCCGTCTCCACGGCCGAGCAGGACCGAGACGGTGTTGCCGGGGTTGTTCACCACGGCGACGTCCGACTCGCCGTCACCGTTGAAGTCGGCGATCGCGACCGACCGGGGCCCCGGGCCGGCTTCGAAGGAGGAGAACGGCCCCAGGAACAGCGGGGCAGCGACGGCGCTCTCACCGACGATGAGCGACACGAGGATCAGGGCAGGGACGATGATCGCGCGCTGACCGGCGGGGCGGGGAAGCTCACGCCCAGGGGACGAGGCGGCATCCATGCGAGACATGTGCGATCCACTTCCGCCGCGTGAGGGGCGAGACCCGCGGCGGGAGCGGCTGAGCCGGCGCGGGCGTACGACGAGTCCGGCCGCGCGGACGAGGTCACCTCGGGGCACACTCCGTGCGCGCGACAGCCCCCGACCGCACCCCGAGCCCGGGGGAGGCCCGGCGCGACCGTCGGAGGGACTGACGATTCCACGTCATCCGAGGCAGAAATGGGCCTGCCGAAGCATCAATCGCGCCGCGCCGCGCGGCGGGACCACCTCAGGCGGACCAGCTTCCTCGTGGTGGCGTCGCGGCCGCCGTGGACCTCAGGTGGAGAAGCCGAGCAACCCGGGGTCCGGCATCATCTCCGGGCTCCACGGCTCGGGCAGGATCTCCACCTCGCAGGGCTGCTCCACGACGCTCATGGCCGCCTGCTTCACGTCGGCGGTCAACTGGGGCGCGTAGGGACAGAACGGCGTGGTCAGCACCATGCGGATCCGCGTGCGTCCGGGCTCGATCTGGATTTCGCGCACCAGGCCGAGGTCGACGACGGAGAGCTGGATCTCGGGGTCCATCACGGTCTCGAGCGCGGCCCGCACTGCGAACTCCTGCCGGGTGGGCGCGGGTCGGGGCGGGACCGGCGCGGGCGAGGTCGGCGCCGGCGCCGGTGGCCCCGGCGGAGCGGGCGGTGCCGGCGCCGGCGCGGCATCCACCGCCGCCTGGGCTGCGCGCTTCTCCTCGCAGGACTCGCAGGCCACCTGGACCTCGTCGCCGATGACGCGCACCGCGTGCGTCGGCACCGCCTCGACCGCCGGCAGGCTCAGCGCCGCGCCGGTGCGGATGTCGAACCGCGCGCCGTGCCGCGCGCACTCGATCTCGTACCCGTCGAGCGCGCCGTCGGCGAGGGAGTTGCCGTCGTGCGTGCAGATGTCGGCCAAGGCGTAGTAGGCCCCGCCGACGTGGAACACGGCCACCGCGTCGCCGTCCACGCGCACCACCTTCACGCCGCCCTCGGGGATCTCCCCCACCTTCGCCACCGTCTGGAACCGGTCGCTCACTTCGTCTCCTCTTCCTCGCCGGGCCACTGGGTGATCCCGTACACGCCGGCCTTCAGGGTCTTGAGCGCGAGCAGGGCGCACTTGAGCCGCACCGGGCCCAGCTCGATGCCCAGCATCTCGAGCACGTCGTCACGCGTCAGCCGCTTGACCTCCTCGAGCGGCCGCCCCTCCATCCGCTCGCACAGCATCGAGGCCGCGGCCTGGCTGATCGAGCAGCCGTGTCCGGTGTGGCGGATCTGCGCGATCTTCCCGTCCTCGACCTTCAGGTCGATGCGCAGCTGGTCGCCGCACAGCGGGTTCGCGTCCTCGTAGGTGATGTCGGGGCGCTCGAGCGTCCCGCGGTGCCGCGGGTGCTTGTAGTGGTCCAGGATGTTCTCGCGGTACAGCTCGTCCCATTCGCCCATCAGCCGAACACCTTGCGTGCGGTGTGGATCCCGGCGACCAGGGCGTCCACGTCCTCCGGCACGCTGTAGCAGTGGAACGACGCACGCGCCGAGGCGTGCACCCCGAGCCGGTCGTGCAGCGGCATGGCGCAGTGGTGCCCGGCCCGCACCGCCACGCCGTGATGGTCGAGCACGGTAGCCACGTCGTGCGGGTGGATGCCCGCCAGGTCGAAGGCCAGCACTCCGCCCCGGCGCTCCGGGCCCGGCCCGAGGATGCGCAGCCCGGGGATCTCGCGCAGGCGCGCGTGCGCCAGCGACACGAGCTCGCGGTCGTGCGCGAACACCGCCTCCATGCCGAGGTCCTCGAGGAAGTCCACCGCCGCCCGCAGCCCGATCGCCTCGGCCACGGGCATGGTGCCGGCCTCGAACTTCCACGGCAGCTCGTTCCATTTCGAGCCGCTCAGCTTCACCTCGCGGATCATCTCGCCGCCGCCGAGGAAGGGCGGCATCGCCTCGAGCAGCTCGCGGCGGCCCCACAGCGCGCCGATGCCCATCGGCCCGAGCATCTTGTGCCCGGTGAAGACGAGGAGGTCGCACTCGAGCGCGCGCACGTCCACCGGCAGGTGCGGCACGCTCTGCGACGCGTCCACCAGGGTGAGCGCGCCGGCGGCGCGCGCCTGCCGCGCGATCTCGCGGACCGGGTTCAAGGTGCCGAGCACGTTCGAGACGTGCACCACGCCCACCAGCTTCACGCGGCCGTCGGCCAGCAGGCCGGGCAGCGCGTCCAGCCGCAACTCGCCGTCGTCGGTGATGGGGATGAAGCGCAGCTCCACGCCGCGCTCGGCCGCCAGGATGTGCCAGGGCACCAGGTTCGAATGGTGCTCCATCTCGGTGAGCAGGACGGCGTCGCCGCGCTGCAGCGCGGAGCGGCCCCAGGCGTAGGCCACCAGGTTGATGGCCTCGGTGCTGTTGCGCGTGAACACGACCTCGGCCGGGGCGGCGCCGATGAAGCGCGCCAGCCGCGCGCGCGCGTCCTCGTAGGCGGCGGTCGCCTCCTCGGCGATGGCGTAGATGCCGCGGTGGATGTTGGCGTTGTAGCGCCGGTAGTAGTCGTCCATCGCCGCCAGCACGCTGTCCGGCTTCTGCGCGGTCGCCGCGCTGTCCAGGTAGACGAGCGGGACCTTCCGCTCGCGCGTGAGCAGCGGGAAGCGGGCGCGCACCGCGCGGGCGTCGAAGGCCGGTCGGGCGGCGGCGGCGGTTCCGGAGGTCGGCGTCGGCATGGCGCTATCCGATCTTGGCCTGGATGACCCGGTCGAGCTGCTCGCGCACGCTGGCGAGCGGGATGCGGTCCAGCACCGGGGCGAAGAAGCCCTCGACGATGAGGCGCTGCGCGTCGCGCGGCGGCAGCCCGCGCGTCATCAGGTAGTACATCTGCTCGAGGTCCACCGTGCCCACCGTGGCGCCGTGCGTGCAGCGCACGTCGTTGGCGAGGATCTCCAGGCCGGGGATGCTGTCGGCGCGCGCCGTCGGCGAGAGCAGCAGGTTGCGGTTCGCCTGGTAGGCGTCGGTGCGCTGCGCCCCGGGCGCCACCTGGATCATCCCCTGGTAGACGCTGCGGGCCCGGTCCTTGAGCGCGCTGCGGATGTAGAGGTCGCTGGTGGTCTGCTCGGCGAGGTGGCGCTGGAGCGTGTGCAGGTCGAAGTGCTGACGCTGGTCGCCGAACATGAAGCCGTGCACGTAGGCCCGCGCCCCCGGGCCCTCGAGCGAGACGTACGAACTCGTCTTGGTGACGCGGCCGCCGAGGAAGGTCTGGATCCACTGCAGCTCGCCGCCGCGCTCGACGCGCGCGCGCTGGTTCGAGTAGTGGAAGACGTGGCGGCCCCAGTCCTGCAGGTGGCCGTAGACGAGCTTCGCCTCCTCGCCGACGAAGACCTCGGTGGCGCCGTCGAAGAACGCCGCCCCCTCCACCGTGTCGGAGACGCACTCCTCGAGCACGGTCGCCTGCGCGCCCCGGCCGAGCACGACGACGGTGGCGGGGAAACCCGCGGCGTTCGCGCCGTCGAGCCAGCGCAGCAGCCGGATGGGGTGCTCGAGCCGCACGCCGTCGGGCACGTGCACGTAGGCGCCGCCCTCGTGCAGCGCCTGGTGCAGCGCGGCGTAACGGTCGAAGTCCGGCGCGATCAGCGCCCCGAGGCGCCCGCGCAGCTCCTCGCCGCGCTCGCGCAGCGCGCGGTCCAGCGGGGCGACGACCACGCCGCGCGCGGCCACCGCCTCGTCCGGCCGCGCCAGCACGACCTCGCCGCCGCGCTGCACGACCAGCC
>JAXDBZ010000249.1:0-7992 GCA_034678345.1 Candidatus Eiseniibacteriota bacterium
CGCTGGTCGGTCACGGTGGTTTCACCACGATCGGGCTCAACGCGCTCGTGCTCGGTGCGGGGGGCGCCCTGGCCCGGCCGGTCTACGTGGCGCTGGCGCGGCGCCTGGCGCCCCCGGCGGCGATGACCGCGGCCACCGCGGTGACGCAGAGCGTGTCGGGGGCGCTGTGGCTGGTGGTGATGGTCGGAGCGCTGCGGGCGCTGGGCACCGGGGCGGACCGTATGCAGCTGGCGGCCGGAGTGGCGTTCCCGCTCTGGCTGGCGGGGATCCTGATCGAGTCGGCGGTGGCCTTCGGCGTGGCCCGCTTCCTCGTGCGCGTGCGGCCGGACCTGCTGCCGGGCGGATCGGCCGGCCGGGAGACGGGCCGGTGATCAACACGCTGGCGCAGATCGACTGGCTGGCGAGCGCCGGGCGCACGCCGTGGCACCGCGCCAGCGCGCTCTCCAAGATCCTGCTCGCCGGGGCGCTCGTGCTGCTGGCGGTCTTCGCGCCCTCGCTCCAGCTGCTGGCCGCGCTCTACGCGACGGCCTGGCTGCTGGCCCTCACCGGCCGGCTGCCCTGGCGCCTGACCCTGGCCGCCTCGGGCTACCCGGTCGTCTTCAGCCTGCTCTTCGTGCTGGCGCGCTGGGACGGTTCGTTCGAGACCCCGGCGCGCCTGTTGCTGCGTCCGCTCGTCGCCAGCCTCGCCGCGGTCTGGTTGGTGGGCACCACGCCGTACCCGAACCTGTTCACGCCCCTGTCGCGCGTGCTGCCGCGCAGCGTCGGCGACGGCCTGTTCCTCACCTACCGCGCGCTGTTCGGCCTGATGGAGCGCACCGGCAGCCTGTGGCGGGCGTTGCGCCTGCGCGGGGGCACCACCGGCCCGGCGCGGCGGCGGCTCGAACTGGCCGGCGAGGGCTTCGGCACCATGGTGCTCTACGGCTTCGGGCGCAGCCAGCGCCTCTACGCGGCGATGCTGCTGCGCGGCCACAGCGGCCGCATCTGCGGCTGCCGGCACTGGCGGGAGGGCTCGCGCGCGGACTGGCTGGTGGTGGCGGCCGGCGCGATGGTGGCGGCCGGCGCCCTGCTCCTGTGGAGACGGCCGTGAGCGAGCCGATCATCCGCGTCTCGTGCGTGCGCCACGTCTATCCCGACCGCACCCAGGTCCACCTCTGCGGGCTGGACTTCGAGGCCCGTGCCGGCGAACGGGTGGTCGTGGTGGGGCCGAACGGCTGCGGCAAGACCACCCTGCTCTTCCACATCCTCGGCCTGCTCGAGCCCGAGGAGGGTGAGGTCACGGTCTTCGGCGTGAACCCGGCGCGGCACTACAACCGCGTCCGCGAGCGCATCGGCGTGCTGCTGCAGGACGTGGACGAACAGATCATCGCGCCGACGGTCTGGGACGACGTGTCGTTCTCGCCGCGCTCCTACGGCTACGCCGGGCCCGAGGTGGAGCGCATGGTCGCGGCCGCGCTCGAGCGGGTCGGCATCGCCCACCTGCGGCACAAGGTCTGCCACCACCTCTCGGGCGGGGAGAAGCGCAAGGTGGCGCTGGCCGGCGCGCTGGTGCTGGAGCCCGAGCTGCTCGTGCTGGACGAGCCCTTCGAGGGGCTGGACCCCGCCTCGCGCAGCGACCTCGTCGGCCTGCTGAATCAGCTGCATCGCGACCAGGGCGTCGCCCTCGTCATGGCCACGCACGACATCAACGTCATCCCGGCGATGGCCGACCGCGTCTACGTGCTGGTGGGCGGCGGCGAGATCGCCGCCCAGGGCCCTCCCCGCGAGATCTTCCAGGACCCGGGCCTGCTGCGGCGCAGCAACGTCGAGCCGCCGGTGCTGGCGGAGCTGTTCCAGCGCCTCGAGGAGCAGGGCGTGGCGCTCGGCCGCCCGGTGACGGTCGAGGAGGCGGCGCGGGCCATCCTGGCCTGGACGGCGCGCCACCCGGCGCCCGCCGGCGAGCGCCTCGGCCCGCTCTTCGCCGGGGGCCGGTCTGCACCGTCCGAGGGTGGGGAGGAGGGCGCGTGAGCGGGGACCTCTTCGGCCCCGCGTCCCCACCCGGGGGAGGCGCGGGCGGCCCGCCGGCACCGGAGGCGGCGCCCGCCGGGCTGGCGCCGCTCGCCGCGCGGATGCGGCCGCGCTCGTTCGAGGAGCTGGTCGGGCAGCCGCAGCTGTTCACGCCGGGCTCGCCGCTGGCGCTCATGCGCGACGGCCGGCACCTCTCCTCGATCGTGCTGTGGGGGCCGCCGGGCTCGGGCAAGACGACCATCGCCCGGCTCGTCGCCACCACCGCCGGGGTGCCGTTCGTGGCCTTCAGCGCGGTGCTCTCGGGCGTGAAGGAGGTCAAGGAGACGATGGCGCGCGCGGCGCTCGAGCGGCGCCGCTCGGGCCGCCCGACGCTGCTGTTCGTGGACGAGATCCACCGCTTCAACAAGGCGCAGCAGGACGCCTTCCTCTCGCACGTCGAGAAGGGCGACATCGTGCTGATCGGCGCGACGACCGAGAACCCCTCGTTCGAGGTCAACGCGGCACTGCTGTCGCGGATGCGCGTCATCGTGCTGCGCGAGCTGGGGGCGCCGGACCTCGTCACCCTGCTCGAGCGCGCGCTGGCCGACCCGGAGCGGGGGCTGGGCGCGGGCTTCGCCGCGGCGGCCGACGTGCTCGAGCTGATCGCGCGCAGCGCCGACGGCGACGCCCGGCGCGCGCTCAACACCCTGGCGCGGGCGGCGGCGGCCGCGCCGCCGGGCCCGGCCGGGGGACCGGCCGTCATCACCGCCGAGGCGGTGCGCCAGGCGCTGGCCCGCCGCCACCTGCGCTACGACCGCGCCGGCGAGGAGCACTACAACCTCATCTCGGCGCTGCACAAGTCGCTGCGCGACTCCGACCCGCACGCCGGTCTCTACTGGCTGGCGCGGATGCTGGCGGCGGGCGAGGACCCGCTCTACGTGGCGCGCCGCCTGGTCCGCTTCGCCAGCGAGGACGTGGGCAACGCCGACCCGCAGGCGTTGCCGCTGGCGGTCGCGGCCTTCCAGGCCTACCACCAGCTGGGCAGTCCCGAGGGCGAGCTGGCGCTGGCCCAGTGCGCCGTGTACCTGGCGACCGCGCCCAAGAGCAACGCCGTCTACGTGGGCCTGGGCCGGGCCGCGGCCGAGGTCGAGGCGAGCGGCAGCCTGCCGCCGCCGCTCGTCATCCGCAACGCGCCGACCGGGCTGATGAAGGAGCTGGGCTACGGCAAGGGCTACCGCTACGCCCACGACGAGGAGGGTGGCATCGCCGACCAGCAGCACCTGCCCGACGAGCTCGTCGGCCGGCGCTTCTACGAGCCGACCGCCTCGGGCCACGAGGCGGAGATCGCGCGGCGCATGAAGGAGTGGGAGCGGCTGCTGGCGGCGAAGCGGCGCCCGCCGCGCTGAGGCGGGCCGGCGGCCGGTCGGGATTGGCATGGCGCGAAGGCGCCGGGCCGGTGCTTGACTCCCCCCGGGCGCGAACCTAGGCTGACCCGTTCCTGTCCAGACCACCGGGCCGCCCGCGCGGCGGCCCCGGCACCACCCGCTTGGAGAACGTTCCGTCCCATGTCCGACGTCCGCTCCGAAGACATCCTGGCTGCCCTCCGCACCGTGCAGGACCCCGATCTGCACCGTGACCTCGTGACCCTCGGCATGATCGAGGACCTCCGCGTGGACGACGGCCAGGTCACGTTCACGCTCGTGCTGACCACCGCCGCCTGCCCCCTGCGCGAGGACATCGAGCGGGAGGTGCGCCGCGCCGTCCTGGCCGTGCCGGGCGTGCGGGACCTCCAGCTCACGACCACCTCGCGGGTGCGCAAGCCCAAGGACCCCACCGCCGACCGCCGCGCCCTGCCGGGGGTGGCGCACGTGATCGCGGTGGGCGCGGGCAAGGGCGGTGTGGGCAAGTCCACCGTGGCGGCGAACCTGGCCGTGGCCCTGGCGCAGAGCGGCGCCCGGGTGGGCCTGCTGGACGGGGACTTCTACGGTCCCAACCTGCCCCGCATGCTGGGCGTGCGACAGGTGCCGGAGCTGCGGGGCGAGCGGATCGTCCCGATCGAGGTCCACGGGATCCGCTTCCTCTCCATGGGCCTGCTGGTGGACGAGGGCGCGGCCGTGGTGTGGCGCGGGCCGATGCTCCACAAGGCCCTCGAGCAGCTCCTGCGGGACACGGACTGGGGGGAGCTGGACTACCTGCTGGTGGACCTGCCGCCGGGCACCGGGGACGTGCTGCTGTCGCTCACCCAGCTGACGTTCGTGGACGGCGCGGTGGTCGTGGCCACGCCTTCGGCGGTGGCGCTCGAGGACGCCGTCAAGGCCGTGGACGCGTTCCGCAGGCTGCCCGGACCGGTGCCGGTGCTGGGCATGATCGAGAACATGAGCTACTTCGTGTGTCCGGACTGTCGAACCCGGCACGCGATCTTCGACACCGGCCGCACCGAGGAGCGCGCGCGGGCGCTGGAGGTGCCCTATCTGGGCGCCGTCCCGCTGCATCCCGCCGTGCGCCAGGGTGGCGACGAGGGCCGCCCGGTGGTGGCGGCCGAGCCGGGGAGCGAGTACGCGCGGGCGCTGCTGGAGATCGCCGGCCGCCTGGCCCAGCGCGTCTCGATCCAGACCCACGGCAGCGACGAAACGACGCCCGCACCGGCGGGCTCATGACCGGCGCAGGCCCGCATCCAGGAGCGAACCGATGAAGCGCAAGCCGAAGTCCCGTCACAGGCCGGCACGCCGCGCCGCGACCCGGCCCACGCGAGTGGGCGGAGCCGGCGGGCCGGTGACGCTCAGCGCGAGCGAGCAGTTCCGCCTCAAGGTGGGGCTGGCCGAGATGCTCAAGGGCGGCGTGATCATGGACGTCATGACCGCCGACCAGGCGCGCATCGCCGAGGAGGCGGGCGCCTGCGCCGTGATGGCGCTCGAG
This sequence comes from Candidatus Eiseniibacteriota bacterium, assembly GCA_034678345.1. Lineage (GTDB taxonomy): Bacteria > Eisenbacteria > RBG-16-71-46 > RBG-16-71-46 > RBG-16-71-46 > JANXPZ01. Next base: position 4,900 of record JAXDBZ010000249.1, read on the forward strand.
CGCATCCCGGCGCGCATCCGCCGCGAGGGCGGGGTGGCCCGGATGTCCGATCCGAAGCTCATCCGCGAGATCGAAGCGGCGGTCTCCGTCCCGGTGATGGCCAAGGTGCGCATCGGCCACCTGGCCGAGGCGCAGATCCTCGAGGCGCTGGGCGTGGACTTCATCGACGAGAGCGAGGTGCTCACGCCGGCCGACGAGGAGAACCACATCGACAAGCACGGCTTCAAGGTGCCCTTCGTCTGCGGCTGCCGGGACCTCGGCGAGGCGCTGCGCCGCATCGGCGAGGGCGCGGCGATGATCCGCACCAAGGGCGAGGCCGGCACCGGCGACATCGTCGAGGCGGTGCGGCACATGCGGGCCGTGCAGCGCGAGCTCCGGCGCGTCGCCGGACTGCGCGACGACGAGCTCATGGCGGCGGCCAAGCAGCTCGGCGCGCCGTACGAGATCGTGCGCCAGGTGAAGGCCCTGGGCGGCCGCCTGCCGGTGCCCAACTTCGCCGCCGGCGGCGTGGCCACGCCCGCCGACGCCTCGCTCATGATGCAGCTGGGGGCGGAGTCCGTGTTCGTCGGCTCGGGCATCTTCGAGGTCGGGCTGGACCTCAAGCCCGAGGAGCAGCGCCGCGAGCAGCTACGCATGGCGCGCGCCATCGTCCAGGCGGTGGCGAACTACGACGACCCCGAGCTGCTGGCGAGGATCTCCGAGGGGCTGCCGCGGGCCATGAAGGGCGTGGCGGCCGAGTCCGTCCCGGCCGAAGAGCAGATGGCGAAGCGGGGCTGGTGAGCGGGCGGATGCCGCGGGTCGGGGTGCTGAGCCTGCAGGGCGACTTCGCCCGGCACGGCGCGGTGCTGGCCGGGCTGGGAGCCGCCCCCGTGCGGGTGTCACTACCCGCGCACCTCGACGGGCTCGACGCCCTGATCATGCCGGGGGGCGAGTCCACGACCATGCTGCGCCTGCTCGCCGCCACCGGCCTGCGCGCGCCGCTCGAGCGCTTCGCGCGTCGACACCCGGTGCTCGGGACCTGCGCCGGTCTGGTGCTGCTGGCCCGCGATGCGGGCGAGCTGCCGGCGCCGACCCTGGGGCTGCTCGATGTGCGGGTCGAGCGCAACGCCTACGGGCGGCAGGTGGACTCGTTCAGCCGTGCGGTGACCGTCCCGGCCCTCGAGGGCGGCTTCGATGCGGTCTTCATCCGCGCGCCGCGCATCCGGAGCCTCGGCCCGGGGGTCGTGGTGGTGGCCCGGGCCGGGGACGAGCCGGTCGGGGTGCGCGCCGGGCGCGTGGCGGGCCTGGCCTTCCACCCGGAGCTGACCGCGGACCCGCGGCTGCACCGCTGGTTCCTCGCCGAGGTGGCGGGTCTGCCGCTGCCGGCGCCGGCGGGGAGGCGCGCGTGACCATGCCGAGCCCGGAGCGCCGGGCCTTCCACGAGTTCGTCGCCCGGCACCGGCGGCTGCTGCTGACGACGCATGTGAACCCCGACGGGGACGGGCTGGGCAGCGAGGTGGCCGTGGCGCTGTGGCTGCGCGCGCGAGGCCGGCAGGTGCGCATCCTGAACGACTCGCCGGTGCCGGCCGCCTTCACCTTCCTCGCCCGCCACCTGCCGATCGAGACCTTCGACGAGGCCACCGCCGAGCAGGCGTTCGAGGCCGCCGACGCGCTCGTCGTGCTCGACGTCAGCAACCGCCAGCGCATCGGGCGGCTGGCGCCGCTGCTGGACCGCCACCTGGTGCCGGTCGCGGTCGTGGACCACCACGCCTCGCACGCCACCGGCTTCGGCCAGGTGAACGTCATCGAGCCGGAGGCCTCGGCCACCGGGGAGATCGTCTACGGGCTGATCCGCGAATCCGGGCACGAGCTGGACGCGGACCTCGCCGAGGCCCTCTACGTCGCGCTCATGACCGACACCGGCTCCTTCCGCTTCTCGAACACGGACAGCCACGCCCACCGCATGGCCGCCGACCTCCTCACCCACGGGCTCGATCCGCAGCGCATCCACGCCCAGGTCCACTCGCACGCCACGGCGGCTCGGCTGCGGTTCTTCGGCGAGGTGCTGGCGGCGCTCGAGCTGGTGGAGGACGACCGCATCGTCGTGCTCGAGGCGGCGCCCGAGCAGTTCCAGCGGCACGGCCTGGTGGGCGCCGACACGGACGGCCTGGTGGACATGCCCCGCAACATCGTCGGGGTCGAAGCGGTCGTGCTGTTCTCCGAGGTCGAGCCCGGCAAGGTCAAGGTGAGCATGCGCTCGACCGGCCGCATCGCCGTGGACCGGCTGGCCGCGGCGCTGGGCGGCGGCGGGCACCCGCACGCCGCCGGCGTGGCGCTGCGGGCGACGCGCGCCGAGGCCCGCGCGAGGATCCTGCCCGAGCTGCACCGGCTGGTGGCGGGGCTCGAGGCCGCGGGCCCGTGAGCGCGGGAGGGCCCGGCACCGGAGCGGGCGTCGCGCTCGCGGCCGAGGGGCTCGGCCATCGCTTCGCCAGCGGGCGCGGCCTGGCGCCGCTGGACTTCGCCCTGGCCGCCCCGGGCGTGGCCGCGGTCACCGGTCCCAACGGATCGGGCAAGAGCACCCTGCTCCGCCTTCTCGCGGGTCTGCTGCGTCCCGCCACGGGGTGCGTGCGGCTGCGGCTCGACGGGCGCGAGGTGGCGGCCGACGCGCGGCGGGCGCTCCTAGGCTATGCCGCGCCCGAGCTGTCCTTCTACGAGGAGCTGACCTGCCGGGAGAACCTGGTCTTCGCCGCGGCGGCGCGCGGCCTGCGCGACGGCGAGGCGCGGGCGCGGTCGGCCCTCGATCGGGTGGGGCTGTCGGACCGAGCGCACGACCGCGTGGCGGCACTCTCGTCGGGCATGCGGCAGCGGCTGCGACTGGCCTTCGCCACGCTGCACCGGCCGCCGCTGCTCCTGCTCGACGAGCCGGGCAGCCACCTCGACGACGACGGCCGGGCGGTGATGGAGCGCATCGTGGGCGAACAGGCCGCCGCCGGCCTCGTCGTCATCGCCACCAACGAGGCGAGGGAGTGGGCGCTCGCCGCATGGAGGATCGATCTCCGTGGTCACGGTCTGGGCCATCCTGTGTAAGGAGTGCCGGTGCGAGTGGCGCACGCG
>JAXDBZ010000250.1:0-5864 GCA_034678345.1 Candidatus Eiseniibacteriota bacterium
ATGAGCCTCGGTCCCCACGCCGCGATGGCGACCGACGCGCTGCTAGCATCCACCTTCCTCGGCGGCACGGCCCAGGACGGTTACCTTCGGCTGGGCCTGCTGCGCGAGCCCGACGGCGACGTGCTGATGGCGGGCGGCACGTGCTCCGGCGACTTCCCGACCACGGCCGGGGCATACGACCGGACACACGCCGGCGGCTGGGACATCGTCGTCGCCCGTCTGGACAGCAGCCTCACCACGCTGAAGACCGCCACCTTCCTCGGCGGCAGCCGGGACGAAGGCGACTCATGGGGGGTCAGCATGGCGTCGGGCCCGGACGGGAGCGTCTATGTGGCTGCTTCGACGACCTCGGTCAACTTCCCCATGATGGCCGGAGCGTACGACCGCTACCCCAACGGCAGCCGCGACGTGGTGGTCGCGCGGCTCTCGAGCGGTCTGGACACGCTGCTGGCCTCCACGTATTTCGGCGGCTCGATGGACGACCAGCCCGCGGGCCTGGCGCTGGGCCCGCAGGGTCAGGTGTACGTCGCGGGCTACACGGCGTCCGCGAACCTGCCGACGACGGCAGGCGCCTTCGATCGCACGCCGGGCGGCGACTGGAACGGGTTCGTCGCGCGCTTCGATCCCGGCCTGACCACGCTCGTCGCCTCGACGTATCTCGGGGGCGAAGCGTTGGACGCTGTCGGCGCGATGGTCCTGGACGGCGCGGGAGACCTCTACATGACCGGGGCCACCCGCTCGGGCGACTTCCCCCACACGCCGGGCGCCTTCGACACCGTGCGCACGGCCGAGGACATCAGCGGGTGGGTGGCGAGGATGTCGCCGGACCTCACGACGCTGCTGGCTTCGACCTTCTTCGACGGCTCCTCCGGCGACTTCCCCCACGACCTGGCCCTGGGCGCGACCGGCGACGTCTTCATCACCGGGCACGGTGGATCGCCCGACATGCCCACGACGCCGGGCGCCTACGACCGGACCTACAACGGCAGCGGGCCGTTCAACGAGGGCGACGACGTGTTCGTGTCCCGCTTCAGTCCCGACCTCACGACGCTCGTGGCCTCGACCTTCGTCGGGGGGAGTGGCTGGGAGATGGGGGCGCGCATCGCCCGCGACGGCCAGGGCGGGGTGCTCGTGGCCGGCGATGTCCTCTCGGCGGATTTCCCCGTGGCACCCTTCGCGTACTCCCGGACCCTGCGCGGCACCGTGGATGCCTTCGTCTGCAGGCTCGACGAGGGCCTCACGCAACTCGTCACCTCGACGTATCTGGGCGGCAGCATGTCCGACTACTTCGGGAGGGCGCTGGCCGTGGGCCCGACCGGGAACGTCGACGTCATCGGGGTCACGGACGCGGCCGACTTTCCGACCACGGAAGGGGCCTGGGACCGGGTCTACAACGGTGCCGAAGACTGGTTCGTCTGCCGGCTGGACCCCTGGCTGTCCGACGGCTCGCCGGTCGACGTGCCGCCACCGCCCGCGCAAGAGACGCCCCGGCCGTCGCTGCGTGCCGAGCCCAACCCGTTCCACGGCGCGACGCGGATCCGCTTCGCGTTGGAGGAGGCGGCGCCGGTGCGGGTGACGGTGCACGACGTGGCGGGGCGCGAGGTCGCACGGCTCGCGCACGGCCCGCTGTCCGCCGGACCCCGCGCGCTGGTGTGGGACGGACGCGATGCCGCCGGGCGGCGCGTGCCTCCGGGCGCATACCTGGTGAGGCTGGCCGGACCCGGTCGCGCGGAGAGCCTGCGGGTGGTGCGAATCCGTTAGTCCGCCCGCAACGATCCAGCCGCGCGGGCGGGCCCGCGCGCCTGAGCCGCGGGACCGGGGCGTCGGCCCCGGTGGCGCGGGCGGGCGGCATGGGCGTAGGCTAGCGACGACTATCCACTCGAGGCGCGGCGCCTCCGGGTCGGGGCGCCGCCTTGGTTGGCCGCCCCGCGGGCGGCCGACTGCGGAGGGGGGAGACGTGGCTGCCTTCGTGCTGGTCCGCAAGGATTCCTACCACGACTCGGTGCTGCTCATGCGCATCTCGCAGGCGCTCCGGAGCCTGCCGGGCGTGGAGGACGCGGTGGTGGCGATGGGCACGCCGCACAACCGCGAGCTGCTCGACGCGCAGGGCTACGCCGGCGGGGCGCTCGCCGGCGCCACGCCCAACGACCTCGTCATCGCGGTGCGGGGCGCGGCGGGGGCGCCCGCGGCGGTCGAGGCCGAGCTGGAGCGGCTGCTGAAGGCGCAGGTCCCGGCCGGGGCCGTGACCGAGACGCGCCCGACGTCGCTGGCGGCGGCGGTCGCGGCTCATCCGGCGGCCAACCTGGTGCTGGTCTCCGTCCCGGGCGAGCACGCCGCGCGCGAGGCGCGCCGCGCGCTGGCGCTGGGCCGGCACGTGATGCTCTTCTCCGACAACGTGACGCTGGCCGACGAGGTGGCGCTCAAGCGCGAGGCGGTGGAGCGCGGCCTCCTGCTCATGGGCCCCGACTGCGGCACGGCCATCCTCGATGGCCGGCCGCTGGCGTTCGCCAACGCGGTGCGGCGCGGCCCCATCGGCGTCGTCGGCGCCGCCGGCACGGGCATCCAGGAGATCACCAGCGTGGTGCACCGGCTGGGCGGAGGCATCTCGCAGGCCATCGGCACCGGCGGGCGCGACCTGTCGGTCGAGGTGGGCGGGCTCATGACGCGCTTCGGCATCGCCGCGCTGGCCGCCGATCCGCTGACCCGCGTGATCGTGGTCGTGTCCAAGCCGCCTGCGGCCGAGGTGGCCGAGCGCGTGGTCGCGGCACTGGCCGCCACGCCCAAGCCGTGCGTGGTGCACTTCGTGGGCGACGTCCCGCGCCCGGAGGACGCGGCGCGCGGCATCTTCTTCGCCGGCTCGCTGGCGGAGGCCGCGCTGCTGGCCTGCCGGCACGCCGGCGTGGCGGACCTGCCCGCGGGCCTGGCGCCGCCCGGGCCGGCCCGCGTCGCCGCGCTCGCCGCGAGCCTGCCGAAGGGCGCGGCGCTCAAGGCGCTGTTCTGCGGCGGCACCACCGGGCAGGAGGCGCTGGCGCTGCTCACGCGCAACGGGCTCGAGGTGCGCTCGAACCTGCACAAGAAGGGCGCCCTGCGCGTGGACGGCGTGACGCCGGCGGCGGGGGACGTGCTGCTCGACCTCGGCGACGACGTCTTCACCCGCGGCCGCCCGCACCCGATGATCGAACCCGCGTTGCGCAACGAGCGGCTCGCGGTCGAGATGGCGGACGCCGCGGCGGCGCTGCTGCTCTTTGACTGCGTGATCGGCTACGGCTCGCACCCCGACCCGGCCGGCGTGCTGGCCGCGGGCGTGACGGCGGCGCGGGCGCGGCGGCCCGATCTGATCGCGATCGCCTCGGTCACGGGCACGCCCGACGACCCCCAGGACCTCCACGCCCAGGTGCGCGCGCTCGAGGCAGCCGGCATCGTGGTCGAGTCCGACAACCACGCGGCGGCCGCGCTGGCGGCGGCCGTGCGGAAGCAGGTGCGCTGATGGACGTCCGCCGCATGCTCGAGCTGTTCGGCTCCGACCTGACCGTGGTCAACGTGGGGCTCGCCGCCTTCGCCGCCGATCTGCGCCGCGCCGGCGGCACGGCGGTGGACGTGGACTGGCGGCCGCCCGCCGGCGGGGACGCGGCGCTGCTCGACGCGCTCGACCGCTGCCTCGGCCCCGACGGCGCGGTGCGCGCGGACATCGCCGCGGCGACGCGGCAGTCGGTCGAGCGGCTGCTGGCAGCGAAGCCCACCATCGTCGGCATCGGCCGCGCGCTGGACGTCATCCCCGGCATGCGCAGGGACCTCGTGCTGCACGCCGGCCCGCCCGTGGAGTGGGAGCGCATGAGCGGCCCCACGCGCGGCGCGGTCATGGGCGGGCTCGTCTACGAGGGCCTGGCGAAGACGCCCGAGGAGGCGGCGGGGATCGCGGCGGGGGGGAAGGTGACGTTCGAGCCCTGCCACCACCACGCCACCGTGGGGCCGATGGCCGGCATCGTCACCGCCTCGATGCCGGTGTGGATCCTCGAGAACACGGCCTTCGGCAACCGCGCCTACGGCACCCTCAACGAGGGCCTCGGCAAGGTGCTGCGCTACGGCGCCTACGACGACGAAGTGCTCACCCGCCTGCGCTGGATGGAGAGGACGCTGGCCCCGGCGCTGGCCCGCGCGCTGGCGGCGCACGGCCCGCTCGACCTGCGCAGCCTGATCGCCCAGGCGCTGCAGATGGGCGACGAGGTGCACAACCGCAACCGCGCCGCCACCTCGCTGCTGATCCGGGTGCTGGCCCCGCACCTGGTGCGTACCGGCGCCGGCGCCGACGAGACGGCGGCGGTGCTGCGCTTCCTCGACGGCAACGACCACTTCTTCCTCAACCTCTCGATGGCGGCGAGCAAGTGCTCGCTCGAGCCGGCCGCTGGCATCCCGGGTTCGAGCATGGTCAGCGTCATGGCGCGCAACGGCACCGACTTCGGTGTCCAGGTGGCCGCGCTGCCGGGACGCTGGTTCACCGCGCCGGCGCCGATGGTGGACGGGCTCTACCTGCCCGGCTTCATCGCCGCCGACGCGGCGCCCGACATCGGCGACTCGGTCATCACCGAGACCGCCGGGCTGGGCGGCATGGCGATGGCCGCGGCGCCGGCCATCGTGCAGTTTGTGGGGGGCACCGCGGCGCAGGCGCTGGGCTTCACCCGCCGCATGTACGACATCACGCTCGCCGAGCACCCGGTCTACAGGATCCCGGCGCTCGATTTCCGCGGCACGGCGACCGGCATCGACCTGCTCAAGGTGGTCGAGAGCGGCGTCGTGCCGGTCGTCAACACCGGCATCGCGCACAAGCAGCCCGGCGTCGGCATGGTCGGCGCCGGACTGGTGAAGCCGCCATTCGCGTGCTTCCGCGCCGCGCTGCTCGCGTTCGCAGAGTCCCTCGGCGCGCCGGGCCCCGCGGCCTGACGCCCGTTCCCGTACCGGAGGCAGGAATGAAGATCATCGACCTGACCATCCCCCTCGGCGTCGCCACCCCGGCGTGGCCGACCTACGAGCCGCTGCAGGTGAAGTACTTCAAGCGCCTCGCGCCCAACGGCGCCAACGGCCAGTTGCTCACCCACTCGAACCACCTCGGCACGCACCTCGACGGCGAGATCCACTTCTACACGCCGGGCAAGGACATCGCCTCGCTCGACATGGACTTCCTCGTCCACGACGCGGCGATCGTGGACCTGTCGGACTGCTGCGGCGCCTACGACGTCTACACCTCGAAGATGGTCGAGGAGCGCGTCGAGGTCCGCACCGGCGACATCCTCATCATCCACACCGGTTTCCACCACTACGGCTGGGACCAGCCCACCGCCGACGAGATCTCCTACATGGTGAAGCACCCCGGCCCCGACCGGGAGTTCGCGCGGTGGGCGAAGCGGAAGAAGCTGCGCTGGATCGGCGTGGACTGCGGCAGCGCCGACCACCCGATGAACACGATCATCCGCGACTGGATGCCGCGCCAGGCACGGCAGGCCGACGCGCACTTCCGCGCCAAGTACGGCAAGCCGCTGGCCGAGTACTTCGACGACAGCAAGTACCAGCTCATGCACCTCGAGATGTTCAACCACGGCATCGTGCACGCCGAGTGCCTGGGCGGCGACATCGACCTGCTGTTGAACCAGCGCGTGCAGGTCGGCTGCTTCCCGTGGCGGTTCGTGGACGGCGAGTCCTCGATCGCGCGGATCGTGGCGTTCGTGGACGACCGGCGCTACCAGCAGCTCATGAAGCTCAAGGCGAAGTTCCGCAAGACGAAGTTCGGCGACATCGCCGGCGCCTACGCGCCCGCGCTGCACGGCCGCACGGCCGGGCGGGGCGCGAAGCGGCGCACGAAGCGGTAGCCG
>JAXDBZ010000251.1:0-3929 GCA_034678345.1 Candidatus Eiseniibacteriota bacterium
CCAGCTCGGCCAGCGCGTTCCGCACGCTGGCGGCCGAGAGTCCGAGCCGCGCCCGGTGCGCCAGCACCTCCGCCCCGATGGGACGGGCGGTCTCGCGGTGGGCCTCGACCAGGGCCGAGAACACCTCGCGCAGGCGTGGATTCAGGTCCGGGTCGGATCCGCTCCGGTTGCCGATGCAGGCGGGCTGGGACACGAGGCCGAAGGTACGGAGTGCGCAGAGGAGCTGTCAAATCCGTGCGCCTCCGCGCGGGCTTCGAGCCACGCCAGCACGTCGTCGGCGACGAAGCGCAGCGCCGCCGGCACCGCCCAGCCGTCCCCGCGCGCCTCCAGCCGCCCGGTCGCCACCGCCTCGGCGAGCGCCGCGGCGTAGCGCCGCCCGACCTCGCGCCACAGTCCCGGCGGGTAGTCCGCCGGCACGAGGCCGCTCGTCAGCCGCAGCCCGAGCATCACCACCTCGCGCGCGGCCGTCGCGGGCGTCTCGGCCTCGCGCTCCGCCTCGGGCCACCGCCCGTCCGCCAGCGCGTCCGCCCAGGCGGTCAGGTCGCGGAGGTTGCCGTAGCGCTCCCCGCCGACGAGACCGTGCGCCGACGGTCCGAGCCCCACGTACGGCCGCCGCAGCCAGTAGACGAGGTTGTGCCGCGCCTCGGCGCCCGGCCGGCACGCGTTCGAGGTCTCGTAGCTGCCCAGCCCCACGGCCGCCGCGCGCGCCACGAACCGCGCCTGGGCGTCCGCCTGCTCGGCATCCCCGGGCAGCGGGGCCCGCCCGGCCCGCACCGCGTCGCCGAGCGGCGTGCCGGGCTCGGCGAGGAACGCGTAGGCCGAGAGGTGCTCGGGCTCGAACCCCAGGGCCCAGTCGAGCGTCTCCTCCCAGCGCGCCGCCGTGTGGCCGGGGAAGCCGTAGATCAGGTCCAGCGAGAGGCGGCGGAACCCGGCGGCCCGGGCCTGCGCGAGCGCCGTCCCGACGCGCGCCGCCGTATGGACGCGCCCCAGCCGGTCCAGCTCGTCGGCGTGCCGGCTCTGCGCCCCGAGCGAGAGGCGGTCCACGCCGGCGGCTCGCCAGGCGTCCAGGCGCTCCGGGGTGACCGTCTCGGGGTTCGCCTCCAGGGTGACCTCGGCGTCCGCCGCGACGGCGAAGGCACCGCGCAGCGAGGCGAAGAGCCGCCCGACGTGTGCCGGCTCGAGCGTCGAGGGCGTGCCGCCGCCGAGGTAGACGGAGCGGAAGACGACGTCGGCGGCGGCCGGGGCGCGGCGTGCCGCCTCGCGGGCGATGCCGCCGAGCCAGCGCTCCACCGCGGCCTCGCCGCCGGGGCCGCTGGCGAAGTCGCAGTAGGCGCACCGGACCACGCAGAAGGGCACGTGAACGTACAGTCCGGCCCGCGCCGCCGCCCGCGCCGCGGCGCCCGGACCTTCGAGCGCCGGGCTCGTCACGACCCGCCCCGTCCCGGCCCGGGCTAGCGCAGGATGCGGATGAGCCGCGTCCAGCGGGGCAGGAAGCGCTCGCCGTCCCACGACCAGTAGATGAACATGGCCCGCCCCTTCACGTAGTCCATCGGCACCGGGCCCCAGTAGCGGCTGTCGTGGGAGTTCTCGCGGTTGTCCCCCATCATGAACAGGTGACCCTCGGGCACGCGGTAGGGACCGAAGTTGTCGCGGCAGGTCAGCAGCGAGGGGTCCGCCGGGAAGGGCGTCACCCGGGCCCCGCACGAGACGGTCGGGTCCATGTGGTAGGCGTGGGCGTCCGCCGCCGCCGACGGCTTGCCGTCCACGTAGACGACCTTGTCGCGCACCTCCACGGTCTGGCCACCGGTGGCGATGCAGCGCTTGATGAAGTCCGTGCGCGGGTTCTCGGGGTACTGGAAGACGATGATGTCGCCGGTGCGGGGGGCGCGCAGCCCCGGCAGTCGCGTGTGGGTGAAGGGGATCTTCGGGCCGTACTCGAACTTGTTCACGAAGAGGAAGTCCCCCACCAGCAGCGTCGGCACCATGGACTCGGACGGGATGCGGAATGCCTGGATGACGAAGGCCCGCAGGACGACCACGAGCACCAGGGCCCACAGCGCCGCTTCGACGTATTCCCGGACGACCGACTTCTTCTTGCCAGCCATGCCCCCTCCTAGCGTTCGACCTTGAGCACCGCGAGGAACGCCTCCTGGGGCACCTCGACCGTGCCTATCTGCTTCATACGGCGCTTGCCTTCCTTCTGTTTCTCGAGCAGCTTGCGCTTGCGGGTGATGTCACCGCCGTAACATTTCGCTGTCACGTTCTTGCGCAGCGCCCCCACCGTCTCGCGCGCGATCACCTTGCCGCCCAGCGCCGCCTGGATGGCGACCTGGAACATCTGCCGCGGGATCAGTTCCTTGAGCTTGGCGCAGATGTCGCGCCCCCATTCGTAGGCCTTGTCGCGGTGCACGATGGCCGACAGCGCGTCCACGCGGTCGCCGTTCAGCAGCACGTCGAGCTTGACCACGTCGCCCTCGTGCCAGCCCTCGAACTCGTAGTCGAGCGAGGCGTAGCCGCGCGAGACGCTCTTGAGCCGGTCGTAGAAGTCCAGCACGATCTCCGCCAGCGGCAGCCGGTAGGCGACGCGGGCGCGCTGCTCCTCGAGGTAGTCGAGGCTGACGAAGACGCCGCGCCGGTCCTGGCACAGCTTCATCACCGGGCCGAGGTACTCGGCCGGGGTCAGCACGTGGGAGAGCACGTAGGGCTCCTCCACCATCGCGATGTCGCCGGCCGCGGGCATCTGGCTGGGATTGTCCACGGTGAGGACCTCGCCACTCTCCAGCAGCACGTGGTACTCGACGCTGGGGGTGGTGGCGATGAGGTCGAGCTGGAACTCGCGCCGCAGCCGCTCCTGCACGATCTCCATGTGCAGCAGCCCGAGGAAGCCGCAGCGGAAGCCGAAGCCGAGCGCCACGGAGGTCTCGGGCTCCCACACCAGCGCCGCGTCGTTGAGGGCGAACTTCGCCAGCGCGTCCTTGAGCGACTCGTACTGCTCCGACTCGATCGGATAGAGGCCGGAGAAGACCATGGACTTCACGTCGCGGAAGCCGGGCAGCGCGGGCAGGTCGGCGACGTCGGCGGCGCCGAGGGTGTCGCCCACGCGCGCGTCCGCCACCGTCTTCACCCCCGCCACGACGTAGCCGACGTCGCCGGCGCCCAGCACATCCGCCGGCTCCAGCTTGAGGCGCAGCCGGCCCACCTCCGTCACCTCGTGGCGCTTGCCGGTGGAGAGGAAGCGGATGGCGTCCCCGGCGCGCACCTGGCCGTCCACCACCCGCACCAGCGCCACGACCCCGCGGTACTGGTCGAAGCGCGAGTCGAAGATGAGCGCGCGCAGCGGCCCGTCCGGGTCGCCGGCGGGCGGCGGCACGTCGTGGATGAGCTGCTCGAGCAGGTCCGGCACCCCCGCGCCGGTCTTGGCGCTGATGCGCGCCACGTGCTCGGCCGCCAGGCCGGTGGCGTGCTCGATCTCGATGGCCACGTCGTCGGGGCGCGCCGCCGGCAGTTCCACCTTGTTGATCGCCGCCGTCAGCGTCAGGCCCTGCTCGCGCGCCAGCAGGTAGTTCGACAGGGTCTGGGCCTCGATCCCCTGCGACGCGTCCACCACCAGGATCGCCCCCTCGCAGGCCGCCAGGCTGCGCGAGACCTCGTAGGTGAAGTCCACGTGGCCGGGGGTGTCGATGAGGTTCAGCTCGTAGGTGACGCCGTCGCGCGCGGTGTACGACATGGCGATGGCGTGCGACTTGATCGTGATGCCCTTCTCGCGCTCCAGGTCCATGTCGTCGAGGACCTGCGCCTTCATCTGCTGGGGCGTCAGCGTGTGCGTAAGCTCGAGCAGGCGGTCGGCCAGCGTGCTCTTGCCGTGGTCGATGTGCGCGATGATGCAGAAGTTGCGGATGGCACGCAGGCGCGGGTCGCTCAAAACGCCC
>JAXDBZ010000252.1:0-5914 GCA_034678345.1 Candidatus Eiseniibacteriota bacterium
GCGACTTGACCGGACCGCGGATCGGCCTGTCCTTCGTGGGAGGATCCACCACGGTGCGGCCGGACGCCGTCCTCAGCGTGGACCTGTTCGACGAGAGCGGCATCCTCACCACGAACCACACGCCGCAGAACGGCATCATCGTGACGATTGACGGCAACACGACCACGCGCGCCGACATCACCGGGACGTTCCGCTACGCCGCGGACTCGTACCAGTCGGGCCAGGCCACCTACACGCTGCCGAACCTGGCCGAGGGGGCCCACACGGTGAGCGTGAGCGCCGCCGACAACCTGGCGGCCGGGCTCAGCGCGGGCGCGCACCGCTCGCGGGCCAGCCTCGACTTCACCGTCGTGGCGCAGCCGAGCCTGCGCATCAGCCACGCCTACCTCTTCCCCAACCCGACGCGGTCGGGCGGTGGCGGTGGCGGTGGTCAGTTCGTCGTGGACGCACCCGGGGACTCCGTCAACGTGCTGCTCCGCATCTACACGGCCTCGGGACGGCTCGTCCGGACGCTGACGCGGTTCGGTGGGCTGGGGCAGATCCAGCTGCCCTGGGATGGCCTGGACGAGGAGGGGCAGGCGCTGGCCAACGGCGTGTACTTCTTCCGCGCCCACGTGAACCTGCGGGCCGGGGACGGGTCGAGCAGCCCGGCCCAGAAGGCGGACGCCGACGGCCGATTCGTGATCGTGAACCGGGATTAGACGCCCGACCAGTGCCAACGCTCTGTGCGGCAATGGGTTGGGGGCGTCGAGTGATGTCGGGCATGAAGGGATGGGCCCGGGCCCGTCCGGGTAGTTGGGAGAAAGCGCGGGGGGTCCGGTGTAGTATTCCAGACCGCTTGCCGTGGGGGATCGTCGTACCGACGGAGGAAGATAGAACCATGTGCCTCAAGCGTAGCGTAATCGCCCTCTTCGCCGGGCTCCTGTTCGCGGCGCCGGCTTTCGCCCAGGGGACGGGTCGGTCCCTGGACATCCAGCCCGGCGCCCGCGAGAACGGCATGGGAGCGGCGGGGGTCGCCCTGGCCGAGGATGCCTCGGGAATGACCTGGTGGAACCCGGCCGGGCTGGGCTTCGCCCAGAAGCCCGCGGTCCAGCTCACCTACGCCCAGCTCGTGCCCGGGCTGGCCAACGACGTGAGCTACAACTACGCCGCCTACGTGCAGCCGGTCGAGGGCTGGGGCGCGTTCGGCATCGGCATCATCTTCCTCGACTACGGCGAGAGCATGGAGGTGGGGCCGGGCGGGGAAGAGCGGGGCACGTTCGGCTCGAACGAGTTCTCCCCGGCGCTCTTCTACGGCACCCGGCTGCTGCCGGACCTCGCCGTGGGCGCGTCGGTCAAGTACATCCGCATCCAGCTCGCCCCCTCGAGCCTCGAGGGGGTGGGCCAGACGTTCGCCATCGACGTGGCCGGCCTGTACCGGATCCCGGTGGCGCGGCTGCGGCTGGGCGTGAACCTGCAGAACCTGGGGCCGAGCGTGACCTTCATCAACGAGGACGAGTCCAGCCCGCTGTCGCGGAACCTCAGGACGGGCCTGGCCTGGGACGTCTTCGCGCGCTCCGGGTTCGGCTCGACGCTGGCGGCCGACTTCAACCAGTCGCTCGTCACCGACAAGTTCCGCACCTACCACGGCGGTCTCGAGCTGAAGTACGCCAATCCCGGCGGCACGGGGCTGGGCGAATTCGGCATCGCCGGCCGCATCGGCTACTACTACGACGAACTCGGGGAGATCAAGGACCTGACGTACGGCATCGGCCTCACCTGGGCGAAGCTGAGCCTGGACTACGGAGCCGTGCCGCAGTCCACCACGCTGCCGCACGTCAACAAGATCAGCCTGGGCTACCGCTTCTGAGGCGCCCCGGCGGAACCGGGACACGACCCGTGCGCGGCCAGCTCCTCCGCCTCCTCACCGCCGTCCTGCTCGCCGCCGCCTGCGCTCCGCCGCAGGCGGCGCAGGCGCTTCCGGTGCGGCGCGTCGCCCGCGCCGCCGAGGTCGAGCGGCTGCAGCGCGCCGGGCTGCCGGCGCCCGCGCCGATGACGGCCGCGGAGGAGCGCATCCAGGCCGAGCGCGAGCGCCGCTGGCGCTCGTTCGACGACGTGCTGAGCGCCCCCGGCGCGGACTGGTCGCTGGCGGCGCAACGGCGCGTCGGCTGGCGTCCCCGCCCCGCGCCCGGGCCGCGCAGCCGGCTCGCCGGCGCGGGGGCCGTGGCGTGGGCCGAACCCGAGACCATCCGCGTCGCCTTCCTCCGGCTCGACTTCGCCGCCGACCGCGGCGCCTCGACCGGCGACGGCCGCTTCGACCTCTCGGCGCCCGGGCCGGAGGCCGTCCCCATCGATCCGCCGCCCCACGACCGCACGTTCTTCCAGCGGCACCTCGAGGCGCTGTCGCGTTACTACGACGCGATGTCCTACGGGCGCGTGGTCGTCGAGGGCGACGTGTGGCCGCGCGAGGAGGACAGCGCCTACACCCTCTCCGACATGGCGGACTACGGGCCGTGGATGTTCAGCCAGAGCATCTACGAGGACGCCCTGCGCATGTTCCGCGAGATGTTCTTCGCCGCCGATTCGCAGTCCGCGCTGCGCGGCGACCGCATCCCGTGGGACACGTACGACCGCTACTACCTGATCCACGCCGGCGGCGACATGCAGAACGACGTGCTCGGGGACAGCCCGCAGGACATCCCGTCGTTCACCATCTCGGTCGCCGACAGCGAGGCGGTGATCTTCCCCGACTCGCTCAACCGTCCCATCGACCGGGCCACCATCGTGCCCGAGCTGGGGGCGCAGGACGGCTACTACGGCGCCATCAACGGCGTGCTGGTGCACGAGTCGGGGCACAACCTCTTCGGCCTCGCCGACCTCTACGACGTGAACAGCGGCTACCCGGTGGTGGGCTACTGGAGCCTGATGGACAGCGGCAACCTGCTGGGCTCGCGCGTGCAGACCGATCAGGGGGAGATCTACGCCACCGGTCTGCTGCCGCCCAGCGTGGACCCGTGGCAGCGGGCCTTCCTCACCGACGTGCTCGGCTTCCCCGAGGTGGACTACGGCGGGACGCCGATGGCGATCGCCGACGTCGAGCGCAACCCCGACGTACGGCGGGTGACGCTGTCGGGCGACGAGTTCCTGCTGCTCGAGAACCGCTACCTCGCCCCGGCCGACACGGTCGAGCTCGACCAGGACTCGCTCACGCGCGTCATCCTGGGGCCGAAGAGCCCGGACCGCTACGAGTACGACGCGCTCCTGCCGGGCGGCGGCGTCCTCGTCTGGCACGTGGACGACAGCGTCATCCCGTACTCGACCTCCCTGCGCATCAATCCCGACTACGGCTTCAACACGAACTGGGACCGCCTCGGCGTCTCGGTGCTGGAGGCCGACGGCATGGCCGACCTGGGCGACCCCGGCTCGCCCTACCTGTTCGGCGCGCCCTTCGACCCCTGGTTCCTGAGCAACAACCCGACGCTGTCGGACTCCACCTTCCCGAACCTCGTGCCGCACACCGGCGCGCGGCCGCATCGGCGCCTCGACTTCCTCGATGACCCGGGCCGGACCATGCACGTGGCCGCGCGGCGGACCTGGGAGCTGCCGGGCTGGCCCGTCGAGGCCAAGTTCCCGCCGGGCGGCCCGCTGCTGCTGGCGGTGGACGCCGACGGCGACGGACGGCACGACGTCTGCTGGGCGGGCGGGCCCGACTCGACCGAGATGCTGCCCGACAGCAGCGTCGTCGCGGTCCCCGACCCGGACAGCGCGGCGCTCTTCGCCGTGCGGCCCGACGGGCTCTCGCTCGCGGGCACCGCGGACTTCGCCTTCGCGCGCCTCGACCGCCGGCCGCGACCCGAGCTGGCGGCGCTGCCCGTGGGCGCCTCGGGCGGCGGCCCCGCGTACTTCGCGGTCTCCACCTACCCGGCCGGCGCGGACACCAGCAGCCCGGGCGGACGCGTCTGGCTGCTCGACCACACCGGCGCCGTGCGGCCCGGCTGGCCGCCGGCGCTGTCGTCCATCGTCGTCACGCCGCCCGTGATCGCGGGGAGCTATCCGGACGCCGTCGTCTTCGTGGGGTGTGCGGACGGGTGGGTCTACGCCCTCGGGCTCGATGGCAGCGTCGTCGGCAGGGCGCAGATCGTGTCACCGTCGTTCGGGATCTACTCCGGCCGACTGGCCGTGACCGAGATGCCGACCATTCCCGGTTGCTGGCGTGTGGCGGCAGGGACGAGTCAGGGTTGGGTGGGGGTGAGCCGGATGGGGACGTGCGCCATTCCGGCGGCCCACGGGCCGTGGCAGCTGGCCGAGGACAGCACGTTCACGCCCGACATGCTGTGGCTCGCCATGGACGGAGCCGCGAGCGCGAGTGCCGCGGGAGGCACGTGCGGCGCGGGCGTCTCGGCGCTCGTCGTCCACGCCGCCGACAAGCTGTGGGCGGTCTGTCCGGACGGCGTCGGTCTTCTGCCCGGCTGGGGACACTCCTTCACGGACACGCTGGTCGCCGGCCTGGGCGCGGGCGACCCCGACGGAGACGGCCTGCCCGAGGTGCTCGCGCAGGACGTGCGCTCCGGGCTCTACTTCGTCAACCGCACCGGCTACCCGTCGCCGGGCTGGCCGCGCAAGGGACTGGCCGAGGACCTGCGCACCTGGAGTCCGCCCCTCGCCTTCGACGTGGACGGGGACGGCCGCAGCGAGATCGTCGCCCTGAACGGCAGCGGTACCGTGGCCGCTCTGCGCGCCGACGGGGTGATCCCCGAGGGCTGGCCACTCGCCAGCGGCAGCGGCGTGTCGGGCTCGCCGGTGGCCGCCGATCTCGACGCCGACGGCAGAATCGAGCTGGTCGTGCCGGATCGCTTCGCGCGGCTCTTCGCTTACACGCTGCCGGTGGAGGCCCCGGCCGCCGGCGAGATCGCCTGGACCATGCTGGGCGGCGATCCGGGCCGCACCTCGGCGTTGCCCTTGTCCGCAACGCCGGTGGCACCGGCGCCGGCCGCGGGGCCGCTCGAGCGCGGCTCGCTCAAGGCCTACCCGAATCCGGCGCGCCGCCGGCCGGTCACCTTCGCCTACCGGCTCACCGAGCCGGCCGACGTGGAGTTCCGCATCCTCGACACCTCGGGCCACGAAGTGGCCTCGTTCTCGCGCCCCGGCCTGCAGGGCCAGAACGCGCACGTCTGGGAGCCGGGGAGCCTGCCGGCGGGGCTGTACCTGGCGAGGCTGCGTTTCCGCGGGGCTGCGAGCGACCGGGTCGAGGTCCTGCCGCTGGGGCTGCTGCGATGAGACGCGCGGCCGCGCCGGCCCTGCTCCTGGCGGTCTGCCTGGCGCTCGCGCACGCGGAGGCGGGTGCGGCGATCCGGGGCTCGTCGCTCGCGGTGCCCCTGGTCACGGGGTCGGAGCGCCCGCAGTTGACGCTGGCGCAGCGGGCGATCGAACGCTCGTGGGGCCCGTCGGACGATTCCATCTACATCTCGGTGGACGTGCCCGAGTGGCGCTCGGAGGGCCTGGCGGCGCTGCTGTCGGCCGCGGTGCCGGGGACCGGGCAGATCTACAGCGGCGAGAGCAGCGGCCTGTGGTTCTTCTTCGCCGAGGCGGTGGGCTGGACGGCGAACCGCATCTACCTGCACAAGGCGCACACCGGGCGGGACCACGCGACGGACTTCGCCGGCGACCCCGCGGACTCGACGAGCGCCTGGACGTTCGAGCGCTGGGCCGCCGCCACGGGGGTGGACCCCGGCGAGCTGGAGGCCATCTATGCCCGCGACCGGCAGGCTTTCTACGAGCTGATCGCGCGCGACGACTATCTGGCGGGCTGGTCGGGCACGCCGGCCGCCACCCGCGGCGTCTACCGGGGCCTGCGCGAGGACATGCAGACGCAGTACGATCGGGCGCGGCTGGCCGGCTACGCGCTGTGGCTGAACCACGTGCTGGCGGCGGTGGA
>JAXDBZ010000253.1:0-4292 GCA_034678345.1 Candidatus Eiseniibacteriota bacterium
CGCTGGCCTTCCACGGCGTGGACCGCATCGTCCGGCTCGAGGCGCTGTGGTCCCCCCGCGCGACCCTCGCGCTGCGTGCCGGGGGCCTGTTCGACCGCGTGACCGCGGACCGGAGCGGAGCCGCCAGCGAGCAGCACGGCGGCCGCAACGAATCGCGAGCCTATGTCGGCGTCGTCCTGCGCTTCGGCCGCCTCTCGGTGACGGCCACGGAGGGCGTCGAGCTGGACCCCGAGCGCTACGAGGTCTGGAACCACCACGACAAGGGGTTCGTGCAGCTCCAGACGACGTTCTGAGCGCCGCACCCCATGCCGCAGGGCCCGCGGAGCTTGCGCGTCCCGCCCACCGAGCAAGGCACCATGCGCTCGGCGGTCGGAACGCGTCTGCGCTCCGCGGGCGCGCCATCCCGCACGCGGCGGGTCCGCCCAACGCGCTTGCCACTGCGCATCCCGGCCGGTATCGTCGCGCGGTCCACGACGCCCGGGCGCGGAGCCACCGCGTCCCCGGGTCGCCCGTTCACGGCAAGGAGAGCTCGATGCGCGCACGTCCCTGGTTGTTCCTGCTGGCCGCTGCCGCCCTGGTGGCGGCGGGAACGGCCGCGGCGGATCCCGTCGGACGCTATCTGTACGTGTCCCCGATGGCCGGCTACACCATCTTCGACGGCGACTTCGCCTGGCCGGGTGTCCATACGACCGCCGACGACCTCTACGCCGGCGGGCGGCTCGGCTACCAACTCGGCTCCGCCTGGGCGGTCGAGCTGGCCGGCGGCTACACGCCCACCAGCGAGGACGTCAGCGGCGGGCGGGACGTGTCATTCCTGCATGCCACCGGCAACATCGTCTTCAGCCCGTGGGCGACGCGCATCGGCGGCCCCTACCTGTTCGCCGGCATGGGCGCCGGCCGGCTCAGCGCGAGCGGCGGCGAGGGCGGCGACGCGGACCTCGACCAGGGCCTGCTCGAGGGCGGCGGCGGCCTGAGGTTCTGGCTCACCGACGCGCTCGGCGTGCGGCTCGAGGCGCGCATGAGCCACTGGCTGCCGAAGGAGTCCGAGGGCGCGCCGAGCGTGAACTACGTCATGCTGAGCGGCGGCCTCACCTTCGGCATCGGCGCGAAGGGCCGCGACACCGACGGTGACGGCGTGCCCGACAGCCGCGACAAGTGCGTCGCCACGCCGAAGGGCGCCACCGTGGACAAGAAGGGCTGCCCCAGCGACGCCGACGGCGACGCCGTGCTCGACGGCATCGACCAGTGCGCCGACACGCCCAAGGGCTGCACGGTGGACGCGAAGGGCTGCCCCAGCGACGCCGACGGCGACGGCGTGTGCGACGGCGTGGACGAGTGCGCCAACACCCCCGCGGGCCTCAAGGTGGACGAGAAGGGCTGCGCCATCGAGCTGGTCGAGCGCGAGACCGAGCTGATGGACACGGGACGCATCCGCCTGCAGAACGTGAACTTCGACACCGGCAAGGCCACGCTCAAGCCGGAGTCGTTCCAGACCCTCGACGTGGTCGGCACCCTGCTGTCGCAGTGGCCCACGCTCAAGATCGAGATCGCCGGCCACACCGACGACGTCGGCGGCTCGGCCGTGAACCGCAGGCTGTCGCAGGCGCGGGCCCAGTCGGTGCTCGACTACCTGAACGGCAAGTACCCGGCCATCGACGCCGCCCGCTTCACGGCGAAGGGCTACGGCGAGAACCGGCCGATGGTGCCGAACGTGGACGACGCCAGCCGGGCGCTGAACCGCCGCGTGGAGTTCACGGTGCTGAACAAGGAAGTCCTGCGGAAGGAAGTCGAGCGGCGGCGCCTGCTGCAGAAGGACGAGGCCGCGCCGGCTGACACGACCGTCACGCCCGAGTAGCCCGGGCGGCGGCAGACGACGGGCCGGGGAGCGATCCCCGGCCCGTTCGCTTGCGCGGCGGAGCGGGACCGCCGGCGCTGGCGGGGCGGGAAGACGCGGGACTAGTATGCGCGCGTGAGCGCGGCCCGCCGACCGCCGACCCCCCGGCGCCGCCCGCCGCGCGTGGAGGCACGATGCGCACGCTTCGCCACGGAACGCCCGCCGGCCTCGCCGCCGCCGGGGCCCTGCTGCTGCTCGTCGCCGTCGCACCCGCTGCCCGCGCCGACTGGCTCCAGCCCGACGCCTCGTACCGCGACGCCCAACTCGCCCTCCGCCTCGCCGTGCGCGACACCGTCGGCGAGCCGCTCACCGCGGCCCGGCTCGACTCGCTCGGCGAAGCGCACCTGCGACTGGCCGACCTCGGCGAGGCGGGACGCTGCTTCACGCGCGCCCTGGCGATGGCGCCCGGCAATCCGACGGCGACCGCCGGGCTCGGCCGCATCGCCCTGCTGCAGGACGACGCCGCGAGGGCCGAAAGCCTGCTCGCGGGCCTCGCCGCGCGCCCCCCCGACGTGAGCCGCGACCTCCTCCACGCCCGCCTGCGCCGGGGCCGCTGGGAGGACGCGGCGGCGCTCGCCGGGGAGATGGGCGAGCCCGGCCGCGCGGCGTTCCTGCGCCGCCTGGCGGGGACCGACGGCCTGCTGCGGATCGAGGGGCCCGAGCGCGTCGCGCTGCCGTGGATCCGCTGCTGGCCGGTGCCCATCGTCAAGGCGCGCCTGAACGGGCAGCCGGTGCTGCTGGCGGTCGAGACCGGTGTCGCCGACCTCGTGCTCGACCCGTCCGTCGCCCGTCGCTGCGAGGTGACCGTGCTGCCCGAGCAGACCACGCTGGCCTGGGCCGGCACGCACGTGGCCGCGCGCCCGGCGATGGTGCGCCAGCTCACGCTGGGCGCCCTGCGCATCGAGAACGTGCCGGCCACCACGGTGCCGCTGCGCCGCTGGAGCCTCGCGGCCAATCCCGACGGCGAGGCGGTCGGCGGCGTGATCGGGGCCAACCTCCTGGCGCGCTTCACGCCGACGCTCGACTACCGCCGCTGCCGCCTGGAGCTGGCGCGCCGCGGCGCGGCCCGCGCCTTCGCGCCCGGGGCCCAGCGCATCCCCTTCGAGCTATGGGGCGAGCGCGAGATCACCGTGTACGGCTCGATCGCCGCCGGCCGCCGCATGGCCATGGTCCTGCAGACCGGCGTGCCCGGCTGCGGGGTCGGCGCGCCGCCCGAGGTCTTCGAGGAGCTCGGTCTGAAGCCCGGCATGATCGCCCGGGCGGTGCGCTCGGCGGGCGGCCTGACCGGCGGGCCGGGATGGGCCACGCTGACGGTGCCGACCGTGACCGTGGGACCGCTGGTGCGGGAGCAGCTCGGCGGCTGCTCCGGGGCGCTCGATTCCGCCGGCCTGTGGCGGCACGGCGTGCGCCGCGACGCGCTGCTCTCGAGTGACTTCCTGCGGGGCCTGCGCCTGACCATCGACTGGGACCGGCGCGAGCTCGTCGTCGAGTAGCGGCCGGGCGCTTGGCCCGGGGCGCGGGCCTCGGCTATGCTGGCGCCGTGCGCCTCGCCTACCACGTCATGGCCTCGCCCGTGGGGCTGCTCCTGCTCGTTCGCAGCGAGCGGGGCCTGCGCTACGTGGACTTCCTCGAGCGCCGCAGCCTCAAGCGCGCCTTCGCCGCGCACGCCGCCGACATCCCCGATGCCGCGTGGGTGCCGTCCCTGCTCGAGCTGAAGCCGGCGGTGGACCAGCTCGAGGGCTACTTCTGCGGCACGACGAAGCGCTTCGACCTGCCGCTCGACCTCGAGGGCACGGACTTCCAGCTGCGCACCTGGCGGGCGCTGCGCGGCATCCCCTACGGGCAGACGCGCACCTACGGGCAGATCGCGAAATCGCTGGGGCAGCCGGGCGCCGCCCGCGCGGTGGGACTGGCGAACAACCAGAACCCCCTGCCCATCGTGATCCCCTGCCACCGGGTCATCGGCGCCGACGGCAGCCTCACCGGCTACGCCGGCGGCCTGCCCCGCAAGCGCCGCCTGCTCGAGCTCGAGGCGCGCTTCGCGCTGCTCGACGCCCGGCCGCCCCGCGCCTAGGCCGGGCTAGCGATCCCCGAAGTGGTCGAAGCCGGCACCGCCGAGCGGGGCGAGGCTCCCGTCGCGCGCGCGCAGCCGCGGGCCTGAGGCGCCCGCGGTGAAGCGTCCCACCACCGAGAGCGGCACGCCGGCCGTCGCCGCCAGGCCCTCGGTCGCGGCGCGCCGCGCCGGGTCCAGCGCCAGCAGCAGCTCGTAGTCGTCGCTGGGGCCGAAGCGCAGCGCGTCGGCCCCGAGCCCCAGGGCGGCCGCCGCCCGCTCCAGCGGCTCGTCCGCCGGCCAGGCATCCGGCTCGATCTCGGCCGCGAGCCCGCCCGCCTCGCATAG
>JAXDBZ010000254.1:0-3074 GCA_034678345.1 Candidatus Eiseniibacteriota bacterium
CGGCGTGGGTGACGGAGAGGACGACCAGCACGGCGACGGCCAGCGCCACGAGCAGCACGGCGGGATGGCGCGCGGGCAGCGGCGGCGACTCGGCTCGGGGCGCGGCAGCGCCGCCGCGCCCCACGACCGTGGGACGCGCGCGGCCGGGGCCGTCGGGTCGGCGGGTTCGTCGCACCATGCGGAACTTGACAGTAGGTAGGGGGCTACCTAGTGTCAATCGCCCGAACCCTCTCATGGCTCCCTCTCCCGTACTTCGCCGACCCGTCTCGACGCGCCACGCGTTCGCGCTGGCCTTCGACCTCACGTTGCTGCGCGACCCGCTCCACTCGATGCTGGTGCCGTTCCTGGTGCGGGGGCCGTGGGTGCTGGCGGGCGCGTTGCTCCCGGCCGCGGGATCCGCCTACGGCGGCTACCCGGGCGGCGCCCGGTCGCCGCTCGCCCTGCTCAGCACCGCGGTGCTGCTGGGGGGCTCGATCTCCTGGTGGGCGGTGGACGCGATGCTGCGGGTACGCGCGCGCTCCGTCTTCAACACGCCGCACGGGGTGCCGCCGGCGCCGGCGGGCGAGTGCTACCGGCAGGGCCTGACGCGCCTGCCCTGGCTCTACGCGACCGAGTTCGTGCGCGGCGTGGCGCTGGCGGTGGGCTTCGGCATGTTCGTGCTGCCCGGCATCTACCTCGGCTACAAGCTGGCCTTCGCCACCGAGGCGGTGGTGCTGAACGACCGCAACCTGTTCGGCGCCTTCGAGCACTCCTTCCACCTGGCGCGGGGCCGCCTCGAGCGCTGGCTCGAGATGGTGGTGGTCTCGGTGGTCATCGTGCTCGGCGTGCTCTTCTTCGGCACGGTGCTCTCGCTGGCGGTGAGCTGGCTGTCCTTCGACACCTGGAAGACCGTCACGCTCATGCTGCTCGTGCTGCTCTGGCCGGTCTTCCAGTATGCCTGGACATTCTTCTACCTGCGCCTGGTCGAGGTCGAGGAGCCGCAGATCCACGAGAGCGGCCCCTTCAAGAGCTGGAGCGGGATGGTCGGTCCCTGGAGCCCGCGGGGCGTTCCCCGGCCCCGCTCGGCGCCCGGGACCTCCTCGGGGCCGGAGCCCGGTTCACTCGACGACGGCGACTGACGGCCCCGGTAGCCTTCTCGCGACGCCCCGCATGGCTTGACCAGCCCTGCGGGGCGTGGCATTTTGAAACAGTCGAAGTCCGCTCGGGGGTAAGCCGATGTCCTTCCGCGAGAACCCATCCCGTCCGGGTCGCCCCGCTTCGGCCGACGTGTCCGGCCGGGACCCGTTCCTGCGCGACATCGTGGGGGCGAGCCCGAAGATGCAGCGCATCTTCCGGCTGGTGGGCAAGGTGGCCCCCACCGACAGCAGCGTGCTGCTGCTGGGGGAGAGCGGGACGGGCAAGGAGCTGATCGCCCGCTCCATCCACTTGCAGTCGCGCCGCTCGGCGGGGCCGTTCGTGGCCGTCAACATGGGCGCCCTGCCCGAGGCGCTGGTGGAGAGCGAGCTGTTCGGCCACGTGCGCGGGGCCTTCACCGGCGCCGCCTCCGACCGCCAGGGCCTGGTCGAGAGCGCCGACCGCGGCACCCTCTTCCTCGACGAGATCGGCGACATGCCCGCGGCGACGCAGGTGAAACTGCTGCGGCTGCTCGAGAGCAACGAGTTCCGCCGCGTCGGCGACAACGCCCTGCGCGTGGTGGACATCCGCGTGATCGCCGCGACGCACCGCGACCTGCTGGCCGAGGCCGAGGCGGGGCGCTTCCGCCAGGACCTCTACTACCGGCTCAACGTCGTCCAGATCGAGCTGCCGCCGCTGCGCGAGCGGCGGGAGGACATCGGCCTGCTCGCCTCGTACTTCCTCGACCGTGCCGCGCGCAAGAACGGCCGTGCGGCGATGCGCTTCGCCCCCGAGGCCGGGGCGCTGCTCGAGCGCTACGACTGGCCCGGCAACGTCCGCGAGCTGGAGAACGCGGTCGAGCACGCCGCGGCGGTGGGGGACGGCTCCGTGGTGCGCCCGGCCGACCTGCCGACGGCGGTGCGCACGCCGCGCCTGCTCACCCGCGGCGGGGCACCCGCCGCAGCGGGTCCGGCGCCGCCGGAGGCCGCGCGGGAGGCCGAGCCGCACCCGGAGGCACGGGCGGCGGAGGACCGCGCGTCGTGGTCGCTCAGCCAGATCGAGGAGGAGCACATCCGACTCGTGCTGGCACGGCACCGCGGCAACGCCACCACGGCCGCGCGCCAGCTCGGCATCTCGCGCACCACCCTGTGGCGCAAGCTCAGGCAGTACCGCATCCCGCGTACGTCCGGCTAGTCCGGGCTAGGGAGGGACCCATGGCATCCGAGCGGCTCTATCACCAGGATCCCTACGTGACCCGCTTCCGCGCGCGCGTCGTGCGCGAGGGGGAGCGGGACGGACGGCCCGCGGTCGAGCTGGACGCCACCCACTTCTACCCGGAGGGCGGCGGGCAGCTCGGCGACCGCGGCACGCTGGGCGGGCGCACGGTGGTGGACGTGCAGGCCGGCGACGACGGCGCCATCTGGCACGTGCTCGAGGACGGGCCCTGCCCGGCCGGCGAGGTGGAGGGTGAGCTGGACTGGACGCGCCGCTTCGACCACATGCAGCAGCACACGGGACAGCACGTTCTCTCGGCGGCCTTCGAGCGCGAGGCCGGCGCGCCGACGCTCTCCTCGACGCTGGGGGCGGAGCACAGCGTGATCGAGACGGCGATGGCCGCGGCCGACTGGCGGCTGGTCGAGCGGGTGGAGCGGGTGGCCAACCGCGTGCTGTGGGAGGACCGCCCGGTCCTCGTGCACTGGGAGGACGCCGAGAGCGTGCAGCGCTTCCATCTGCGCAAGGCGCCGGCGGTGGCGGGGCGCATCCGCGTCGTCGAGGTCCCCGACTGGGACGCGTGCGCCTGCGGTGGCACGCACACGCGCCGCACCGGCGAGGTGGGCACGGTCAAGGTCGTGCGCTGGGAGAAGGTGCGCGGCAACGTGCGCTTCGCGTTCCTGTGCGGCGAGCGCGCCCTGCGCGACCACGCCTGGCGCACCGAGGCGCTCGTCGAGGCGGCGAAGCGG
>JAXDBZ010000255.1:0-7590 GCA_034678345.1 Candidatus Eiseniibacteriota bacterium
GGACGTGATGCTCGGGCTCCTCCTGATGACCATCCAGCACTACCTGGAGCACCTCAAGGTCATCAAGATGATCGCCCGCGACCTCCAGGAGAAGATCAACACCTCCATGGAGAACAAGCACCTCATCCAGATGTTCAACCTGAGCGAGAGCCTCATCTACTACCTGAACGCCATCAACTCGAACGGCGCCGTGCTGGCGCGGCTGCGAGCCCACGCCGAGCGTTCCGGCTTCGCCACCGAGGACCTGGAGTTCCTCGAGGACCTCGCCATCGAGAACACGCAGTGCTACAAGCAGGCCGAGATCTACTCGACGGTGTTCGCCGGCCTGATGGACGCGCGCGGCAGCCTCATCAACAACAACATGAGCGTCCTGCTGAAGAACCTGACGCTCATCAACGTGGTCTTCCTGCCCCTGAACCTGATCGCCAGCGTCGGCGGCATGTCCGAGTACAGCATGATGACGCGGGGGCTGGACTGGCGCGTCTCCTACCTGCTGTTTTTCGTGGCCATGGTGGTCATCGGGCTGGGCACCGCCTGGCTGCTCCGCCGCGTGGACATCCGCGGCGGCGGGCCGCTGCCGTTCCTCGGGGCGCGCAACCGCTTCCCGGTCCGCGACCGGCGCTCGAACGGGGACCGCCGCTCCGCCTGAGAGCCGTGTCCGCGCCGTGCGGCCGCGGCGCCCGCCGTTGTATCATCGTGGGCGACCCCTCGGCGTCACCACGCCCCGACCGTACCGACAGGAGCCTCCATGCGGACCCGACTCCTCGCCCTCCTGGCGACGCTGACGCTGTTCCCGGCCGCCGCCCTCGCCGCCCCGGCCGGGGCCGCCGCCGATCCGCCCATCTACGTCGCCTTCCTCTGGCACATGCACCAGCCCATCTACTGGCCCTACGAGAACATCCTGCAGACCGAGGCGGCGGGCCGCTACGGCTACTCGGTGGTGGACATCCACAACCAGCGCACCGGCCCCTACACGAGCTGGCCGAAGGACGCGGTGGAGAAGGGCGTCGCGGCGGGCATGGGGCACTTCGGGGCCCAGGTCAGCCTGACCGGCTCCCTCATCGAGAACCTCGACAACCTCGAGGCCGGGGGGAACGGCAACTTCCAGGGGTGGAAGAATCCCTGGAACTCGATCCGCGCCCAGTCCACCACCCTCGGCAACCCGCGCATGGACCTGGTGGGCTTCGGCTACCACCACCCGCTCATGGGACTCCTCGAGACGGTGGACCTGCGCCGGCAGATCCAGGCTCACCGCACGCGTCTCACCGGGGAGATCGCCGGAGCGGCCTCGCGCGGCATCTTCCCGCCGGAGAACGCCTTCACGCCGCGCATGATCCCCGCCCTCCGGGCGGAGGGCATCGAGTGGGTCCTGGTGGACAACATCCACTTCGACCGGGCCGCGCAGGGCTACCCGTTCAGCACGGCGGGCAACCTCTACGAGCCCAACCCGGCCGACGTGCGGAATCCGAACCCGGGGGACTGGGTACAGCTCAGCGACCTGTGGGCCCCCACGCGGGTCTCCGGCGGCTGGGGACACCGCCCGCACTACGTCCAGTACCGCGACCCCGCGACCGGCGTGCTCTCGCGCATGATTGCCGTCCCGGCCGACCGCTACATGGGCAACGAGGACGGCCGCGGCGGCTTCGGCGCCCTGCTCTACGACCAGGTGATGAGCCAGCTGGCGCCCCACAACACGGACCCGGCCCACCCGCTCCTGGTCGTGCTCCACCACGACGGCGACAACTACGGCGGCGGCACCGAGAGCTACTACCACTCGAACTTCCAGGCCTTCGTGGACTGGCTCGCGGCCAATCCCGCGCGCTTCGTCTGCACGACCGTCGAGGACTACCTCGAGATGTTCCCGCCCGACACGAACGACGTCATCCACGTCGAGAACGGCTCGTGGAGCGGTGCCGACAACGGCGACCCCGAGTTCAAGAAGTGGCTCGGCGACCCGGCGCCGGAC
This sequence comes from Candidatus Eiseniibacteriota bacterium, assembly GCA_034678345.1. GTDB lineage: Bacteria > Eisenbacteria > RBG-16-71-46 > RBG-16-71-46 > RBG-16-71-46 > JANXPZ01. The sequence continues at coordinate 1,967 of JAXDBZ010000255.1, forward strand.
GGCTACAGCCCGGACCGCAACTCGTGGGCGGTGGTGACCGCCGCCAGGAACGCCGTCCTCACCGCCGAGCAGATCGCGCCCGCCGACTCCCGCACGCTCGACGCCTGGCACGATCTGCTGAACGCCGAGGCCAGCGACTACTGGTACTGGGACGGGGCCCAGGACGGCATCTGGGACTCGCACCCCACGCGGGCGGCGAACCAGGCGGTGGCGCACGCCCAGCCGGTCGTGGCGGGCGGCACCGATCTCACCGGGCCGACGATCTTCGTGCCCCAGCGCGAGCCCTACAACCCGGGCGGCACCGAGTGGACCATCGCCCAGCCGAGCGATTTCGAGGTCTGGACCTACGTCTTCGACGTGAGCGGTCTCGCCGCGGTGACGCTCCGGTACCGCGTGGACGACGACGGCGTGCTCGGGGCGGACTCCCCGGCCAACGACACCTACGCCGGCGGCCCCGGGGTGGGGGCGTGGGTCTCGGTCCCCTGCACGGCCAGCGACATCGCCTCCCGCACCGACCCGCTGCCGCTCCTGCGCGCCCAGCGCTACGCCGCGGCGGTCACCGGGCTCACCGACGTGCTGCTCGATTACTACGTCGAGGCCCTGGATACGCACGGGAACCCGAGCCGCTCGCCCATCCAGCACGTCCGCGTCGGCGCGGGCGGTGGCGGCGGCGGGACCGGTGTCTCCTGGTCCCCCGTCTCCCCGTCCGCCGCGGACTCCATCACCGTTACCGTGGCGGGCACGACCAGTCCCGCCCGGCTCCACTGGGGCGTGAACGGCTGGCAGCTGCCCATCGCCGCCTACCGCCCGGCCGGCAGCGTCCTCTACAACGGCACCGGGCCGGCGGTGCAGACGCCGTTCCACGTGGTGAACGGTGACCTGACGATCACGCTGGGACCGTTCGACGACGCCGCGCAGACCGTCACCACCCTCGACTTCGTCCTCTACTACGAGAGCGGGACCTGGGACAACAACGGCGGGGCCGACTGGCACGTCACCGTCACCGGCGGTGGCGGCGGCCGCGTCTACGTCATGGACGGACTGCTCGACGCCGGCGTCGAACCGGCCTGCACGAACAGCGGCGTGAACCTGTACCTGGACTGGAACGGCAGCGAGCTCTACGCCGCCACGCAGGCGGCGAACGGTGTCGGCCAGGACGTCTTCCTCTTCTTCGCCGGGATGCGCGGAGAGTCCTGGTACGCCCCGTGGGCCAAGGCCGGGCAGGTCGGCGCGTGGAGCGCCTACCTCGCCAACGAGAGCGCGAACAACTGGTGCGGCTGGTACGACTACTCGGGCGCGGTGGACGAGGCCGCGGGCAGCGTGCTCGAGGGTACGATCCTGCTCGCCGGCGAGTACGGAGCGGTTCCCGCCTCCGTCTTCGTGGCCGTGGGGCGCTACGGCACCGCCGACGCCGGCGCCCTCGTGGCTCAGGCGTGCGCGGGCGACGGCGACGGCAACCTGGACGCGGACGAGTACTTCGAGTACGTGCTCGCCGCCACGGGGGTCGCGCCGGAGCCGGCTGGCGCCGGTCTGCTGCTGTCGCCCCCGTCACCCACGCCGGTGCGGGGCAGCGCGTCGCTCGGCTTCGTCCTGCACCGCGAGGCCGAGACCCGGCTGGAGGTCTTCGATACCCGCGGGTGCCGGGTGGCGCGACTGGCGGACGGCGTCCTGCCCGCCGGGCGGCACCAGGTGCGCTGGGACGCGACGGCGCTCTCGAGCGGCGTGTACTTCGTCCGCCTGCAGGCCGCGGGGGAGAGTCGGACCCGTCGGGCGATCGTGGTCCGCTAGGTCCGCCGGGGTTCCCGGCCCCGCCTCGTGCCGCGCGCTACGGCGCGTCGATCACCAGGTCCGCGGGCAGGTTCGACGCCAGGGCCGTGACCTCGTAGCGGCGGCCGGCCGGCACGGGCCACGACCCCTCGCTCGAGGCGACGCGCACGACGAGCCGCGCGCCCTCCAGCCGGGCGCTGAACCGCGTGAGCCGGTACGCGCCGTCGCGGTAGCCGAAGCCCTCGCCGTCGTCCTCGTAGAGCGTGCCCTCGGCACGCCCCTGCGCATCGAGGCAGACGAGCAGCTCCACCACGTCGAGCGGCCGTTCGCCCGCATGCTGCACCACCGGACCCAACGGCACGATGCCACCCCCACGCACCAGCAGCCGCGGCAGCTCCGGGTCCCGCGGCCCGGCGAGGACCGTGGCCGGACGCCAGGTGCCCCGCGGCAGCATCGGCTGGTGCGAGCCGTCGTCGGTCAGGTCGGGCACGACCAGCAGGTCGGCGCCGAGAAGGAAGGCATGGTCCTCCTCCCGCAGGCGCTCGTCCTTCGGGTCGGCGAAGAACACCGGGCGGGCCACGGGGAGCCCGTCCACCGCGGCCTCGCGGAACAGCGTGTAGAGGTAGGGGAGCAGGCGGTAGCGCGTCTCGATCGCGCGGCGGCAGGTGGCCTCGACCTCGGGCCCGAACGACCAGGGCTCGCGCCGGGGGGAACCCTTCTCGCTGTGCGCGCGGGCGAAGGGCAGCAGGGCGCCCACACCCACCCAGCGCGCGAACATCCGGCCGTCGGGAGCGCCACCGAAGCCGCCGATGTCGGGCCCGCTCATCGGTTGGCCGGACAGCCCCAGGTTGAGCGCCATGGGCACCGAGGCGGCGAGGTGTCTCCACGTCGCCCGGTTGTCACCGGTCCAGCAGGCGGCGTAGCGCTGCGAGCCGAGGAAACCCGCCCGCGTCAGCACGAACGGCCGCCGCCCGGGCCGCGCCGCCAGCAACCCCTCGCGCGTGGCGCGCGCCATGAGCGAGCCATAGACGTTGTGATAGCGCAGGTGCGGCCCGGTGCCCCCCAGCTCGGGGTCGGCGCGATGGCGATTCGTCTCGGGCATCGTCTTGGAGTCCACGTCGAAGATGGCCGGTTCGTTCATGTCGTTCCAGATGCCGTCGGCCCCGGTGGCGACGAAGCCCCCGACCAGACCGCCCCACCAGGCGCGGGTCGTGGCGCGGGTGAAGTCCGGGAACACGCAGGGGCCGGGCCAGACGCGGCCGACGTAGTCCTCGCCGCTCGCGGCCTTGACCCAGTGGTCGCCGGCGTTGCCCTGCTCGTAGACGGCGTAGGCGGGGTCCCGCTTCACCCCGGGGTCCACGATCCACACCGAGCGGAACCCGGCGGCGTGCAGCGAGTGGTTGAACGCGCGCGGATCGGGGAAGCCCGAGGGGCTGAAGGTGAACGGGCGGAAGCCGTCCATGTAATCGATGTCCAGCCAGATCACGTCGCAGGGGATGCTCCGGCGCCTGAACTCGTGCGCCACCTCGAGGGCCTGCGCCGCCGGGTAGTACGAGTAGCGGCACTGGTGCCAGCCCAGCGCCCACTTCGGCGGCAGGGGCATGTGCCCGGTCAGGTCGGCCAGCGCGCGCAGCACCTCCTGCGGACTCGGTCGCTCGATCACCACCACGGGGTAGGAGGGCCCCTGCGCGCGGAAGGTGATGCCGTCGACCAGGTCCACCGTGACGCGTCCGGGCGTGTCGGCCAGCACGCCACAGGCGCTGCCGTCCGGCCGCACCGCCAGCACCCAGGGATGCGACTGGTACAGCGACGGCGTCTCCTCGTCGTAGCCGTAGGCGTCGGTGTTCCAGCAGGTGGTCACGCGGCCGTTGCGGAGCAGCGGTCCCATGACCTCGCCCGTGCCGTAGAGCGTGGTGCCGCGCTCGACGCGGACGTGCGCCACGCGCACGCCCTGCCGGGACGAGAAGCCCGGCCAGACGGGGAACGACGCGGGGGCGGGACCGAGCACGGCCGGCGGCTCCGCCAGGGCCAGCGAGGGCAGGGCGTCGGCCCGCGCCGCGGAATCCGCCCAGAAGCGCACGATCCCATCGCCGAGGGACTCGGCCAGTCGCGCGGGTTGGAGCGCGGGGGAACGCGCGCCGCCGAACAGAGCCCGTTGTCCCGGTCCCGCCGGCGCCGCGGCGACGGCCACCGCCGTCGCCAGCGCCCAGACCACGGCCAGCATCGCCACGCCCAGCCGGACGCTCCCTGCCCTCCCGCGCTCCATCGAATCGGTCCTCCCCGCTCGCTCCTGCCGCCTGTCGCGCTCCTGCGGCATTCTAGCGGCTCGCCCCGCCCGGGTCACCGGACCCACGGCCGGGCTGGAGCGGAGCCCGCTACGGGTGTAGCGTCATGGCAGGGCGGACGAGCGCCCACCGGACGCGCGCCCGGCCCAGCCGGGCGAAGGCCGCGACTTCTCATGGGAGGGAGAGATGCGCCTGCTCGACCGGACCTGGGGTTGGGTCGCTCTGCGCGGGGTCGTGGCGCTGCTGCTCGGCGGGCTCGCGCTGTACCGGCCGGGCATGCGGCTCCTGAGCCTGATTCTGCTGTTCGGGGCCTTCGCGTGCGCGGACGGCGTGCTGACGCTGGTCGCGGCGTTCGCCGGGCGGCGCGCCGGGGCGCACCGCCCGGTGCTGCTCTTCGGCGGCATCGCGGGACTCGCCGTGGGAGCCTTCATGCTGGCCGAGCCCCACCACGCCGCCGTCGTGCCGCTCAACTTCATCGCGGCCTGGGCGGCGCTGACCGGGCTGGCCGGGATCGTGGCCGGGCTCCGCCTCCGCCGCCCGACGGCATGCGAGTGGCTGCGGGTCATCGCCGGGGCGCTCGCGGTCGCGCTCGCCGTCCTGCTCGTCGGCGTCCCGGGGGCCAGCCCCCTCGCCGTCATGATCTGGATCGGCGCCTACGGCGTGCTGGCCGGCATTCTGCTCGTCGTGCTCGGCTTCGGCCTCCGGGCGGGGCCGGGCCTCGCGTCCGAGGCACCACCGCCGGCCGCCTGACGCGGCGGCCCCCATCCCGCCACACCCCGGGGGAGTCCACTCATGCGCACAGCCAACGCTCTCGCCGCCGGCCTGGCGCTCGTCATGGCCGCCAGCGTTTGCCCTGCCCCCGCCGCCACAGGCCTGCTCGAGGTGGAGGGCGCGGCCGCCTGGCAGACCCGCAACGACTTCGCCGTGCCCGGCGGCAGCGGCACCCGCGTCGCACTCGACCGGCCGGCATCGGACCCGGTGGCGGCCGGGCGCGTCACGCTGATCCTGGACCTCGGCGAGCGCTGGGCCGTCCGCGCGCTGGCCGCGCCGCTCCGCCTCAGGACGACGTTCGTCCCGGCCGGGGCCATCCGGTTCCAGGACGCCACGTTCGCCGCTGGCGTGCCGGTCGAGCACGAGTACGTCTTCAACTCCTACCGGCTCTCGTTGTTCCGCCGCTTCCGGGCGGGAGCGGCGGCGGAGTTCCGCCTCGGGCTCACCGCAAAGGTCCGTGACGCCACGCTCGAGCTGGCCGCGGGGCAGCTGGCCCGCGGCGAGAGCGACCTCGGCGTCGTGCCCCTGATCTACGGCGGCGTCCGTGTCGCCCTCGCGCCCCGGCTCGTCGCCGACGTGGACCTGGACGCGCTGGGTGCGCCCCAGGGCTACGCGATCGACGGCACGGTCCGCCTCGTACGGTCACTGGGGCCGGCGCTCGCGGCCTTCGCCGGCTACCGCCTGCTGGACGGCGGGGCCGACGTGGACCGGGTGTACTCGTTCGCGACCTTCCACTACGCGGTGGCCGGGATCGCGCTGCGGAGGTGATGGCGGGAGGGGAGAGGGGCAGGAGGGACGCCT
>JAXDBZ010000256.1:0-8447 GCA_034678345.1 Candidatus Eiseniibacteriota bacterium
CGCTGCGGTCGGTGACGGTGAGCGTGTCGGTCTGGCCGCGCCGGTTGACCCGGTCGAAGAGCGCGAGCAGCAGCGTGAGCGCCGAGGAGTGCTCGGTGAGCACGGGCGGCGTGTAGGACACGTCCACGGCGAGGATGTGGTCCACACCCTCGGCGCGCGCCGTGCCGACCGGCAGGTTGCTGGCCAGGCCGCCGTCCACCAGCAGGCGGCCGTCCTGCCTCACGGGCGGGAAGGCGAACGGGATCGAGGCGCTGGCGCGCACGGCGCGGGCGACGCTGCCGCGGCGCAGCACGATGGGGCTGGTGGTCGCCACGTCGGCGGCGACGGCCCGCAGGGGGATGGGCAGGCGGTCGAAGTCGCCCTGCGCCATCACCTCGGCGTCGGCCAGCTGCAGCACCAGCTCGTGGTCCAGCTCGGCGGGGTCGAGCAGCGCCGAGGGCAGGCGAAAGCCGCGTCCCCGGCTCACCAGCTTGAGCCAGGGCGCCGGCGTGCGCACCCCGCGCCACTCGTAGGAGACCCGGGCGCGCGGATCGAACAGCGCCTGCCAGTCCATGCGCCGCACGCGCGCGGCGATCTCGTCGGCGCTCAGGCCGCTCGCGTAGAGGGCGCCGACGATGGAGCCCATGCTGGTGCCGACGACGACGTCGGGGCGCACGCCCTCCTCGTCGAGCACGCGCAGCGCCCCGATCTCGGCCAGCCCGCGCGCGGCGCCGCCCGAGAGCACCAGCGCCCAGCGCGGCGCGCGCGCGGAGTCGGCGGTCGCGGTCGCGTCGTCCGGCTCGGCCGTGGCGCCGGTGGCGCCGGTGACGGCCGCGCCGAGGAGCAGGACGGCGAGCGCGATCGCCAAGGATGGACGCAGCGGGCGGCGGCGCGGCATCATGGCCGGGACGATAGCACGGGGGTCATGGGGCCGGCGGCGCCGTCTCCGGCGGGGGCGCCGTGGCCACCGCCAGCGCCGCGAGCAGCTCGCGGGTGCGGTTCAGCAGCACGAGGCCCTCGCCGCGCACGCGCAGGCCGAACTCGCGCCCGGTGAAGAACTCGACCTGGAACGGCAGCATGCCGACCACGGTGCGGATGGCGGGAGGCGCGAGCGGCCGGAACAGCGTCATCTCGGCGACCGCCTGCATCACCCGCAGGCTCTCCACCGTGCCGTCGGCCGCCATCACCCGCAGGCGGCGCAGCTCGAACAGGGCCACCGCGGGCGGGGGCAGCTGGCCGAATCGGTCGAGCAGCTCGAGGGTGAGGTCGTCGAGCTCGTCGGTCGAGCGCGTGCCGGCCAGCCGGCGGTAGAGATCGAGCTTCTCGTGCTCGTCGGGCACGTAGTCGTCGGGCAGGTAGGCGCCCCAGTCGGTGAGCAGGCGCGGCTCCGGCCGCGCCGCGGCCTCCTCGCCCTTCAGCGTCGCCACCGCCTCCTCGAGCAGCTTGACGTAGAGGTCGAAGCCGAGCCCGACGATGAAGCCGTGCTGCTCGGGGCCGAGCAGGTTGCCGGCGCCGCGGATCTCCATGTCCTTCAGCGCGATCTTGAATCCGACCCCCAGCTCGTCGAGCTCCTCGATCACCCGCAGCCGCTTCTCCGCCTCCTCGGTGAGCACGCGGCGCGAGGGCACCACCAGGTACGCGTAGGCGCGGTGGGCGGAGCGGCCCACGCGGCCGCGCAGCTGGTAGAGCTGCGCCAGGCCGAGGGTGTCGGCGCGGTCCACGACCAGCGTGTTCACGCTCGGCATGTCGATGCCGGACTCGATGATCATGGTCGAGACCAGCACGTCCCAGCGCCGGTCGAGGAACTCGAGCATGACGCGCTCGAGCTCGCGCTCCTGCATCTGCCCGTGGGCGACGGCGATGCGCACCTGCGGCACCAGCTTCTGCAGGCGCAGGGCGGCGTTGTGAATCGTCTCGACGCGGTTGTGGACGAAGAACACCTGCCCGCCGCGGTCCACCTCGCGCAGGACGGCGTCGGTGACGACCTCCTCGTCCAGCTCGAGGATCTCCGTGTGCACCGGCAGGCGGTCGCGCGGTGGCGTCTCGATCACCGACATGTCGCGGGCCCCGGCCAGCGACAGGTTCAGCGTGCGCGGGATGGGCGTGGCGGTCATCGCCAGCACGTCCACCGTGCGGGTGAGCTGGCGGATGCGCTCCTTCTGTGCCACGCCGAAGCGGTGCTCCTCGTCGATGACCACCAGGCCGAGGTCGCGGAAGCGCACGTCCTTCGAGAGCAGCCGGTGCGTGCCGATGACGACGTCCACGTCGCCGGCGGCGAGGCGCGCCACCACCTCCCGCTGCTGCTTCGGCGTGCGGAAGCGCGACAGCACCTCGACCTTGACCGGGAAGTCGGCGAGCCGCTCGCGGAACACGAGCAGGTGCTGCTGCGCCAGGATGGTCGTGGGCACGAGCACGGCGACCTGCCGACCCTCCTGCACCGCCTTGAAGGCGGCGCGCACCGCCACCTCGGTCTTGCCGTAGCCGACGTCGCCGCAGATGAGCCGGTCCATCGGCCGCTCCGACTCCATGTCGCGCTTCACGTCCTCGATGGCCTTGAGCTGGTCGGATGTCTCCTCGTAGGGGAACGAGGCCTCGAGCTCGCGCTGCCAGACGGTGTCGGACCGGAACGCGTGGCCGGTGAGCGCGCGCCGCGCCGCGTAGGCGCGCAGGAGCCCCTCCGCCATGTCCTGGACCGCCCGGCGCGCCCGCGCCTTGGTCTTCTGCCAGGCACCGGAGCCGAGCCGGTGCAGCGACGGCCGCGCCCCCTCGCCGGCGGCGTAGCGCGACACCAGCGCCAGTTGCTGCACCGGCACGAACAGGCGGTCGCCCGCGGCGTAGGTGACCTCGATGCAGTCGGTCTCCTGCCCGTTCAGGTTCAGACGCTGCATGCCGCGGTACACGCCGACGCCGTGGTCCTCGTGCACCACGAAGTCGCCCGGCTTGAGCGCCGACAGCTCGGCGAGCGAGAGCCCGCCGGTGCGCTTGAGCCGCCGCCGCCGCCGCCGGTAGCGGGCGAAGATCTCGTGGTCGGTGAGCACGGCGAGGCCGGCCCCGCGCAGCGTGAAGCCGGCCGAGACCAGCCCCACCCCCAGCGTGGCGCCGGTCTCGCCCAGCAGCTCGGCTAGGCGGTCGCGCTGGCCCGGGTTGTCGCACAGCACCACGGGCTCGATGCCGTTCGCGCCCAGCTCGGCGAGCTGTCCGCGCAGCCGCTCGATCGAGCGCTGCACCGGCTCGGCGGGGGCGCAGTCCAGGGCCAGCGTCACCGCGTGGCGCGCGGCGTCGGATTCGCGCACCGGCCCGAGCCAGTCCACGCCCGGCCGCGAAGCGACGAGCGCGTCGAAGTCCGTGCCCGGCAGGAACAGCGCCGCCGGCGGCGAGACCGACGGGTAGGGCCCGCGCGCCTCGTCGTGACCGCGGGCCACCAGCTCGTCCAGGTCGGCGGCGCGCGCGCGCAGGCCGCCGGGGTCGTCGAGCACGACGACGACGTCGGCCGGCAGGTAGTCGAAGAGCGTGCCGGGGTCGGGATCGTAGCGCGCGGCGAAGCGCTCCATGCCGTCGTGGAACAGCGGCCCCTCGTCCGCGGGGACCGCGCCCGGCTCGATCACCACCTCGGTGCGCGGCAGCACCCGCGCCGTGGGGAGCTGCTCCAGCGAGCGCTGGGTCGAGGCGTCGAAGCGCCGCAACGAGACCAGCGTGTCGCCGTCGAACTCGAGGCGCAGCGGGTCGGCCAGGCCGCTGGCGTAGACGTCGAGGATGCCGCCCCGCCGCGCGAACTGCCCGACCGCCTCCACCTCGGGCAGGCGCTCGTAGCCCAGGAAGACCAGGCGCTCCATGAGCGCGCCGGGGTCGTAGTCGCTCCCCACGGACAGTTCGAGCACCGCGCGGCGCAGCCGCTCGGGGCGTGGCACGCGCTGCAGCAGGCCGCGCACGGTGGCCAGCACCACCCCGGCTCCGTCGCCGGCGGCCAGCCGCGCCAGGGTCTCGAGGCGCTGCGCCGTGATGCCGGGGTGCGGCGAGGACGGATCGTAGGGGAGGGTGTCCGGCTCGGGCAGGGCCAGGGTGGCGCCCGGCCCGCGGAAGTACTCGAGGTCGTCGCGGGCCTCCTCGTACGCGTCGCCGTGCGCGACGACGTAGAGGAGCGTGCGGCCGGTGCGGCGCTGTAGCCAGGAGGCCAGGTAGCCGCGGGCGGAACCGGCGAGACCGCGCACCCCGGCGCGCCCGGCACCCGGACGGCAGGCCTCCAGCAGGCCCGCCGCTTCGGGCAGCCGGTCGGCGAGGCGCGCGAGGCGCTCGGCCAGCTCGTCCCGCAGGAAGGCGCCGCCCGGCGTCGAGAACTGGTCCGACACGCGCCTCCCCCTTCCGCGGAGCATGCCAAAAACCCGCCGCAGGGATCTCCCGGGCGGTACTCGGGTGCGTCTCGTCGTCGTGCCCCGGGGCCACCGATTCCCTGGGTCCGCCACGAGGCGCCCGCAGCCTAGCAACCGCCGACCGGGGCCTCAAGGCGGCGAATCGGAGCCCCGCAGGAGACGCGACCGCAACCCGATGCGCCTGCGGGACGGCGGCGACGGCGGGCCCGGACCGCGCCCGGCGGCTCATACCCGGCACCCGGACGCCCTTACGCCGCGCTTGGCGGGCGTCGCCGGGACGCGGTATAACTCCGCCACTCGACACGCCGGCGACCGGGCCGCGACCGCGTCCCGCATCCCGGCATTCAGGGAGGAGGTCGTCTCTATGTCGTTCCCTCGCGTCATGTTCGTCCTCGCGCTGCTGGTCGGTCTGGTGTCCGTGGCTGCAGCGGAGATGCCGACCGCCGCGGATTACCGTGACCCCGCGGCTCCCTGCTACATCTGGCCCGCCGTGGACTTCGACGGTGACGGAGTCTTCGACCGGCTGGACTACTGCAACAACACGCCCAAGGGCTGCATCGTGGACGAACGGGGCTGCCACCTGGACGCGGACGGCGACGGGGTCTGCGATGGCGTGGACCAGTGCCCGGACACGCCGAAGGGCGAGAAGGTGAACAAGGAGGGCTGCAGCGCGAGCCAGCTCGAGGCCCTCAAGGTCCCGGCCACGCCGCCGCCGCCCCCGCCCGCGCAGGAGATCGAGCGTCCGGCGCCGCCGCCGCCCCCGCCCGCGCCGAAGCAGTCCGAGGTCGAGAAGCAGCTGCTCGAGACCGGCAGCATCGTGCTGCACGACGTGTACTTCGAGACGGCCAAGGCCAACCTGCTGCCCGAGTCCGAGGCCAAGTTGAACGAGGCCGGCGAGGCGCTCGAGAAGTTCGGCGCCCTGAAGGTCGAGGTCCAGGGCCACACCGACTCGCGCGGCACCGCCGCCTACAACCAGCGGCTGAGCGAGGCCCGCGCCGCCTCCGTGCGTGACTACCTGCTGGCGCACTTCCACCTCGCCGCCGACAACTACACCGCCAAGGGCTACGGCGAGGGCAAGCTGGCCGTGTCGCCGGAGAAGACCGACGAGGACTACGCGGCGAACCGCCGGGTCGTGCTCCAGGTCCTGAACCCGGACGCGCTGCCCAAGGGCGTGGAGATCGAGAAGAAGTAGCCTTCGGCCGAAGCGACGAGCCCCCGGCGCCGGAAGGCGCCGGGGGCTTCCGCGTACCTGCCCGGCGGGGCGCCCGTTCCGCGCCCGGCCACCCGCACCCCGTGATAGAGTGCGGCCGGGCGCGCCGGCCGCGTCCGCACCCGGAAGGGAGGCCCTCGATGACCGTGAGATCCGCCCGCTGGCTCGTCCCGCTCGCGTTGCTCGCCCTCTCCTGCGCCGGGCCCTCCCAGCTGGCGCGCCGCGGCGACGCCGCGCTGGCCGAAGGCGACGCGCAGCGGGCCTTCGACCTGGCCGCGAAGGCCCTCGACAAGCAGCCCGGCAACGTCCGCGCGCGGGCCATCGCCGAGGCCGCGGCGCGGGAGATCGCCGACGACTGGCAGCGCCGCATCCGCGCGGTGGCCGCGGCCGACACGCTGGTGGCGGCGGAGCAGGCGGTGGAGTTCGCCGCCTTCCGCGCGCGCGCGGCGCGCTACACGACCGCGGCGGTGGACTCCACCTGGGCGCGCGACGAGCGCGCGCTGCGCCACGCCGCTGCCCGCATCCACTACGACCGCGGCACGGCCGCGCTCGATGCCGGGCGCCCCAAAGCCGCCGTCGACGCGTTCGCCGGGGTCGAGCGCTTCGTGCCCGGCTACGCGGACGTCGCGCGGCTGGCCCAACGGGCGTCGGACCGGGCCCTCACCCGGGTCGCCATCCTGCCGTTGCGCGGCACGTCCTCGCAGGCCGCGCTCGGCCGCCAGGTGGCGGACGCCTGGCGCAGCGCGATCGCGCGGCGGCTCGACGAGCGCCGGGCGCGCTTCACCCGGGTGGTGCCGGCGGTCGAGATCGAGCGCACCATGACCCTGGACGAGCTGGGCCGCCTGTCCCGCGAGGAGGCCATCCGCATCGGCCGCCGACTGGGGGCCCGGCGGGTCGTGTGGGGGATGCTCGGGGGCAGCGAGACCGACACGCGGACGGACCGCTTCGACGACGTCGTCCTGCAGCGGGTGAAGGAGAAGGACGAGCAGGGGCACGAGGTCGAGCGCTGGGTGGACGTGCCGATGGACGTGGTGGCGCGCGAGCGGACCGTCACGGTCGAGGTGGAGTACGAGCTGATCTCCACCGACGAGGAGGTCACGATCGCGCGGGAGCCGGTGCGGCGCTCGCTCACGGCGCGCACGCTCTGGACCGCGCTGGCGCCCGGGCTGGACCCCGGCGCCTACGCGCTGGTCTCGGACCCCGTGCGGAAGGGAGATCCCGAGCGCGCCCGCCGCGTCGAGACACGCTGGAAGGCGGTGGCGGGCGAGCGGACGGCGCTGCGGGACGTGCTGCAGGGCGTCAAGAGCGCGCGCGGCCGGCCCTCCTACCGGCGTGACCTGCTGCCGCGCTTCTACCCCGGGGCCTCCGGGCCGGTCTTCCTCGACGACCTGCCGCCGGCCGAGGACCTGGCCTACGCCGCGCTCATCCACGCCTGGGAGCCGCTGCTCGACGAGCTGGTGCGGACGGACGCGCTGGACGAACCGGACCTCGTTCCGGAGGGCGGGCTGGAGGAGTAGCGGCGGGCTCAGTCCGCCAGCGCCCGCGCCGCGGCGGCACGCGCGTGCAGCTCGAGCGTGTCGAAGAGCGGCGCGGGCGCATCGCCCGGGCGGACGAGGAGCTGCAGCTCCGTGCAACCGAGCACCACCGCCTCGGCGCCGCCCGCCGTGAGCCGCTCGATCTCGCGGAGGCACGCCTGCCGCGAGCTGTCCTCGATGCGCCCGGCCGCCAGCTCGTCGTAGATGATCCGGTCCACCTCGCGGATGCCCTCCGGGGGCGGGACCAGCACGCGGATGCCGTGCCGTTCTGCCATGCGCCCGACCCAGAAGTCGCCCGTCATGGTGAAGCGGGTGCCGAGCAGCCCCACGGTGCGCAGGCCGCGGGCGCGGAGGGCCGCGGCGGTGGCGTCGGTGACGTGCAGGATCGGCAGCCCCACCGCCGCCTCCACCGGTTCCGCCACGCGGTGCAGCGTGTTGGCCGTCAGCACGAGGAAGCCGGCGCCGGCCGCCCTGAGCACGTGGCCGATGGCGGTGACCTCCTCGGTCACCGCCGGCCAGCCGCCGCGGTCCTGCAGCCCCATGTGCTCCTCGAAGTCCACGCTGTGGAGCACGATGCGCGCGGAGTGCCGCCCGCCGAGCCGGGCCGCGACCTCCTCGTTGATGATGCGGTAGTAGTCGGCGGTGGCCAGCCAGGTGAACCCGCCGACGATGCCGATGGTCCTCACGGCGAAGCTCCTCCGGTGGGGCCGGTCAGGATCGTTCCCCGCGCCCCGCCGGCGCCATCCCCCAGCGGCCGACGAGGCTCTCGAGGGCGAGCAGCGCCAGCGCCATGCCGACGAACCAGCCCCACAGTTCGCGACCGTAGCGCGCCTCGCGCACCCGCCGCGCCAGGTCCGCGCCGGGCGCGAGGATCCGCGCGCGGCCCGCGGGGAAAGCGCGGACGAGCGCGGCGCCGGGCAAGGCGGCGAGGTCCGACTCGCGCGGGTCGGGGTTCACCGCGAAGGTGGCGTGCACGGTCCCGCCGTCGAGCACGCGGTAGAGGCCGGGTTGTTCGAGCGGGGCCGAGAGCAGCCGCGTCGCGCCGCCGGTGGCCGACCGCGCGCACGGCACGTCGCCGCCGCGCTCGTCCTCGATGCGCCAGGCGCCGGTGGCGGCGGGCGCGCCGTAGCGGTCGCCGGGCGCGAGCGACGCGGCGGCCGTGCCGCGGCCGAGCACCTTGACCACCTGGTGCACCAGGGGCAGGAAGGCGCCGCTCACCGGCAGGTCGGAGCTCTGCGGATCGAGTCCGGCGGCGAACGCCATGGCGCGCGGTCCCTCGATCAGCGCCGGACGGGCGCGGTCGAACTCGAGCAGCACGCGGGCGCCGCGGGCCGGGACGAAGCGCCGGATGCGGAC
>JAXDBZ010000257.1:0-2810 GCA_034678345.1 Candidatus Eiseniibacteriota bacterium
GGGCGGTTCCTCGTCTGCACGGGCGGGGGCGGCGGCATCATGGTGGCGGCAAACCGCGGCGCCGGGGACGCCGGCGGCCGGACGATCGGGCTCAACATCAGCCTGCCGTTCGAGCAGCATCCCAATCCCTTCATCACGCCGGGTCTGCTCTTCGAGTTCCACTACTTCTTCATGCGCAAGCTGTGGTTCGCCCACCTCGCCCGCGCCTTCGTGGCCTTCCCGGGGGGCTTCGGCACGCTCGACGAACTGTTCGAGATGCTGACGCTGGCGCAGACGCACAAGCTCGACCGCCGCATCCTCATCCTCCTCTACGGCTCGGAGCACTGGAAGCCGCTCGTCGACTTCGAGGCGCTGGCGCGCCTCGGCATGATCGCGCCGGAGGACCTGGGGCTGATGCGCTTCGTGGACAGCCCGGACGAGGCGTTCGCCGCCCTGCGCGACGGCCTGACCACCGGCACGGAGGCCGCGACCCCGGCCATCGCCCACTCGGTCACCGCGGCGGACGCGCCGCCGCGCGCGGGCGGCGCGTGAGCGCCCCCGCCGGGTCGCACCGCGCGCTGCTGCTGCGGGTGGCGCACCGCGCCATGGTGGACTACGGCCTCGAGCCCGACGTCCCGCTGGCGGCGCTGGCCGAGGCCGAGCGGCTCGAGCCGCCGGCCGCGGTGCCGGGCGGCGACGTGCACGACCGGCGCGGCCTGCCCTGGTGTTCGATCGACAACGACGACTCGCGCGACCTCGACCAGCTCACCGTGGCGGAGGAGCTCCCCGGCGACCGGGTGCGGATCCGCGTGGCCGTCGCCGACGTGAGCGCCGCCGTGGCCCCGGGCAGCGCGCTCGACACCCACGCGGCCGCGAACACGACCTCGGTCTACACGCCGGCGCGGGTCTTCCCCATGCTGCCCGAGCGCCTCAGCACCGACCTCACCTCGCTGAACCCCGGCCAGGACCGGCTCGCCCTCGTCGTCGAGACGACCGTGGACGCCGCGGGGGGCGCCGGCGAGGAGGCGGTGTACCGGGCGGTGGTCCACAACCACGCGCAGCTGGCCTACCCCGCCGTGGGCGCATGGCTCGGGGGCGACGGCCCGCTGCCCGCGGCGGCGGCGGCGGTGCCGGGACTGGAGGCCAACCTCCGCCTCCAGGACGAGGCCGCCCGGCGGCTCCAGGCGCACCGCTACGAGCGCGGCGCGCTGGCGCTGGAGACGCTGGAGACGCGCGTCCGCTTCGACGGCGACCGGGTGGCGGCCCTGGTCGTCGAGGAGCGCGACCGCGCCCGCGAGCTCATCGAGGACTTCATGATCGCCGCCAACGGCGTGACCGCCCGCTTCCTCGCCGCGCGCGGCTTCCCGGTCGTGCGGCGGGTCGTGCGCTCGCCGGAGCGGTGGCCGCGGCTGGTGGACATCGCCCACCGGCAGGGCGACGAGCTGCCCGAGGCGCCCGATTCGCGGGCGCTGAGCGAGTTCCTGGCCCGGCGCCGCGCCGCCGATCCGCTGCGTTTCCCCGACCTGTCCCTGACCGTCATCAAGCTGCTGGGCAGCGGGGAGTACGACGCGACCTTCCCCGGCGAACGGGTCACCGGCCACTTCGGCCTGGCGGTCGGCGAGTATGCCCACTCCACCGCGCCCAACCGGCGCTACCCGGACCTCGTCACGCAGCGGCTGCTGCGGGCGGCGCTGGCCGGCGCGCCGGTCCCCTACGACCGTCCCACGCTCGAGGGACTGGCCGCCGCCTGCACGCGGCGCGAGGACGACGCCCAGAAGGTCGAGCGGCTGGTGCGCAAGTCGGCGGCCGCCTGCCTGCTGGGCGACCGCGTCGGCGACGACTTCGACGGCGTCGTCACCGGTGCCGCCCCCAAGGGCACCTGGGTGCGCGTGCTCGAGCCGCCGGTCGAGGGCCGGCTCGGTCGGGGGCGCGAGGGACTCGACGTCGGGGATCGGGTGCGCGTCCGGCTCGTCGGCACCGACGGCGAGCGCGGCTTCATCGACTTCGCCCGTTCCCGCGGCGGGAGCCGCTAGCTACCCGGGCGGCGCGTCCAGGATCTCGCGCACCCGGCGCGCCAGCGTTTCGCCCACGTAGGGCTTGGGCAGGAAGTGGTCCGTCCGCCCGTACGCGGCCCGCAGGACGCGCGGCTCGTCCGTGTAGCCGGACACGTACAGCACGCGCGTGCCCGGCCGCAGCCGGGTGAGGTTCCCGGCCAGCTCCACGCCCCCCATCTGCGGCATGACCACGTCGGTGACCAGCAGGTGGATGGGCCCCGCGTGGCGCGCGGCCAGCGCCAGCGCCTCGCTGCCGTTCGCGGCCTCCAGCACGGCGTAGCCCCTGGCCCGCAGGCTGGCCGCGGCCACGGCGCGGACCATCTCCTCGTCCTCGACCACGAGCACCGTCTCGGCCCCGCCCGGGGCCGGCTCCGGCCTCGCCGCGTCCTCCGCGCCGGCATCCCGCGCCCGCGGCAGGTGCACGAGGAAGGTCGTGCCCTCGCCGACCCGGGTGTGGAAGGTGATGTGCCCGCCGCTCTGTTCGATGATGCCGTAGGAGGTCGCCAGCCCCAGCCCGGTCCCCAGCCCCACCGGCTTCGTGGTGAAGAACGGCTCGAAGATGTGCGGCACGACCTCCGGGGCGATGCCATGGCCGGTGTCGCTGACGGCGACGGTCACGTGGCTGTCGGGCTCCGCCGCGGGACCGCGGTCGCCGCCGGAGAGGAAGGTGCGCAGGGTGAGCGTGCCGCCGTGCGGCATCGCGTCGCGGGCGTTGATGGCCAGGTTCAGGAGCACCTGGGTGACCTGCGTGGCGTCCGCCCGCACGCGCGCGTCGGC
>JAXDBZ010000258.1:0-3931 GCA_034678345.1 Candidatus Eiseniibacteriota bacterium
CGCCCATTCGGGCTTCGCCAGCTCGCCGCGCAGGGCGCGCGTCTCGAACACGCCGCGCTTGCGCACCCCGCGCATCTCCATGCACAGGTGCCGCGCCTCGATCACCACCGCCACGCCGCGCGCCCGCAGCAGCCGCATCAAATGGTCGGCCACCTGCGCGCCGAGGCGCTCCTGCAGCTGTGGGCGGCGCGCGTAGAACTCGAGCACGCGCGCCACGCCCGAGAGGCCGACGAGCCGGCGGCCGGGCAGGTAGGCGACGTGGGCGCGGCCGAAGAAGGGCACGAAGTGGTGCACGCAGAGCGAGTAGAAGGGCAGCTCGCGCACCACGACCAGGTCGCCCGCCTTGCTCCCCGCCCGGATGCCGGCGCCGGCCAGCGGAAAGGTGACGGGCCTGGGCTCGGCGCCGGGCTCGAGCCCGGCGAAGATCTCGGCGTAGAGGTCGGCGACGCGCGCCGGGGTCTGGACGAGTTCGGGCTCGGTGACCGGGTCCAGGCCGAGGGCGCGGATGAGCGCCGCCACGGCGCGGCGCACGGCGGGACCGTCCTGCAGGGGGCGGGTGGCCACCCGGGTGGACGGGCGGCGGCGCGCGGGGCGCGGGGACTTGCGGCGCTGGGGGGCCATGGCCACCTCCCGGGCGAAACGCCACGGGGCCCGCCGAGCCGCACCCCGGGAGAGCCCCGAATCCGGAGCCTCGGCCGGCCCCGCGACAGATGGAGCGGAAGACGGGATTCGAACCCGCGACATCCACCTTGGCAAGGTGGCGCTCTACCGGGCTGAGCTACTTCCGCTCGAAGACCTTCAAAGGGCGGGCATCTTAGCCAGCCGGGCCCGGGGCCGTCAAGGCGGCCCGGGACAAGGGGAAGCGCGCCCGGGCGGCCGCGGCCCGACCGGCCGGGTGCCACCGGGCCCCGGGGATGCGCTCCAGCCCGAGAACGCTTATAACTCCCCGCCATGACCGTCCTCGTCCACAAGTACGGCGGCACCTCGGTGGACGGGCCCGAGCGCATCCGCGCGGTGGCCCGCCGGGTGGCCGCGGCCCGCAGCGCCGGGAACGACATGGTGGTGGTGGTCTCGGCCATGGGCCAGGCCACCGACGAGCTGCTGCGGCTGGCCCGCGAGGTCTCGCCGAGCCCCAGCCGCCGCGAGCTGGACATGCTGCTCACCGCCGGCGAGCGCGTCAGCATGGCGCTGCTGGCCATGGCGCTGGGGGACCTCGGCGTGCCGGCCATCTCCTTCACCGGCTCGCAGAGCGGCATCCTCACCGATGGCGGGCACGGCGCCGCGCGCATCGTCGCCGTGCGCCCCGAGCGCCTGCGCCGCGAGCTGGAGCAGGGCCGGGTCGTCATCGTCGCCGGTTTCCAGGGCGTGAACCCCGAGACGAAGGAGGTCACGACGCTCGGCCGTGGCGGCTCCGACACCACCGCGGTCGCGCTGGCCGCGACCTTCGACCGGGCGCGCTGCGAGACGTACACCGACGTGGCCGGCGTCTTCAGCGCCGACCCGCGCGAGGTGCCCGGGGCGCGCGTGATTCCCCGGCTGGACTACCGCGTGTGCTCGTCGCTCGCCCATCTGGGCGGGCGCGTCCTGCACGCGCGCTGCGTGGACCTGGCGGCCCGCGAAGGCGTGCCGCTCGCCGTGCGCTCGTCGTTCGAGGAGTCGCCCGGCACCGAGATCGGAGACTTCGCGATGGAAGGACCGCGGGTGGAGGCGGTGGCGCACCGCGACGACTGCTCGGTCGTCGTGGCGGCGGGCGGAACGGGCGGCCACGGCGCGGCCCGCCGCCTGATCGAGGCGGTGGCCGATGCGTTCGCCGAGCTGGAGCTGGTGGCGCACGAGCGCCCGGCCGACGCGAGCGCGACGCTCCGCTGGACCGGCTCGCGCGAGGACGCCGCGGCGCTGGAAGGGGCCTTCGCCGGCCTGGCCGGCGGCGGCTGGTCGCTGCGCGTCGAGCACGGCCTCGCCTTCGTCTCGGCCGTCGGACTGGGCCTCGGCGCGGACGAGGCGGCCCGTGCCGAGGCGGCCCTCGAGCGGGCGGGCGTGGACTTCCTCGAGCTGCGCCTCTCCCCCACGGCGCTCGTCTTCCGCGTGCCCGGCGGCCGCGCCGCGGACGCGGCCCGCGCGCTGCACGCGGCGCTCATCGGCTCGTGAGGCGCGCGAAGCGGCCCCAGACCACCGGGGAGGAGATCGCCAACAGCGTCACGCACGGCCTCGGCGTGCTGGCCGTGCTGACCGGCGCGCCGTTCCTGCTCGTCGCCGCCGTGCAGCGACGCTCGGCGTGGGACGTGGTGGGCTCGAGCGTCTTCCTGTTCTCGATGCTGACGCTCTACCTGTCGTCCACCCTCTACCACGCCCTCACCCACCGGACGGCCAAGCGCGTCTTCCACGTGCTCGACCACGGCGCCATCTACCTGCTCATCGCCGGCACCTACACGCCCTTCACGCTCGGCGCCCTGCGCGGACCATGGGGTTGGACGCTGTTCGGCGTGGTCTGGGGGCTGGCCGTGCTCGGCATCGTCCTCAAGTCCAGGCGCGCTCTGTCGCATCCGCTGCTGTCGAACGCGCTGTACCTCGGGCTGGGCTGGATCGTGCTGGCCGCGGCGCGGCCGTTCTGGCGCGAGGTGGGACCGGCGGGGCTGCTGTGGCTGCTGGCCGGCGGCGTGGCCTACTCGGGCGGCGTGTACTTCTACACGTCGCGCTGGCGCTTCGCGCACGCGCTCTGGCACATGTGCGTGTTGGCCGGCACCGTGTGCCACTTCTTCGCCGTGCTGTGGTACGCCGGCTGAGTCCGGACGGGCCGGCCGGTGCCCTCCCCGGCCCCCGGAGCGACACGCAAGAATCCGCGGGAACGTGCCGATAACCCGGCCGGTAGGTCCCTCCCCTCACACTGGCCAGGGATGCCGGTCATGCCCAACGATCCGTTCGGCTTCAGCGAGAACCCGTTCGCGGACGGCCACAATCCGCGCTTCCTCGTCCCCGGTCGCGCCCACCGCGAGGCGGTCGCGCACCTGCGCCGCGCCCTGGAGGGCCGGGAGCCCCTCACGCTGCTGACCGGCCTGCCCGGCGTCGGCCGATCGGTCGCCGTCGAGGCCGCGCTCGCGGCCAGCGGGCCGCACGTCCGGGTGACAATCACGGCCTCGCCCGCACTCACGCGCGAGGAGTTCCTGGAGCAGGTCCTCGGCGGCTTCGAGCCGCCGGCGGACGGGACTCCTCCGGGCCCCGGCGAGGGGATCGAGACCAGGTTGCGGGCCGTGGCGGCCACGGGCCGCGCCGCGGTCCTGGTCGTCGAGGAGGCCCAGGATCTCGCCCGGCCGCTGCTCGACGACCTCCGCCTGTACTCGAACCTCGAGGCCGGCGGGCAGGCGCTGCTGCAGATCATCCTCGTCGGACGACCCGAGCTGGAGGAGGCGCTGGCCGACCCGGCTCACGTCGCGCTGCGCCAGCGCATCGCCGCGGGCTACCGGCTCGAGCCGATGAACGCCGCCGAGACCGAGGCCTACGTCCGCCACCGCGTCGCGATCGCGGGCGGCGGGGCGGAGTCCCTGTTCACGAGCGAGGCCTGCGCGGCCCTTCACCGTCTCACGCACGGCATCGCGGGCGAGGTGGACCGGCTGGCGGGCGAAGCCATCGCGCTGGCGAGGACCGCCGGCGAGGACACGATCACGCCCGGTCACGTCGATTGCGCCGTGATGATGCTCGGCTTCCGGAGCGCCGCCGGGAGCCCGGCCCCGGCACAGGAGTCCATGCCGGCGCCCGTCGCCGGGGTGGATGTCGCTCCGGAGCCGGCGCCGGTCATCGAGGCGGAAGCGGCGGCGGAGCCGGCGGAGCCGGCGCCCGTCGTCGAAGTGGACGTGACGCCACGACCGGCAGAGCCGGCGCCCGTCGTCGAAGTGGACGTGACGCCACGACCGGCAGAGCCGGCGCCCGTCGTCGA
>JAXDBZ010000259.1:0-7976 GCA_034678345.1 Candidatus Eiseniibacteriota bacterium
CGGCGGTCGTGGCGGGCGCGGCGAGCCGGGCCGCTCCGGCGGCGCGCGTCCCCGCGGGCCCGAGCGCATCGTGATCCCGCCGGCCGGGGCCGGCAGCGAGCCGGAGCTGACGACGATGGCGATCGCCCTGCGCGCGGCCATGGAGCGCGCGAAGAAGAAGCAAGAGGAGGGCGGCCGCTCCTGACCGGGGAGCGCGACCGTGCCCGAGTCACCGAACCAGAGGAGACCGTACCGATGCGAACGTGGCTGACCCTTGCCCTGGTGCTGGCCGCCCTGCCGGCCGCCGTGTCGTCCGCCGGGGGTGCCCCGATGAACCCGCTGCTGGCCGAGTGGAAGACGCCGTTCGGCGTGCCGCCCTTCGACGAGATCGAGCCCGAGCACTACCTGCCCGCCTATCGCACCGCCATCGAGCGGCACACCGCCGAGGTCGAGGCCATCGCCGGCGCCCGGACGAAGCCGACCTTCGCCAACACCGTCGAGGCGTTGGAGAACTCGGGCCTGCTGCTCGAGCGGATCGACCTCTGCTTCAACAACCTCAGCTCGGCCGAGACCAGCCCGGAGCTGCAGGCGATCGACCGCGAGGTCTCGCCGCTGATGGCCTCGCACAACGACGACATCACGCTGAACGAGAAGCTGTTCCAGCGGGTGAAGACCGTCTGGGAGTCGCGCGCGAAGCTGAAGCTCGCCCCCGACCAGGCCAAGCTGCTCGAGAACACCTGGAAGCGCTTCGTCCGCGGCGGCGCGCTGCTCACGCCGGCGCAGAAGGAACGCTTCCGCGCCATCAACACGGAGCTGGCGGCGCTGAACGTGAAGTTCGGCGACGACGTGCTGCAGAGCACGAACGCCTTCCAGCTGGTCATCGACGTCCCCGCCGACCTGGCCGGCCTCTCCGAGGCGGTGGTGCAGACGGCGGCGGCCGACGCGAAGCGGGCCGGCCTCGACGGGAAGTGGCTGTTCACGCTGCACCGCATGCCGGGCGACCGGTCGTTCCTCGAGCAGGCGCAGAACCGCGAGCTGCGCCGGCAGTACCTGCAGGGCTACCTCGAGCGCTGCGCCCGCGGCGACTCGCTCGACAACCGCGCCATCGCCGGGCGCATGGCGGCGCTGCGGGCCGAGCGCGCGCAGCTGCTCGGCTACCGGACCCACGCCGACTTCGTGCTCGACGTGAGCATGGCCAAGACCCCGGACCGCGTGGACGGGCTGCTCGACCAGCTGTGGGCGCCTGCCGTCCAGGTCGCGAAGCGGGAGGCCGCGGACCTGCAGGGGGCGATCGCGACCGACGGCGGGGACTTCGCGCTCGAGCCGTGGGACTGGTCCTACTACACCGAGAAGGTGCGCAAGCAGCGTTACGACCTGGACGACAGCGCGCTGCGCCCGTACTTCGAGCTGGAGCGCGTGCGGCAGGGTGCCTTCGACGTGGCCACGAAGCTCTACGGCATCACCTTCACCCCCGTCACCGGCGTGCCGGTCTACCACCCGACGGTGAAGGCCTACGAGGTCAAGGACGCCGACGGCTCGCATCTCGCCCTCTTCTACGTGGACTACAGCGCCCGGCCGAGCAAGCGCGGCGGTGCCTGGTCCACCGAGTACCGCAGCCCGCGGCTCCAGGACGGGAAGATGGTGCGGCCGGTCGTCGCCAACTGCTGCAACTTCGGCCTGCCGACCCCCGAGCAGCCGGCGCTGCTGGGCCTCGACGACGTCGAGACCCTGTTCCACGAGTTCGGCCACGGCCTGCATGCCATCCTGTCGCAGATCCGCTACGCCAGCCTGGGCAACATCCCGCGCGACTTCGTCGAGCTGCCCTCGCAGATCATGGAGAACTGGGCCACCGAACCCGAGGTGCTCGCGACCTACGCGAAGCACTACCAGACGGGCGAGACCATCCCGCTCGAGCTGGTGGAGAAGATCCGGCAGGCGCGGAAGTTCAACCAGGGCTTCGCCACGGTGGAGTACCTGGCGGCCTCCTACCTCGATATGGACTGGCACACGCTCGCCGAGGCGAAGGAGCACGACGCCCTGGCGTTCGAGAAGGCCTCGATGGAACGCATCGGCCTGCCGCGCTGGATCGAGCCGCGCTACCGGACGCCGTACTTCCGGCACGTCTTTTCGGGCGGCTACTCGTCCGGCTACTACGCCTACATCTGGGCCGAAGTGCTGTCGTCGGACGCCTTCGCCGCCTTCCAGGAGAAGGGCCTGTTCGACCAGGCCACGGCGCGCGCCTTCCGCACGCACGTGCTGGAGAAGGGGGCGAGCGAGGACGTGGCCGAACTGTACCGGCGCTTCCGCGGGCGCGACCCGGTGGTCGAGCCCCTGCTCGAGCACCGCGGCCTGAAGTAGCCCGGCCGGACACGTGGACGGGGGCCGCGCCGAACCGGCGCGGCCCCCGTCGTGTGCGGGGCGCTCAGCCCTTCATCAGTTCGTCGTACACCTTCTTCGAGGCGGCTCGCACCGTCTCGTGGACGCTGTTGCCGTGCGCGTCCATGGTGACGATGACCGGGAAGTCCACGACCCGGGTGACCCAGAAGGCCTCGGGCGTGCCGAACTCCTCGAGTTTGTGCACCGCCACGACCTCCCGGACCGACTGCGCGATCGAGGTGCCGCAGCCGCCCACGGCGTGGAAGTACACGGCGCCGAACCTGCGGCAGGCCTCGAGCGTGGCCGGGCCCATGCCGCCCTTGCCGATGACGCCGCGCACCCCGTAGCTCTCGATCACCTTCGCCTGGTAGGGCTCCTCGCGGGCGCTGGTGGTGGGGCCGGCGGCGACGAAGCTCCAGCGTTCGCCCTCCTTCTTCACCACCGGGCCGCAGTGGTAGATGACCCCCTCGCGCAGCAGGTCGTCGAGGAAGTGCGGCCGCTCCTCGACCATGAGCTTGTGCCCGGCGTCGCGGGCGGTCACGACGATGCCGCTCAGCAGCACGGTGTCGCCGACCTTCAGCTCGCGGATCCTCGCCTCCGGGATCGGGATCTCAAGCCGGATCATGGAAGGCCTCCCCGTTGCGGATGGTCATCTCCTTGCGCCGGCAGGCCCAGCACATGTACGAGACGGAGACGTAGAAGGTGGCGGGATGACGGTGCTGCCAGCCGGCGAAGACGTCGAGCACGGTGGTCAGGCCGCCGAAGCCCATCGGCCCGATGCCGAGCCGGTTCAGATCGGCGTGCAGCTCCTTCTCGAACGTGTCCAGTGCCGGGTCCTCGTTGGCCGAGCCGAGGCGGCGGAAGAACTGCTCCTTGGAGAGCAGGTAGGAGGTGGCGCGGTCGCCGCCGATGCCGACGCCGATGACGCCCGGCGCACAGCCCATGCCCTGCGCCTTGAAGACCGCGTCGATGACGCACTTGCGGATGCCCTTGAGGTCGCGGCCGGCGCCCAGCGTCGCATCGGGCAGCTTGTACTGCGTGCCGACGTTCTCGCTGCCGCCGCCCTTGAGCATGAGCTTGACGCGCACCTCGTCCTTCTCCCACGCCTTGAAGGTGACGTAGGGGGCGTTCACGCCGAGGTTGGTGCCGCTGTTCTTGCCGGTGAGCGGGTGGACGGCGTTGGGGCGCAGCAGGAACGCCTTCGTCGCGCGCTCGGCGGCCGCCTCGATCGCCTTGCGGAAGGCGAGGGTGTCCAGCCCGACCGGGTGGTGGACGTAGAAGACCATCGAGCCCGTGTCCTGGCAGATGGGCGTGCCGTTCTTCCGCGCCATGGCGACGTTGTCGAGGATGGCGGCGAAGGTGTCGGCCGCCGACGTGCCGGGCGGCTCGCGGCGGTGGGCCTCCCGCAGCGCCGCTTCGACGTCCGAGGGCAGCTCGGTCGAGGCGCTGCGGATGAACGCGTACAGCTGTTCGACGAGTCGTTCGCTCATGGGGCACCCCGATGAGGTGGACGTGGACGGCAGAGGCGCCACGATTCTAGGAGCGCGAGGGGCCGGGCCGCAAACCCGGTATCGGGCGGGATGCCCGCCTCCGTGCGGGACGCCGGGCCCGGCCGGGCGCCGCCGCGGCCGGGGACTTGACGCGAGAGCCCCCGCCGGGTTCCAATCATGGGGCGAGGTCGGGCGGCACGGGGCCGTCCGGGTCGCGCCGGACCCGAGGAAGGGGCGACCGATGCTCCGCTTCTCCAGCAGCCGATGGTGGCGATGGTCACCGCGCAGCGGGGGGAGTGTGGGCGTGCTCGTCACCTGATCCGTCGTAGCCACCGGTCGAGAATCGTACCCACCCGCTGCAGGCGTCCTGCGGCGGGTTCTTCGTTCTCCCGCCCGGGCGCCGGAGGGCGCAGCGACTCGGACCGCCCCGCGATGGGCGAGGAGGACGCCATGACGCAGACCAAGATCCACCTGGACGAGCGGGACATGCCGCAGCAGTGGTACAACATCCAAGCCGACCTGCCGGTGCCGCTGCCGCCCCCGCTGCACCCCGGGACCAAGCAGCCCATCGGCCCCGACGACCTCGCCGCCATCTTCCCCATGGGGCTGATCCGGCAGGAGGTCAGCCGCGAGCGGTACGTGGACATCCCGGACGAGGTCCAGCAGATCTACCGGGTCTGGCGTCCCACGCCGCTGGTGCGCGCCCGCCGTCTGGAGAAGGCGCTCGATACCCCGGCCCACCTCTTCTACAAGTGGGAGGGGGTGAGCCCGGCCGGCAGCCACAAGCCCAACACCGCCGTGCCGCAGGCCTACTACAACCGGATCGAGGGCGTGAAGCGCCTCACCACCGAGACCGGCGCCGGCCAGTGGGGCAGCGCCCTGGCCTTCGCCTGCAGCCTGTTCGGCATGGAGTGCAAGGTCTACATGGTGCGGGTGAGCTACGACCAGAAGCCCTACCGCCGGCTGCTCATGGAGGCCTGGGGCGGCACCTGCGTGCCCAGCCCGAGCCCGGAGACCCGCTCGGGCCGCGCCGTGCTCGCGCGCGATCCCGACTCGCCGGGCTCGCTGGGCATCGCCATCAGCGAGGCGGTCGAGGAGGCGGCGGGGCGCAGCGACACGAACTACTCGCTGGGCAGCGTGCTGAACCACGTCATGCTGCACCAGACGGTCATCGGGCTGGAGACGCAGCGCCAGCTCGAGCTGGCCGGCGAGTACCCGGACGTGATCTACGGCTGCGTCGGCGGCGGCTCGAACTTCGCCGGGCTGGCCCTGCCGTTCGTGCGCGACAAGATCGTGGGCGGGAAGAAGACGCGCATCGTGGCGGTGGAGCCGGTGGCCTGTCCGAGCCTGACCCGGGGGCTCTACCGCTACGACTTCGGCGACTCGGCGGGCCTCACCCCGCTGCTCAAGATGTACACGCTGGGGCACGACTTCATGCCGCCGCCCATCCACGCCGGCGGGCTGCGCTACCACGGCATGGCGCCCATCCTCTGCCACCTGCTCGAGCTCGGGCTGATCGAGGCCGAGGCCCACCACCAGACGGCCGTGTTCGAGTCGGCGGTGCTCTTCGCCCGCACGGAGGGCCACCTGCCGGCGCCCGAGACGGCGCACGCCATCCACGCGGCGATCGAGGAGGCGAGGCGCTGCCGCGAGAGCGGCGAGGCCAGGACGATCGTGCTCGGGGCCAGCGGCCACGGGCACTTCGACCTGACCTCGTACCAGAAGTACTTCGCTGGGGAACTCACCGACCAGGAGTACCCGGAGGAGATGATCCGCCGGGCGCAGGAGACCCTGCCCGAGGTGTAGTCGGGCCGGAGGGACACGGGCCGTCGCCGGACGGGCCGGGGCCACGGGCTCCCGGCCCGCCGTCGCGCGGCCGTCGCCGGTCGCGCCCCCCGGCGTGTCGGCGCGGGACTTCGTCCTTTACTCGCCGTCCACGCTGCCCTAGACCTATCCCTCCGGCAGCGCGGCGCAGCCCTCCCTCGTCTGCGAGGACCGACCAGAGGCCTTGGACGACTTCATACTGTTCGAGGATGTCTCGCGCCACTACGGCAGGGTGAAGGCCGTGGACGGCGTGACGCTCGGCATCCGCAAGGGCGAGTTCTTCTCCCTCCTGGGCCCGAGCGGCTGCGGCAAGACCACCCTGCTGCGCATGCTGGCCGGCTTCGAGCGCCCGGACCGCGGCCGGGTCTGGCTCGATGGCCACGACCTCACCGACGTCCCGCCCGAGCGCCGCAAGGTCAACACCATCTTCCAGAACTACGCGCTCTTCCCGCACCTGAACGTGCGCCAGAACATCGCCTTCGGCCTCACCATCGCGCGCCGGCCACGGCGCGAGGTGGACGAGGAGGTCGAGAAGATGCTGACCCTCATCCAGATGGGCGAGCACGCCGACAAGCGCATCGACCAGATCTCGGGAGGCCAGAAGCAGCGCGTGGCCATTGCCCGGGCGCTCATCAACAAGCCGGAGGTGCTGCTGCTCGACGAGCCGCTGGGGGCGCTCGATCTCAAGCTGCGCCAGCGCATGCTCATCGAGCTGGACCTCGTCCACGACCAGGTCGGCATCACCTTCGTCTTCGTCACCCACGACCAGGGCGAGGCCATGAGCCTGGCCGACCGCGTGGCGGTGATGAACGCCGGCCGCATCGAGCAGCTCGGCGCGCCGGCCGAGATCTACGAGTCGCCCCGCACCAGCTTCGTCGCCGCCTTCATCGGCGACAGCAACTTCTTCGAGGGGATGGTGGCCGAGGTCGTGGACTTCGACCACGTGCGGCTGGCCATCGACGGCTTCCCCGACCTGCGCGCCTACAACGACAAGGGCCTGTCGGCCGGCGACCGGGTGGTCCTGAGCGTGCGCCCGGAGAAGGTGCGCATCTCGCGCGAGCCGCCGCTGCCCAGCGCCGACCACAACGTGGTCAAGGTCGTGGTCGAGGACGCCATCTACCTGGGCACCCACACGAAGTTCTGGGTGCGGGCCGGCGAGTACCGGCTGGCGGTCGAACAGCAGCACAACCGCTTCGTGCTCGACGAGCAGCCGATCCGCTGGAAGGACGAGGCCTGGATCCAGTGGCACGCGGACGACGGCTTCATGCTCGAACGCTACGCCGAGCGCGACGAGGCGCTCATGGGCATCCCGCCGCAGCGCGTGGGCGAGGGCGACGCGCCGCCCGAGGCGACGGATGGCTGAGCCGCGCGGGTTGCTCGAGCGGCGGCACGAGCCGTGGGTCACCGCGCCCTCGTTCCTGTGGCTGGTGGCGCTGTTCGCGGTCCCGGCGGTCATCGTGTTCGCGATCGCGCTGCGGCCCTCCGATCCGTGGGGCGGCATCGGCGCCGGCTGGACCCTCGGGACGCTGCGCAGCCTCGGCAACCCGGCCTACCCGGCCATCCTGTGGCGCACGCTGTGGCTGTCGGCGCTGACCACGGCGCTGTGCCTGGTGCTGGCCACGCCGGTGGCCTACGTGATGGCGCGGACGCCGCCGCGCTGGCGCCACGCGCTGCTGCTGGCGGTGATCGTGCCCTTCTGGACGAGCTTCCTGGTGCGCATCTTCGCCTGGAAGGTGCTGCTGCACCCCGAGGGCCCGCTCAAGCACCTGCTGGTGGCACTGCGGCTCGTACCGCCCGACGGCTCGCTGCTCTACAACGCCGGCGCGGTGCTGCTGGTGCTGGTGTACACCGAGCTGCCGTTCGCCATCCTGCCCATCTACGCGGCGGCCGAGAAGTTCGACTTCCGCCTGCTCGAAGCGGCGCGGGACCTGGGGGCGGGCGCGCTGCGCGCCTTCTGGAGCGTGTTCGTGCCCGGCATCCGCCGCGGGCTGCTCACCGCGATGCTGGTGACGCTCATCCCGGCACTGGGCTCCTACGTGGTGCCCGACCTGGTGGGCGGGCCGACCAGCGAGATGCTCGGCAACAAGATCGCGCAGCGCACCTTCGTGGACCGCAACCTGCCGCACGCCAGCGCGCTCTCGGCGCTGCTGGCGCTGGCGGTGCTGCTGCCCTCGATGGCCGCCATCGTGCTCGAGCGCGGGCGGCGCGTCACCGGCAAGGAGGTGCAGGCGTGAATGGCGCCATCGGGGGCCCCGCCCGCCCCACCCCCCGACACCCACCCACCCCCAACCCCCCCCCCCACCCACA
>JAXDBZ010000260.1:0-6412 GCA_034678345.1 Candidatus Eiseniibacteriota bacterium
GGGCGGGGGCGGGGGCGGGGGGGGGCGGGGCGCCCCGCCCCGCCTCGTCGTCCCGGGCGCTCCAAGCCGGGCTAGCGCCCGGGGTCCCCGCCGTCCGCGGTCGCCCCGCGCCCCGTCCGGCCCGCGGCTCCCAGGCGGTAGACGATCTCGTCGCGCCGGGCCATGCCCGCCTTCTCGCGCAGCGCGTGCTCGGCCAGATCGCGCTGCGCCGCCGGATCGCGCAGCCTGGCGTCCAGCGCGGTGACCTCGTTCCGGATGCGCCTCAGCTCGGCGGTCGAGCGTTCGCGCTCGCGGGCGAGGCGGCCGAGCCGGACGAAGTTGTGCTCGCTCACGAAGCCCGCCCACACGAGCCACAGCGCACCGGCGAGCCAGAGCCAGCGCAGGCTGCGCCGGAAGGGCCGCTCGGGCTCGGCGTAGCGCGAGAGCCGGTAGCGCTGGATGCGGGTGCCGATGTCGCGCATGACCTCCCTGTCCCTTCCTCTCGACCCGGGGGCCCGGGCCTCGCGTCCCTGCGAGCGACGTATCGTGGGCGGCCGGGCGCCGCGCCCGACCGCACCACGTAGGATGTATCCGGGACGCCTCCGGCGTCAACGCTGGCGGAAGGCGGATCGCCCCGGGTACACGGCCGACGCTCCCAGCTCCTCCTCGATGCGCAGGAGCTGGTTGTACTTCGCCACGCGGTCGGTGCGGCACAGCGAGCCGGTCTTGATCTGGCCGGCGTTCGTGCCCACCGCCAGGTCGGCGATGGTGACGTCCTCGGTCTCGCCCGAGCGGTGCGAGATGACCGTCGTGTAGCCTGCCCGGTGCGCCATCTCGATGGCCGACAGCGTCTCGGAGATGGTGCCGATCTGGTTCAGCGTGATGAGGATGGAGTTGGCCACGCCCTCGCGGATGCCCCGCGCCAGCCGCTCGACGTTGGTGACGAAGAGGTCGTCACCCACCAGCTGGATGCGTCCGCCCAGCCGCTTCGTGATGAGCGACCAGCCCTCCCAGTCGTCCTCGGCCAGACCGTCCTCGATGCTGACGATGGGGTAGCGGTCCACCAGGCCGGCGTAGTACTCGACCATCTCGGCCGGCGCCAGCCGGCGGCCGCCCTCGCCCTCGAGCACGTAGACGCCGCCCTTGAAGAACTCGCTGGCCGCCGGGTCGAGCGCGATGGCGACCTGCTCGCCGGGCCGGTAGCCGGCCTTCTCGATCGCCTCGACCAGGAGCTTCAGCGGGGCCTCGTTGTCCTCGAGGTTCGGCGCGAAGCCGCCCTCGTCGCCCACGCCGGTGGCCAGTCCGCGCTTCTTGAGCACGCCGGCCAGGGTGTGGAAGATCTCGGTGGCCCAGCGCAGGCCCTCGCGGAACGACGGCGCGCCGAGCGGCACGATCATGAACTCCTGCAGATCCACGTTGTTGTCCGCGTGCTTGCCGCCGTTGACCACGTTCATGAGCGGCACCGGCAGGGTGCGGGCGTGCACGCCGCCGAGGTGGCGGTAGAACGGAGTCTCCAGGGCCGCGGCCGCCGCCTTGGCCACGGCGATGGAGACGCCGAGCACGGCGTTGGCGCCGAGCCTGCTCTTGGTCGGCGTGCCGTCCAGCTCGATCATCGCCCGGTCCACGGCGACCTGGTCGAAGGCCTCCAGGCCGATGATGGCCGGGGCGATGACCTCGCCCACGTTGCGCACCGCCTTCTGCACGCCCTTGCCGCCGAAGCGGGCCTTGTCGCCGTCGCGCAGCTCGAGCGCCTCGTGCTCTCCGGTCGAGGCACCCGAGGGAATGGCGGCCCGGCCGAGGGCGCCGCTGCCGAGCTGGCAGTCCACCTCCAGGGTCGGGTTGCCGCGGGAGTCCAGGATCTCTCGTGCCTTCAGGGTGGTGATGGTCAGCATGGGTTCCTCGGGGAGGGGGAAGCCGGCAGGTGCGCGTTCGCCGGGCGAAACTACGGGCGGGCCCCCGGCGCGTCAAGGCCCCCGGCGGGCAACTCGCGGTCCCGCAAACCCTTGACCGTCGCGCGAACCGGCGCCTAATGTCGGCATCCATGAAACCTTCCCCGCCTTCGGGCCGTAGGCGCAGTTGAAGGTCGGCCGGTGATTCCCGGCGATGCCGAGCTGGTCCGGCGCTGTCTGGCCGGGGACGAGCGGGCCTACCGCGAGCTGATCGAGCGCTACGAGCGACAGGTGTACTCGGTGGCGATGCGGATGGTCCGGGTTCGCGAGGATGCCGAAGACCTCACCCAGGAGACGTTCGTCCGCATGTTCAAGGCCCTCGACCGATACGACCCCACCCGGCCGTTCCCCGCCTGGCTGGTGACCATCGCCGCGCGGCTGAGCATCGATCACATCCGCCGCCGGCGGGTCAAGACCCAGCCGCTCGTGCGCAGCGAGCCGGGCTCCGACGAGGAGCGGACCCTCGACGTGCAGGATCCCGGCCTCGGCCCGGACGAGCTGCTGGAGCGCCAGGAGGAGGCCGAGTCGGCCGGCGCGCTCATCGCGGCGCTGCCGGAGCACTACCGCATCGTGGTGGTGCTGCGCCACCAGCAGGGACTGTCCTACGAGGAGATCGCGGAGGCGCTGCACCTGCCGCTGGGCACGGTCAAGGCCCGCATCCACCGGGCGCGGGCGTTGCTGAGGGACCGGCTGGAGCGTGGATCATGACGCGTTGCGACCAGGGAGCGTTCGTCCAGGACTTCCTGGACGGTGATCTGCCGCCCGACCGGGCGGCGGCCTTCCGCGCGCACCTGGCGGTCTGCCCGGACTGTGCCGCGGCGGCCGACTCGTTCCGGCGCCTCATCGCCGCGCTGGAGCAGGAACCGCTCGACGTCCCGCGGCCCGAGCTCACCGGCCGCATCCTCGCGCACGTCCTGCCCTCGCGCGTGCGGCGCCGGCGCCTGGCGGCGCTGGGGATTGGCTACGCCGCGGGGCTGGTGGTCACCGGGGCGGGCGTGGCGCTGTGGCTGCTCGGCACCGGCGGCGGGGCCTTCGCCGCGCTGCCGGCCTGGTTGTGGCGCCACCTGTTGCGGGGCGGATTGTCGGCGCTGGACGCGCTCGGGGCGTCGGCGGTGAATCTGGCCATCGGCTGGAGCTGGCTGGAGGCGGCGGCC
Source organism: Candidatus Eiseniibacteriota bacterium (assembly GCA_034678345.1). Lineage (GTDB taxonomy): Bacteria > Eisenbacteria > RBG-16-71-46 > RBG-16-71-46 > RBG-16-71-46 > JANXPZ01. The sequence goes on from JAXDBZ010000260.1 coordinate 3,083, forward strand.
GGACGCCTGGCCCCGGTGTCCCGCGCGCTCGGGCTGGTGTTGACGGATCCGCGCGTCGCGCCCGCCGTCTGGGCGGCGGTCACGGTCAGCGCGGTCCTGCTGTGGTGGATGCGTCCGAGACGGGTGCACGCGGCCCGGGAGGTGCGGCATGGTGGCATCGTGCGTCGCTGACGCGAGACGCCCGGCGCCGTCCTCCGGCACCGGCTTCGGCGCCGTCGCGCTCGCCTGCGCCCTCCTGGCGCCGGCTCTCGGCCTCGCGCCGGCCGTCACGTACGCCGCGCGCGACAGCGGGCGGGTCCAGGTGCGGGTGGACGCCGGCGACTCGCTGCACGAGGGCGCCATCGTGGTGGACGCGGGGGAGGATGCCATGGTGCGGCTGTTCGCCGACGCCAGCGTGCCGGCCGGCCAGACCTTCCCGGGGGACGTGGTCGCCGTGTTCGGCTCGGTGGACGTCGGCGGCACGGTGGGGGGCGACGTGGTCGCGGTGCTCGGCTCCGTGCGGCTGCTGCCCGGGGCGCGGGTGGAGGGCGATGCCGTGGCGGTCGGCGGCGCGCTCGAGCTGCCCGCCGGCGCCGAGGTGCACGGGCAGAGCATCGCCGTCGGCGGCCTGCTGCCCGGCCGGGGCCTGCCCACGACGACCCTGCTGGTCGCGGTGGCCCTGGCCGGCTGGCTCGCCACGCTCGCACTGGCCTGGCTGCTCTCCCTGCTCTTCCCGGAGCTGATGCTGCGCATCGGCGGCACCGCCTCGCGCCAGAGCGCCGGCTCCTTCTTCCTCGGGCTCGTCTCGGCCCCCTTCCTGCTGGTCGTCGTCACCTTCGTGGTGATGGCGGCCGCCGTGGCCGGTGCGGCCCTGGCGGTGCCGATGCTGCTCCTCGGGCTGATGCTGCCGTGGGTCGGACAGGTGGCGGGCACCTACGTGCTGGGCTGCCGGCTCATGCGCCGCCAAGCGGGGGAGAGCGGACTGATGGCGCCGGTGTTCGCGGGAAGCCTGCTGGTCGCCGCGATCTTCCTCTGCGGCGTGGCGCTGTCGGTCCCGCCGGGGCTGGCGCGGAGTCTCTCGCTCTTCTTCGCCACGCTGGGCATGCTCCTGGTCGCCGTGCTCGCCACGCTCGGCACGGGCGCCATGCTCCTGTCGCTGATGGGCATGCGGCCGCCGGTCCCCCCGGCGCCCGGCACGCCTCCGACGCCCCCGCCGGCCCAGCTCTAGCCGGGGCCGGCAGCGGCATTGGCCCCACGGGGCCCGGGCGGCTGGGTGTGATGCCCCGGCCCATCGGGGCCCCCGCGGCCCGATGCAATCCCGGGCGACTCCTACCTCCGCGCGCCGGTGCCGGAACTCCATGTTGGGAAATGGTTTGGGACCTGCGGTGTGGGCGAGCGATTCGCCCGTCCCGGGACGCCCCGGTGGCATGTTTGTGGCGATTCGTCACGGGCATGGGACCGCTCGCTCGCACCCGCGCCTGTCTCGAAGCCTCCCTGCTGCTGGGGCTGCTGCTGGCCGTTCCGTCCTCCGCGCGGGCGAGCGAGATCGCTGCCCAGGGCGCCCCCACCACTTCGGGGATCGTGATCCACGACGCCGCCGAGACCCTGCGGGACTGGTGCCGCACGGACGAGCAGGGCCTGCTGTGGCTCGAGCTGCCGGGCGGCGCCCGCTACGAGCTGGTCACCTCGGTCGACGATCCGGCCATCGCGAACCAGGGCGACGGCTCCTTCCACGCCTTCGACGCGGCCGAGGTCGCGGCCGCGCTCGCGGCCGTGAGCTACCCCCTGGGGGACGTGGCGGCCGACGTGTTCCTGTTGCCGTTCCCCCGCCGCGCGGGCCTGTCCTCGGCGGCCGGGACGGGCCTCATCCTGCTCTCGCCCGGCGTGTATCCGCTGCCGCGCACGCAGCAGCACGCCGAGGTGGTGCACGAGCTGGGTCACGTCGTCCAGCGCGCGGACCTGCCGGACAGCGACACGGCCGCCTGGACGCGCTACCGCGCCCTGCGCGGCATCCTCGATGCCAGCGTGTACAACGCCGACGCCGCGCACGCCGATCGGCCGCACGAGATCTTCGCCGAGGACTTCCGCGCTCTGTTCGGCGGCGCGCTGGCCACCTCGAGCGGGACCATCGAGAACGCGACCCTGACCCCGCCCGACCAGGTGCCGGGGCTCGAGGGTTTCCTGCGGTCGCTGGCGGGTCCGCCGCTGGCGGCCGTGCTCGGCGCCGTCCCCAATCCCGGCCGCGGCGCGGTGGTCTTCTCGCTGGGCGCGACCGCTCCGGCGGTCGGGTCGCGGGCGCCGCTGGCGCTGGACCTCTTCGACGTGACCGGCCGCCGGCTGGCCACGCTGCGATCCACCGCGGCGGGCGACGGACAGCTCTGGAGCTGGGACGGCCGCGACGAGCGCGGGCGGCGCGTGGAGCCGGGCGTGGTGTTCGCGCGGACGCGTGACGGCGGCGCCTCGGCGCGCGTGGTCCTGCTGCCCTAGCCCGGGCTAGCGGCCGCCGCGCCCGAGGTCGCGCGGCCCGAAGGTCCCCGTCGTGGCGCGGGCGCGCTCGTCGCCGAAGCCGGCGAAGTTGCGCGCCGCGTCGAACAGCGAGAACGGCAGGATCGCCAGCACCTCCCAGGGTGCTCTCGGCGAGCTCTCCACCTCGCCCGAGAGCCAGCCCTCCACCTCGCGCGCGTCCTCCAGGCTCAGGGGCTTCAGCGTCGCCGACACGACGATGTCGTAGCGCCCGGCGGCGTCGAGCAGCGCGGCGCGCGCCACCGGCAGGGGCAGCGGCCGCGACAGGACCGCCCGCACCGAATCCAGGTCGGCGAGCACGAGCGGCCGCGCGCCGCCGCGCTCGAGCCGGTAGGCCTCGGCGCGGAAGTCGTAGCGCAGGCGCAACTCGGCGTCGAAGGCGCTCTCGAGGCGGTCGAACCAACCGGTGCGCTTCCGCCACAGCTCGGCGTGCAGCTGCAGCGTCGCCGGCATGCCGCGCGCGAGGCTGCCGGCCACGCGGGGCGCGAAGAGATCGCCGAGCCGCGCGTCCACCCAGACCCAGCCGCCCCGTTCCCGCGGCGGGTCCACCGCGAGGTCGAGCGCCCGCGCCGGGGCCGCGCCCGCCAGCAGCAGGACGACGAGCAGCGCGGCCAGCCGCGCCGGGGGCGGCGCGGCGGGTCGCGGGCTGGGGAGCGGGGAGCGCACGGCCGGATCAGAACGGGCGCTGCAGGCGCACGGTGACGTGCGCGCTCGCTCGCGCGCGCCGCAGGTCGCGGGCCACGTAGACGCGCATGTTGTCCTCGGCGGTGGTCAGTCCCAGGCCGCCGTCCAGCTGGATGGGCCGCGTGGCGGGGGCCCAGGCGTGAC
>JAXDBZ010000261.1:0-3837 GCA_034678345.1 Candidatus Eiseniibacteriota bacterium
GCCACCGCCCCGGCCCAGCCGCAGGGAACGGCGCCCGCCTCGGGCGCGCAGCAGGCCCCCACCGCGCCGGCCGGCGGCGCCCCGGCGCCCGCGGCCCCGGCGGGCGGGAACTGAGCGGAACGGATTCGAGTGCCCGGGTGGTGGAACTGGTAGACACGTACGTTTGAGGGGCGTATGGGGCAACCCGTGCGAGTTCAAGTCTCGCCCCGGGCACCAAACGATGAGGGCCTCGCGTGAGCGGGGCCCTTCGGCGTTCCGGGGGGACCGTGCCCGGTCCCCTCAGAGGATCTCCTTGACGAAGCCCTCGAGCGTCTCGGCGTCCAGGTGTCCGACGATGCGGCGCGCGATCCTGCCCTTGCGGTCGATGAGGAGGGTCGTGGGCAGCGAGCGGATCGGGCCGTAGTCCTCCAGCACGGCCTCGGTCGCCATCGCCACCGGGAAGAGCAGCCGCTGCCGCCGCGCGAACTCGATGACCTTTTGCGCTGGCCCGTCGTCGAGGCACAGGCCCAGGACGATCAGGCCCCGGCCACCGTGCCGGGCCTGCAGGGCGCTGAGGACGGGCATGCTGGCCCGGCTGGGGGCCGACCAGGTCGCCCAGAACTCAAGCAGGAGCGGCCGCCCGCGCAGGTCGGAGGAGCGCAGCGTGTGGCCGTCCAGCGTGCGCACGGTGAAGGAACGCAGCGTGCCCCGCGGGTCGCGATCCGCCGCGGTGGCCGGCGGCGCCGGCCCGCCGACGAGCAGCATCAGCAGGGCGGCGGAAGCGATGCGATGGCGCACGCGTTCGGTCCTTTCGCTTCGGGGTCCGGCTCCGCCGTCGCACCGGGTCGGTCGGTGCGCAGCGCGGCAGTCCGAGGACTACGACTCTACCGGTTTTGACTCGCGCGGTGCAGGGCCGCCGCACGTTTTTGACACGGGCTTGAACTCGGTCAAGGTCCGCGCGCCGGTCGGTCTTGAGGGGGCCGGGTCGCTATGCTAGCGTCCGATGTCCAGCCGACTTCGCGCGCAGGACGCCGCGCGGGACCGGAGAACGAAAGCCCGGGCCCGCCCGGGCCCACATTCACAGGGAGCGTGGAACCCATGATCCTGGGTGACTTCATCCTGCAGGCCGGCATCGGCGTGCGCGCCTCGGTGCCCGCCCTCGTGGCCTCCTCGGGCCTCTTCGCGAAATTCATCCTGCTGGTCCTGCTCGGGATCTCCGTCTACACCTGGGCGGTCATCGTCGAGCGGCTGCGGCTGTTCGTGCGCGTGCAGCGCGAGGACCGCGAGTTCCTGACCGCCTTCCGCGCGGCCGGAGCCGCCGACCCGGCGCCGCTGCACCGCTCGGACGGCACGCTGGCGCGGCTGGCCCGCGTCGGCGCGGCGACGCTGGCCGAGCCGGCCACGGCGGCGCTGGGGCCAGAGGCCCGCTACGAGCGGGCACAGCGGGCCATGGAGCGCGCGGCCGCCGACGACCTGGCGCGGCTCGAGCGGCACGTCGGCTTCCTCGCCACCGCCGGCAGCGTGTCGCCCTTCATCGGCCTGCTGGGCACGGTCTGGGGCGTGATGAGCTCGTTCATCAACATCGGCGCCCAGGGCTCCGCCTCGCTGGTGGTGGTCGCCCCGGGCATCGCCGAGGCGCTCATCGCGACGGTGGGCGGGCTGGCCGCCGCCATCCCCGCGGTCATCGGGTACAACCACCTGCTCACCCGCCTGCGCCTCATCGGCAACGGCGGCTCGGCGTTCGTGACCGAGTACCTCGACCGCCGCGCGGGAGGGACGCCGGCATGAAGGGCGGGGTCCCGCGGGTGCCGATGGCCGAGATCAACGTCACGCCGTTCGTGGACGTGGTGCTCGTGCTGCTCATCATCTTCATGGTGACGGCGCCCTTCCTGCAGGGCGGTCTGGAGATCGACCTGCCGCGTGTGGCGACCCGCGGGCTCGACGTGCGCGAGGGCCTCATCGTGAGCGTGCGGGCGGGCGGCACGGTGGCGGTGGGGAACAGCGTCGTGCCGCAGGAGCGCTTCGAGGACGCCCTGGCCCGCGCTGGCGCCGCCCGGCGGCCGGTGTTCCTCAAGGCGGATCGCGGCGTGCCCTACGGCACCATCGTCGAGCTGATCGCGCGCATGCGCCGCGCCGGGGTTGCCTCGCTCGGCCTCGTGACCCAGCCGCCCGCTCCGGAAGGCCGCCGGTGACGCGCGCCGCCCTGACCGGCTCGGCCCTCGTGCACGTGGGCGTGCTGGCAGCGCTCTTCGCCGTGCGCCAGAGCGAGCCGCTCATCGTCGCCGGGCCCGACGTCGTCCAGGTCGCGCTCCTCGAGCCCGGGGCGCTGCCGCGGTCGCTGCCCGCGGCGCCGCCCTCGGCGAAGGCCGAGATGAAGATGCCCGACGTCGCGCCCGAGGAGGCCGAAGGGGTGAAGCTCGTGCCGCCGAAGCGGAAGGCCGCGGCGCCGGCGGAACCGGCCCGCGAGGAGGCGGCCCCGCCCGCCACGGGCGCCGGGCTGCCCTACGCGCGGGTCGGCAGCGCCGGGCTGAGCGGGGCCGTCGGCGTGGATGCGCGCGACTTCGAGTTCACCTACTACCTCATGCTCATCCGCAACAAGGTGGCGCAGGGCTGGACGCCTCCCGCCGGCCTCGAGACCGGCCGGCCGGTGCGCGCGGTGGTCTATTTCCGCGTGAGCCGCAGCGGCGGCGTCTCCGCCGTGCGGCTCGAGACCGCCAGCGGCGTCGAGTTCTTCGACCGGGCCTCGCTGCGCGCGGTGACTCTGAGCGATCCGTTGCCGCCGCTCCCGCTGGGTTTCCCCGGCTCGCACCTCGGCATCCACTTCGGCTTCGAGTACGCCCGGCCATGACGCGCCGACTCGTCTTCCTGGCGCTCCTCGCGCTCGTGGCGGCCCCGGCGCACGCGCAGACGCGCGAGGTGCGCATCGACATCGCCGGCGGCGGGCGCCGGATGCAGCTGCACTGCGAGGCCCTCGGCTCCGGCCGCGTCCCGGCCGGGGCCCCGACGGCGCGCCAGGCCGACGAGGTGCTGGCGACCGACCTGGAACAGTCGGCCGTGTTCCTGATCTCGCGCGCCTGGGCCGGCCAGACCCCGTTCGACGTGCAGGCGGTCACCGGCGGTCGCTGGAAGGTGGAGGGCGGCCAAGTGACGCTCGAGGGCGAGGTGCGCGACGTGCCGGCGCGGCGGCCCATCCTGGTGCGAACCTACCGTGGCTCGCTCGCGGAATGGCGCTCGCTGGTGCACCGCTTCGCCGACGACATCGTGCTCCAGTTCACCGGGGAGCCGGGCGTGGCCGGCAGCCGCATCGCCTTCGTCGCCCGGCAGGGCCGGAACAAGGAGTTGTGGGTCATGGACCTGGATGGCGCCAGCGCGCGCCAGCTGACGCGCGACGGCTCGATCGCCCTGTCGCCGTCCTGGTCCCCCGACGGCTCCCTGTTGGCCTTCAGCAGCTACCGCGACGGCGGCCCGCCCCACCTGTTCGTCGTGCCGGCGGCCGGGGGCAGGATCTACCGGCTCTCGGGCCGGCCGGGTAACAACACCGGTCCCGCCTACTCGCCGGACGGTCGCGAGCTGGCCTGCAGCCTCAGCCAGGACGGCAACGCCGAGATCTACCGGCTCGACGCGCAGGGCGGTTCGCCCCGGCGGCTGACGAACCACCGGGCGATCGACACCTCGCCGGCCTGGTCGCCGACCGGGCGGGAGATCGCCTTCACCTCGGACCGCGGCGGCTCCCCGCAGGTGTACGTGATGGATCGCGACGGGGGCAACGTGCGGCGGCTGACGTACGAGGTCGGCTTCACCGACTCGCCGGCGTGGGGGGGGGGGGGCGGCCCGGAGCCGCGGGGGGGGCGCCCGCCC
>JAXDBZ010000262.1:0-5813 GCA_034678345.1 Candidatus Eiseniibacteriota bacterium
GGACGGGCGACGGCCTTGAGCTTGCGCGGCCGGGCCGGGGCCGCCGCGCGCGCGGGCCGAGCCGGCGGCTTCGCGACCGCCTTCTTCGCCACGGGCTTCGCCGGCTTCCGGCCCACCGGCTTCTTCGCCCGGGCGGCGGAGTGCCCGCGGGCGGGTCGCGTGGCCTTCTTCGCGGGCTTCTTCGCGGCGGGCGCGCTTCGCTTCGCGGGCTTCTGGGTCTTGCGCTGGCTGGCCATCGTCACACCTCCGTGGCAGGGACCGGGCGGAGACCCGGCCTCACTCGTCTTCCAGGCGGCGGATGACTTCCGTCACCAGCCGGATGAGCACGGGCGCCGTACGGCCGGCGACCGCGAGGATCTCGGGGATGCCCGTCGGCTTGAGCGCGTCCGGCAGGCAGGCGTCGGTCACCACGTTGAGGGCCAGCACCCGCTGGCCGCCGTGCACCGCCGCCAGCACCTCCGGCACGAGCGACATCCCCACGATGTCGGCCCCGATCCAGCGCAGGAAGCGGTACTCCGCCGCCGTCTCAAGGTTCGGGCCCGGCACCGCGACCAGCACGCCCCGCTGCAGCGGGATGGCCAGCTCGAGCGCCACCCGCTCGGCCAGGGCGACGAGGGAGCAGGCGTAGGGCTCGCTCATGTCGGGGAAGCGCGGGCCCAGCTCGTCGTCGTTCGGGCCGATGAGCGGGTTGTCGCCCATCAGGTTGATGTGGTCGGTGGTGATGACGATGCTGCCGGGGGGCATGTCCGGGTTCATGCCGCCCACCGCGTTCGTCACCACCAGGGTGCGGCAGCCGAGGGCGCGCAGCACCCGCACCGGGAAGGCCACCTGGCGCATGGCGTAGCCCTCGTAGTAGTGCACGCGGCCCTTGAGCACGGCCACCGGCTGGCCGGCCAACCGTCCCAGGTGCAGCTCGCCCGCGTGGCTCTCGACGGTGGAGACCGGGAAGTGCGGGATCTCCGCGAAGGGGACCACCGTCTCCAGCTCGAGCGCGTCGGCGAAGTCACCCAGCCCGGTGCCGAGGACGACACCGACGCGGGGCACCAGCCGCGTGCGCGCCCGCACCGCGCCCGCCGCCTCCTCGATCCACGTCACGTACTCGCTCGCCATCGTCCCTCTCCCGCTATCGTCCGTCGGGAGGCCCGGCCAGCGCCGCCGTGATCCGGCGCTCGACCTCGGGTCCGCCCAGCCCGTCGATCTCGACCTGCTTCAGGCGCGACGCCGCGCCGCTCACCACCCGCACCCGCGACCGCGCCAGCCCCAGCGCCGCCGCCAGCGCCGCCTCCACCGCGCGGTTGGCCCGGCCGCCCTCCGGCGGCTCGGCCACCGCCACCTTGACCGACCCGTCCGCCAGCCGCCCGGCCAGCCCCGGTCGGCGCGCCCCGGGGTGCACGCGCACCCGCAGGCGGACGGGCATCCGGCCTACCCCAGGCGCACGGCCAGCCCGTGCAGCGAGCCGACCACGAACAACTGGACGAAGTAGATCGCCAGCATGGCGATGAACGGCGCGAAGTCGATGCCGCCGAAGACGGTCGGGAACAGCCGCCGCAGCGGGTCGCAGACGAACTCCGAGATGCGGTCGAGCAGCCGCACGACCGGATGCCGGGGCCCCGGCCCCACCCACGACAGCACGGCGTCCACGAGGATGACGATCAGCAGGCCCTGCAGGACGACGTCCAGCACCCGCGCCACCGCCTCGAGGAAGTTGCCGACCACGAACATCACGCGCCTCCGCTGCCCGTCATGCGCTGCACCGCGCGCGGTCCGAAGATCGCCCCGCCGATGCGCACCATCGTGCTGCCCTCCTCCACCGCCACCTCGAAGTCCCCGCTCATGCCCATGGACAACTCCGGCAGCCGCCGCCCGAGCCGCGGCTCGGCCGCGTCGCGCAGCGCGCGCAGCCGCGCGAAGGCCGGCCGCGCCGCCTCGGCGCGCTCGACCAGCGGACCGACGGTCATGAGACCGTCCAGCGCCAGGCCCGGCATCGCCGCGACCCGTTCCAGCAGGGCCCCGAGCGCCTCGGGAGCCGCGCCGAACTTGCTGGCCTCGCCGCTCACGTTCACTTCCACCAGCACCGGCAGCGTCCGCCCGGCCGTCACGGCGTGCCGGGAAAGCGCCTCCGCCAGCTCCGCATCGTCCACGCTGTGGATGCGGTCGAACAGCTCGACGGCGCGGCCGGCCTTGTTGCGCTGCAGATGACCGATGAAGTGCCAGCGCACCGTCGCCCGGCCCACGATCGGGATCTTGGCCTGGGCCTCCTGCACCCGGTTCTCCCCCAGGTCCGCGAGGCCCGCGGCCGCCGCCGCCTGCATGATCCCGGCCGCGACCGTCTTGGTGACGCCGATGAGAGTCACCCCCCCGGCGGGCCGCCCCGACCTCGCCGCGGCCGCCTCGATGCGGCCGCGGACCTCGTCCAGACGCGGCCGGAGCGTGTCTCCGTCGTTCGTCACGAGCGCGCGAGACTAAGTCCGTGGGGAGGCCGCTGCAAGCGGAAACGGGCGCCGCCCCGGGAGGCCGCCCGCGAGCCTCAGGCGGGGTCCGGGCCCCCGGCGGCAGGAGGCCCCGGGGGCCGGTCCAGCACCTCCCGGACCTTCTGGGCCAGGGTCGCCGGCGAGAAGGGCTTCTGCAGGAACGCCACGGAGACGGCATCCAGTCCCGACGCGCCCGCCCGTTCGCCGCTGTAGCCGGAGATGAGCAGCACGCGCAGCCCCGGACGGGCCTCCAGCAGGCGGCGGGCCAGGTCCCGGCCGCCCACGCCCGGCATGACCACGTCGGTGACGAGCAGGTGCAGCGGTCCGGGATGGCCGGCGAGGCGCAGCTCCGCCTCACTCCCGTCCGCCGCCTCGAGCACGCGGTAGCCCCGCCGGCGCAGCACCTGCGCCACCAGGCCACGCACCGCCGCGTCGTCCTCGACGAGCAGGACCGTCTCGTCGCCGCAGTCCTGCGCGACGGCCGGCGGTCCGGCGTCCGACGTCGTTTCGTCCGCGGCACAGGGCAGGTGGACGAGGAAGCGCGCGCCCCGCCCGGGCGCGCTCTCCACCGTGATGTGCCCCCCGGTCTCGCTCACGATGCCATGGACGGTGGCGAGGCCGAGGCCGGTGCCCCGCCCCACGTCCTTGGTGGTGTAGAACGGCTCGAAGATGTGCGCCTGCACCTCGGGACTCATCCCGATGCCGGTGTCGCTCACGGTGAGGAGCAGGCAGGGCCCCGACGACGCCTCCCCCGGCCAGCCGGCCGGAGGGTCCGCGTTGGCGGTGACGATGTCGAGCCGGCCGCCCGCGGGCATGGCGTCGCGGGCGTTGAGCGCCAGGTTCAGCACCACCTGCTCGATCTGGCCGCGGTCCGCCCGGATCAGGGCGCGCCGCGCTCCCGGCGATACGGAGATCTCGATCTGCTCGCCGATGAGCGGCCGCAGGATCTCCTCCATCTCGCCCAGCACGACGTTCAGGTCGAAGACCTCGAGCCGGAACATCTGCCGGCGCCCGAAGGCCAGCAGTTGCTGCGTCAGCGCGGCGGCGCGCCGCGCGGCGAGGCGGATCTGCTCGGCGGCGCCGCGTTGGCGGTCCTCCGCGCCCATGCCGTCCAGCATGGTCTCGACGAAGCCGAGGATGACGGTGAGCAGGTTGTTGAAGTCGTGGGCCACGCCGCCGGCCAACCGGCCGATGGCCTCGAGCTTCTGCGCCTCGCGCAGTTGGGCCTCGAGCAGGCGCTGCTCGGTGATGTCCTGCAGCGAGCCCACCATCCGCAGCGGCTTCCCGGTCGCGTCCCGCTGCACCTCCATGGTGCCGAGCACCATGCGCACGGACCCGTCGGGGCGCCGGATGCGGAACTCCCGCGAGTTGGGCACCGGGCGCCCCGCGAGGGCGTCGCGGAAGCCCTTCGCGACCATGGCGCCGTCCTCGGGGTGCCCGCAGACCGCGAAGCGCTCGAAGGTCATCGGCTGGCCGTCCATCGGCACGCCGGTGATGCGGTACATCTCGCGCGACCAGGTGATCCGCCCGGAGGCGACGTCCACCTCGTAGGTCCCGAAGTGCGCCAGCTCCTGGGCCGACTCCAGGTGGCGCTCGCTCTCGGCGAGGAGCCGCGCCCCCTCGGTCCGCTCGGTGACGTCGGTCACGATGCTGACGACGCTCCCGTCCGCGAGACTGCGGGCGCTGATCTCGACGGTCCGCTCCGTGCCGTCGGGGCGCCGCAGGCGGCGCACGCCGCGGACCACCCTCCCGGCGCGCAGCGCCTCGCGGTCGGCCTCGGAGACCCCGGGATCGCCCGACTTGGCGAGGTCGAAGACCCGCATGCCCAGCAGCTCCTTGCGGGCGTGGCCGAAGATCTCGCACGCGCGCGGGTTCGCCTCGATGAAGCGCCAGCCCGCGTCCGTCACCGTGATCCCCACGTCGGCATGCTCGACCACGGCGGCCAGGCGGGCCTCGCCCTCGGCCAGGCGTCGCTCCGCCTCCACCCGCTCGGTGATGTCCCGGATGACGGTGAGGATGCGCCCGTCCGGGAGCGCGGTCGTGCTCGTCTCGGCGATGAAGAAGGAGCCGTCCTTGCGCCACATCCGCCGCACGCGACGCACGACGCGGCCGGCGGCGGGAGACACGACGTCCAGCGGCTGCGCCTCGAGGTCCTCGGGGACGAACAACTCTCCGGCCCGCCGGCCGATCACCTCGTCCCGGGAGAAGCCCGACATCTCGCAGGCCGCTCGATTCACGTCGAGCACGCGGGTCTCGGCGTCGGAGACGCCGATGCCGTCCGAGGCCATCTCGAAGAGGGCCTGGTAGCGGATCTCGCCGCGCCGGCGGTCCTCCTCGCGGCGCGCGGCAGCCCCGGCCGGGGACTTCGGCCCCGGCGGCCTGGCTGCCCGACGTCGTCCGCGTCGAGGTTCGGTCATGTCGTCGTCGCTCCCGGCGTTGCACGCGCCGGGCCGCTCCCCGCCGGGGAACGGCCCGTGAGGCGAAGATGGTGGAGGCGGCGGGAATCGAACCCGCGTCCGAAAGCCGGTCCCCAGGAAGTCCTACAGGCTTGTCCGGCCGTTTGATTCTCGCGCGCCCCCGCTCCGACCGGCGGGATCAGCGGCGCGCCAGCCCTCGAAAATTCTCGTCCTCCGCCCTCGGGCCTGACTTCGGACCAGCCTGCGATTTTCTGACGCCCGTGCCGGCCCCCACAGGCGGGGTCCGGACGGCCGTCGCTGCTCTAGTTAGGCAGCGAGAGCCAACTGCTCATTGGCAGTTGTATGTTCCCGCTTTTTTGACGAGGTCACGGGTCCCCGGCCTGCACTTCCTGCTTCTCGACCCCCGTCGAAGCCGATCGCCCCCACGGTTGCCGCTCCCGCTCCGCCTAGAACGGGATGTCGTCGTCCGGGCCGCCGCCGAAGTCGTTGTTGCCCGTGACCTCGTCGGTCGGCACGGCGACGCTCGTGTCCTCGCGCGGTCCGCCCTCCGCGCGACTGCCCAGCATCTGGACCGTCTGCGCCACGATCTCGGTCGTGAAGCGCTTCTGCCCCTGCTGGTCCTGCCACTGCCGGGTGCGGATCCGGCCTTCCACGTAGATCTGCCGGCCCTTGGTCAGGTACTGGCCGCAGATCTCCGCCTGCTTGCCCCACACGACCACGCGGTGCCACTCCGTCTGCTCCTGCCGCTGGCCGTTCTTGTCGGTCCAGCGCTCGGTGGTCGCCAGCCGCAGGTTGGCCACGGCCTGGCCGCCCTGCGTGAAGCGCATCTCCGGGTTCGCCCCCAGGTTCCCGACCAGGATCACCTTGTTCACACCCATGCTCTCCCCCTCGTTCCGCGTCCGTCGGGAGCCATCCACCGGGATCG
>JAXDBZ010000263.1:0-3420 GCA_034678345.1 Candidatus Eiseniibacteriota bacterium
CCCGGCGCGCAGGCCGGGGTGGGCGAGCCCGTCGCTCACCATGAACACGCTGGTCTCGTGCCCGGCCGGCAGGCCCTCCTGCGCCAGGCCCGCGTCGTCGAGCGCGGCGGCGTTGACCAGGAACTGCCGCAGCGAGCCCGTGCCGGCGTCGTTGGCGTTCACGATGGTGTCGAAGTTGTAGCCGAAGTCGAGCCCGCCGAGTCCGCCCGCGCCGAAGGCCACGCGGCTCACCGCCTGCGGCGTGGCCGTCGCGCTGCCGAGCGCGGCGAGCGGCAGGCCGGCCAGGTTGGCCCCGGCCTCGTCGAGCGCCGGGACCTCGCCACCCACGCGGTCGGTGACCGGCAGCACCATGCCCGTGGCGGCGTCGGTGCGGAACGTCGGCACCGGCAGCAGCCCGGCCACGGCGCCGCCGCGCGAGGAGAGCACCGTGGCGCCCACCGCGCGCACGGTGTACGTGCCCGCCGCCAGGCCGCCGAAGGCGTAGGCGCCCGCCGCGTCGGTGGTGTCGGCGCCGAGGAAGGCGCCGGCCGCGTCGTAGAGCTCGACGCGCGCGCCCGGCCGCGGCACGCCGCCGCAGTCCGCCCGCGCCCGTCCGCCGCCGCCGCCGTAGTTCACGTCCTCGAACACCGTGCCGCCGAGGCTCGCGGCGGCCACCGTCACCACGGTGGGCTGCGCGCCCCCCGTGGCCGGGTCGCCGTCGCTGCGGTCGGCGAGGGCCGCCCCGGTCTGCTCGCCCGTGTAGGCGACGCCGGCCTGGTTGCTCACCACCGTGCCGGCGGGCAGCGGCGCGTCCACGCGGACGCGGAAGCGCACCGCGGTGGAGTCGCCGACGGCCAGCTCGCCGCCCGCGGCGGCGCCCGCGCCGGCGCCGAGGCGCGCCACCACGCAGCGCGCCGCCGCCGCGTACTCCATCTGGTCGTCGCCCGCGGCGTCGGTCTTGCCGCCCGCGTTCGCGCCGCTCGTCACCCGCAGCGAGCCGGGCACGTAGGTCGTGCCCAACGGCAGCGTGTCGCGCAGCACCGTCTGCACCGCGTCGTCGAGGCCGACGTTCGCCAGCGCCAGCGTGTACTCCAGCTCGTCGCCCGGCTGCACCGCGCCGCCGTTCACGTCGGCGACGCGCTTGGCGAAGCTGTCGCCGCCGATGACCGGGGCGTAGAGGTCGGTGGCGAACGTGACGGCGCCGGGGTAGTAGGTGTCGCCGTTCGAGGTGAGCTGGATGGCCGCGGCGGTGGCGCCGTTGGCCAGCCGGCCGTCGGCGTTGACGAGGTCCACGTCGAAGCCGAGCTGGTTCAGGTAGTTCGGGCTCTTCGCCGTGATCGTGGTGTCGAGACGGCTGATCGAGCTGTTGAAGAAGTTCGCCGCCGGGTTGCGGCCGTTCGCCAGCGCCACCGCGTTCAGGTTGAACGCGTCGCCGGTATAGCCGAGGTCGCCCTCGTGCGCCAGCACCCCGAGGCGCGTGCGCACGACGCCGGCCGGCGGCGTGACGAACCCGCTCACCGTCAGGCTGATCGGGCTGCCGTTGGCCACCCGGCCGAAGCCGTCGAAGACCACCAGGTTGCGCATCGGCAGGTCCGCTCGCCCGTACACGACCACCAGGCCCCAGCCGGCGAAGACGTTCGTGGTGTTCGGCGTCGAACGCACGTCGGCCACGGCGTAACTGCCCGCGCCGCCGGCGCTCACCAGCGCGGTCACGTCGGCGATGCCCTGGTACACGTTGCCCGAGGCGTCGAGCCGGACCGCGGTCACCGTGGTGTAGCCGGCCGCCGGCGTGGCGAGCCGGCAGGTGCCGCGCGCGGCGTGGCTCGACACGCCGCCCCAGTAGAGCCCCGCCCACAGCACCGTGGCTCCGGCGGGAAGGGCCAGCGTGGCGCGGCTCGAGCTGAACGTGCCGCCGTCGCCGTCCACGTCCACGTACACCATGGTGAAGTCGTTGTTGTTGAGCCGGCTGCCCGCGCCGTTGCGGGCGTTGTTGCACTGCCCGCCGCCGTTGCAGGTCATGAGCGTGTTGCCGGTCAGCGTGGCGTCGCCGGGCGCGTTCACGCCGAAGCGCGGCGTGAAGGCGCGCACGACCTGCGCCCGGGCCGGTCCGGCCGCGAGCAGCAGGGCCGCGAGCACCACCGATGCCAGGCGGCGCTTCATCGCGTCCCCCGCAGGCGCTCGAGCGCCGACTCGTCCACCTTCATGCGCATCCGCACGAACGCGCCCTCGCGCGTCCATTCCTCGCCGGCCAGCTCCGCGTCGTAGTAGCCGAAGCGGTTGAAGCCGAGCGAGAGCCAGAGGCCGCCCGGCAGCTGGCGGCCCAGCTCGAGACCCAGGCCCCAGCGGCGCTGGTCCCAGCCGCGCCCGGTGAGCAGGCTGGTGGTCCAGCTCAGGTCCCAGTCGCGGGCGATGTCGCTGGTCGTGCGCAGGCGCAGCCACTGCCCGCCGCCGCCGGTGCTGCCGAGGTCCGAGCGTTCGCGCGTGAGCTTGCCCGCCCAGCCGAGCGTGACCACGTCGCGGTCGCTCAGCCGGCCGTCGGCGTTCAGCGCGACGACACCGGCGAGGCGCCGCGCGTCCGGGTCGGCGACGCCGGCGTCGAGCGAGGTGGCGTCGAGCGCCCCGGCGCCGCGGTCGTAACGCAGCTCCCAGCGGGCGAGGGCCTCCCAGTCGCCGCCCGGCCGCCAGGCGAGCCCGAGCTGCACGCGCTCGCGGGTCTCGTCGCCCCCGTTGCCCGCCCGCTCCAGGCTCAGCGCGTGGCGCGCCAGGCCCGTCCAGGCGCTGTCGAGCCGCACCGCGACCGCCGCGGTGTGCAGGAACTGCGTGCCCTGATCGTTGCCGCGCAGCTCGAAGCGGTTCGAGCCCTTCCAGCTCCGGGCGCGGGTCAGGTCCAGCGCCAGCGTGCCCGCCGTGGCCGGGCCGGTGGTGCCGCCGTCGCCCAGCGGACTCATGCGCTCGAACGAGGTGCCGAGGCGCACGCCGCGCGCCGGCTGCCAGCCGTTGCGCAGCCCGACGGCCGCCTGCGCCTCGCGCCCGGCGAGCACGTCGCTCACGCGGTACTCGCCGAAGACGTGCTGGTCGCGGCGCACGTCGGCGTCGGCGCCGATCACCGTGGCCAGCCGCTGCTGCGCCCCGTTCAGGTCCCAGGCGCCGCCGAGGCTGGAGATCAGCTCGTGCCTGGCGTAGAGCCGGCCGCGGCTCGCCACGCGGTACTCGCCGCCCACCGCCGCCATGCGCCGGTCGCCGAAGCGCGCGTCCTGCTCGCCCTCGGCGTAGGCCGTCCACTGCGGATGCGCCGGCGGCTGCCAGGCCAGGCGCGCGCGCAGCGCCGTGACCTGCGGGTCCTGCCCGGCGGTGACCGCCGCGCCGCCGGCCAGGCGCAGCCCCAGCTCACCCTGTAGGCCGCCGCCGAGGCGGCGCTCCAGCGCCCGGCGCCCGCCGCCG
>JAXDBZ010000264.1:0-9419 GCA_034678345.1 Candidatus Eiseniibacteriota bacterium
CATCCCGGCCTCCATGCGTGGCGGCGGGCGGGCCGGTCCCGCCGTCGCGGGGCCCGCGCCGTTCCGCGTCCGCCCAGAGGGAACCCCCGCAGCTGGGGTCCTGTCAATGGCCGGATGACGCCGCCGCGGGGTCGGGGGCGGCCGCCCGCCGGGCGCCGCGCGCCCGTGCCCCGCCCGAGTGCGCTCGTGCGCTTCCCCGGCGTGCCCCCGCCGCATCTGCTAGCCTGCGTCCCATCCACGCGCGGCGGGCGGCGGGCCGGAGCGACCCGGGCGTCCCCGCGCCATCCTGGGAGAGACCGATGAGTCGCATGTCCCCTGCGGTCCGGCTGGCCCTGACGCTCGCCCTGGCCGCGGTCGCCCTCGCCCCGGCGGCCGTCCCGTGCCGTGCCCAGACCCCGCCCGCGGCCTCGGCGCTGCAGCAGCGGGCCGACCGCTTCCTCGAGGTCGTCAACTCCGTCTACCAGGCCGTGATCACCGTGGAGCAGAACGCCCTGTGGGACGCCTCCACGGACGTCACCCCGGAGCACGACGCCGCCGCCGACGTCGCGAGCAAGGCGCGCGCCGCCTTCACCGGCAGTCCGGCGCTGATTCGCGAGGCCCGTGCTCTGCTCGAGCACCGCGCCGAGCTGGCGCCGCTCACCGTGCGGCAGCTCGAACGCGTGCTGCTCAACGCGGCCGAAGGGCCGATGACGGACCAGGAACTGGTGAGGGAGCGCATCGAGGCCGAGACGCGGCAGCTCTCGACCATGAACGGCTTCACCTTCACCCTGGACGGGAAGCCGGTCACGCCGAACCAGATGGACGACCAGCTCGAGCAGCGGACCGACCTCGACGCGCGCCGCGCCGTGTGGGAGGCCTCGAAGCAGTCGGGGCCCGCGCTGCGTCCCGGGCTCGAGCGCCTGCAGGGGCTGCGCAACCGGGTCGCGGGCGAGCTCGGCTACCCGGACTACTTCGCCCTCCAGGTGGCGAAGCACGACATGACCACCGACGAGATGGTGCGCATGAACGAGGAGTTCCTGCGGGTGCTGAAGCCGCTCTACCTGCAGCTCCACACCTGGGTGAAACACGAGCTGGCCAAGAAGTACGGTCAGCCCGTGCCGAAGCGCATCCCGGCGCACTGGATCCCGAACCGCTGGTCGCAGGAGTGGAACGGGATGGTGGCCTCGGCCAGCCTCGACGCCGCCTTCGAGCGCCACGACCCGGTGTGGGTGGTGCGGACGGCGGAGGGCTTCTGGCAGGGGCTGGGTCTGGAGCCGCTGCCGGCCTCGTTCTGGGAGAAGTCGGACCTCTACCCGGTGCAGCCGGGCGAGACCCGCAAGAAGAACTCGCACGCCTACAGCTGGCACGTGGACCTCGAGCGCGACATCCGCTCGCTGATGAGCGTGCAGGCCGACGAGGGCTGGTTCGGCACCGCGCACCACGAGACCGGTCACGGCCACTACAGCCTGTGCACCGTGCGCCCCGAGGTCCCGACGCTGCTGCGCAACGGCGCCAGCCCGTCGTTCGACGAGGCCATCGCCACGCTGGGCGAGCTGGCGGCACAGCAGCCCGGCTACCTCGAGTCCCTCGGCCTGCTGCCGAAGCGCCGCCAGCGCGACGAGATCACGCCGCTGCTGCGGCTGGCCCTGGCCGACATCCCCTTCATGTTCTGGGCCTCGGGGGTGATGACGCACTGGGAGGCCGACCTCTACGCGCACGGCCTGCCGCCCGACGAGTGGAACGCCCGCTGGTGGCGCTACGTCGCCGACTACCAGGGCGTGGAGCCGCCGGCGCCGCGGGGCGAGGAGTTCTGCGACGCCGCGACCAAGACGCACGTCAACGACTTCCCCGCCTACTACTACTCGTACGCCGTGGCCAAGGTGCTCACCTACCAGCTCAACGACCACATCGCGCGGAAGATCCTGAAGTCCGACCCGCGCCGCTGCACCTACGCGGGCCGGCGCGAGGTGGGCACCTTCCTCGCCGGCATGATGCGCAAGGGCGCGACCGAGGACTGGCGCACGGTGCTGCGCGCGGCCACGGGCGAGGAGCTCTCGACCCGGGCGATGGTCGAGTACTACGCCCCGCTCATGAAGTGGCTCGAGAGGCAGAACCGGGGCCGGACGATCGGCTGGGAGTAGCCGGCTGGCAAGACGGATAGGCCCCCGGGGGAGACCCCGGGGGCCTTCGCCGTTCCCGCGGCGGCGCTACCGGACGAAGACGATCCGCCGGGACAGCGTCGTCCCGCCCAGCCGCAGCCGGGTGAAGTACACGCCCGCCTGCACCGGGTGCCCGTCGTCGCCCGCGCCGTCCCACACCGTGACGTGCTCGCCGGCCGGCAGGGCGGAGCGCAGCAACTGGCGCACCGGCCGCCCGGCGACGTCGAAGACGGCGAGGTCGGCCTCGCCGGCGGCCGGCATGAGGAAGCGGATCGAGGTCGAGTGCGCGAACGGGTTGGGGCGGTTCGCCAGCAGTGCGGCGTACGGCGCCGGCTCGGTCGCCGGCACGCCGGTGGTGCGCGGCAGCCAGCCCATGTCCTCGAAGGCGTAGCGCGTGAGGTCCACGCTCGTGGTGAGGTCGTCGTTGATGGACGGCTCCATGAGCAGGTTGGGTGAGCAGCTCACGTCGAAGTGCGAGACCGAGGAGCCCGACTGGTAGGGGTTGGGCGTGTACATCATCACCCGGCCCTCCGGGTCGGCCCCGGCCATCAGGTCGGGATCCACCATCAGGGTCACGTTGAGGCCGCCGGCGATCGCTGCCTTGAGCGTCGCACCGTCGGCCTGGGTCACGCGGACCGCGGGGATGACGATGGTGGGGTCGTCGCCGCCCAGCCCGGGCGGCGGCGCGCCCGCGGCGTTGTCCGCCACGATCACGGCGATGGCGCCGGCGTCCTGGCAGGCCTTCACCTTGACGGTGAAGGTGCAGGTGCCGCGGTCCACGATGGCGATCCTGCCGGCCATCTCGGCGCCGTTGGTGATGGCCGAGCAGGCGTCGTTGTAGGGCGAGACGGCGTCCACGCCGAGCACGACGTCCCCGGTCACCCCCGGGTACGCGAGCGCCGGGCCGAAGGAGGCGGTGCCGACGTCGTAGTCCCCGGCAATCGCGGCAGGCGGGTTCACGCGCAGCAGCGGCCGGCCGTAGTCCAGAGTCAGTGGCGCCATGAACCGCACCGCGTCGCCGTCCCAGAGCAGCTTGTAGGGGAGGATGGCCGAGGCGGCCCGCTGGCCGCTGGACTCCTCGTTCCAGTGCAGGCCGGTGGTCGCATCGTAGAGGAAGCGGCAGAAGATGTCCGGGTAGCCGTTGTAGAGGGTCCCGGTGGTGCCGCTGGCGAAGGTCTGGAAGCCAAGCCCGTGCCCCATCTCGTGCAGCAGCACGGCCAGCAGGTCGATCTGGCTGGCGCTCTCGTTGTTGTCGAGGCCGTAGTACCACGAGTAGCCGTCCATGCAGCCGGCGTTGCCGATGCTCGAGTTGAACTTGGCGTTCATGTCGGAGTTCGAGCCGTCGAGGTCGTACCCGGCCAGCTTGTTGGCCAGGGCCTGGCAGTACCAGGTGTTCGTGTACTCGGCGCCGCTGAAGTTGCGGTGGACCGTGGCCGCGCCGCAGCTGCCCAGCACGGCGCTAGTCGAGGTGCAGGTGAGCGGGTTGAAGTTCGCGTTGACCAGGATCGTCACGTCGCTGGGCAGCAGCGCACCCCAGATCGCCGCGGCCTGCTGGAAGACGATCAGGCGCTGCTGGCCGATGGTGGTGCCGCTGTTGCCGCCCACCGGGGTGGCGGGTGTCGCGTCGTTGAAGCCCTCCCCGGCGGCATCGAGGTTGACGATGGTGATGGTCGAGGCCTGCGCCAGCGTCGCGGCGCAGACGAGAGCGAGAGCCAGCAGCAGGCGGCCGAGACGGGGGAGGAGGCGAGTGGTCATGGCTATCTCTCCTCCAGCGTCGGGGTGGGAGCGGGCGTGGTGAGCGCGCGGAGCAGCGCCGGCGCCTCGTCCACGCTGGTGAAGACGCGGCCGCCCAGAGGATCGAGGCGGACGACCGTGAACGTCTGGTAGCGGCCCTGCAGGTCCGACATCCACGAGCCGTCGGGCAGCTGGACCTGGGTGAGACCCTCGGAGGTGTGCAGCAGGCCGGTGCGCTCCGCCGCGCTCAGCTCCAGCATCTGCGCGGCCGTGGGCATGCCCAGCCGGCCCGTCTCGGGATCGATCCCGACGACCATGCCGGCCGGCACGGGTGCGGGCGCGACCGCCGTGGGGACCGCGGCCCGCTTGCGCGGGCGCCGCTTCGTGCCCTTGGCTTCGGCCGGGGCGACCAGCGACAACGCCAGGGCCGCGACGAGAAGCGCGGTGACGAGGTGGACCATGCGGGGGGAGAGGCGAGGCCGGTTCATGGGTGTTCCTTTCGAACGGTGTCGCGACCAGGCTCGACGAAGGCCCGTGCGGGCGCCGGATATGTCCCCCCATTATCGGCTCGATCGGCGCGGCTCTCCAGCCCAAAGGCCGGCGGTGTGGTGATGCCCGCTGCGCTTAGCGGTTGCCAGGACAATGGATTGGGTCCGCCACCTCCAGCGTTGCGGGAGCCCGGCCGGCCGCCCGCGGCGATACCGGCCCGCGGCACCACGCGCGCCCGGGCCGCGCCGGGCCGCCCGGCGGCCACGCTCGTCCGGTACGCCACTCGTCCCGCGGCGCGCCGCGGGCTAAGATGCCGCGTCCGTTCGCGCCGCCATCCACCGGGAGGTCCTCATGCGTCGTACGTGCCTCATCCTCTGCCTGCTGGTCGCCGCGCTCGTCGCGCCCGCCGCGTCCGCCGTCGCGGCCGAACCCGCCGGCCCGACCCACCCGTTCTCGGTCCACGACATGCTCGCCATGGACCGCGTCTCCTCGCCCCAGGTCTCGCCCGACGGGAAGCAGGTCGTGTTCGTGGTGAGTCACACGGACATGGAGCGCAACCGCCGCCGCAGCGACCTGTGGCTGGTGGGCGGGGACGGCAGCGGGCTGCGCCGGCTCACCGCCGCCAACTCCGGTGATTCCGAGCCGCGCTGGTCGGAGGACGGGCGCACGGTCTTCTTCCTCTCGGGTCGGTCGGGCTCCTCGCAGGTGTGGCGCATCGCCGCGGACGGCGGCGAGGCCGAGCCGGTCACGCGGCTGCCGCTCGACGTCGAGGGCTACGCGCCGGTGCCGGGCGGGACGCACCTGCTGGTCGCCATGCAGATCTTCCCGGGCAGGACCCCCGGGGAGACGGCGACGCAGCTCGACGAGCGCGCGGCGAGGGAGAAGTCGGGACCGAGCGGGCGCGTCTTCGAGCGGCTCTTCGTCCGGCACTGGGACGAGTGGAAGGACGGCCGCCGCACGCACCTGTTCGCGCTGCCGCTCGCGGGCGGCGAGCCGGTGGACCTCATGCGCGCGATGGACGCCGACTGCCCGAGCAGGCCGTTCGGCGGGATGGAGGAGGTCGCCGCCAGCCCCGACGGGAGGACCGTGGTCTTCACCGCGCGCGACGTGGGGCGCGAGGAGGCCTGGTCCACGAACTTCGACCTCTTCGCCGTGCCGCTCGACGGTTCGCAGGCCCCGCGCCGGCTGACCGCCGCCAACCCGGCCTGGGACACGCAGCCCGTCTTCTCGCCCGACGGCACGATGCTGGCCTACCTGGCCATGAGCATCCCCGGCTTCGAGGCCGACCGCTACCGCATCGTGCTGCAGTCCTGGCCCGACGGCCCGAAGCGCGTGCTGACCGAGTCTTGGGACCGCTCGCCCAAGTCGCTGGCGTGGTCGCCCGACGGTCGCACCCTGTACGCCATCGCCGAGAACCTGGGCCAGAGCTCGCTCTTCGCGGTGGACGCGGCGACGGGCGCAGTGCGCACCGTGGTCGAGCAGGGCACCGTGCGCGCCGCCGCGGCGGGCGCGGAACGCGTCGTCATCGCCTACGAGACGCTCACCTCGCCGGCCGAGCTGTACTCGGTGCTCCCCGACGGCAGCGACCGGAAGGCGCTCACCGCCATCAACGCCGCGAAGGTCGCGGCGGCGCGCATGGGTGCGCCGGAACAGTTCACGTTCCGGGGCGCCGGCGGCGACATCGTCCACGCCTACGTCGTCAAGCCCGTGGACTTCGATCCGGCGAAGAAGTACCCGGTGGCGCTGCTCATCCACGGCGGGCCGCAGGGCTCCTTCGGCAACGACTTCCACTACCGCTGGAACCCGCAGGCCTACGCCGGCGCCGGCTACGCCACGCTGGCGGTGGACTTCCACGGCTCGACCGGCTACGGCTTCGCCTTCCAGCACGCCATCCGCGACGACTGGGGCGGCAAGCCGCTCGAGGACCTGAAGAAGGGCCTGGCGGCGGCGCTGGCGCGCTACCCGTGGATGGACGGCACGCGGGTCGCGGCGCTGGGCGCCTCGTACGGCGCCTACATGACCAACTGGATCGCCGGCAACTGGCCCGACCGCTTCCGCTGCCTGGTGACCCACGACGGCAACCTCGACGAGCGGGCCGCCTACTTCGGCACCGAGGAGCTGTGGTTCCCCGAGTACGAGCACGGCGGCACGCCGTGGGAGAACCCGCGGGGCTACACGAAGCAGAACCCGGTGGACTTCGTGAAGAACTGGAAGACCCCGACCCTGGTCGTGCACGGCGCCAAGGACTTCCGCATCCCCTACGTGAACGGCATCAGCACGTTCACGGCGCTGCAGCGCAAGGGCGTGCCCAGCAGGTTCCTCTACTTCCCGGACGAGAACCACTGGGTGCTCAAGCCGCGCAACAGCCTGCAGTGGCACGAGACGGTCATCGCCTGGCTCGACCAGTGGACGAAGTGAGTCGGCCTGCCGGGCGCCCGGTAACGCACGAAGGCCCGCGGAGCGAACCTCCGCGGGCCTTCGTGCGTCCGGCGGGGCCGGGCTACTTCGTCATGAGGACCAGGTGGCGGACCTTGCGGAACTCCCGCGCGTCGAGCACGTGCAGATCCATGTGGTCGCCGGTGAGCTTCAGCTCGTAGCTCGAGAGCGGCTGGCCGGTGAGCACCTGCACCTTGGCGGCCGTGGTGGGCACCACCGTCTCGCGGTCGGTGTCGAGCGGACGGAACTGGCTCTCGTCGTAGCTGCCGGTGAGGGTGAGGGTCCGCCCGATGCCCAGCAGCCCGCCCTTCGAGGCGATGACGCCCATCTTGAGCAGCTCGCTCTTCGTGCCGACCACGTAGTACACGGTGGCCAGCTCGCTGCGCCGCTGCTCGAGCGACTCGTCCTGGACGCGGATGGTCTCCTGGTTCTGCTGCACCTCCGTCTGCAGGCCGGTGACCGTCGTCCGCAGCGAGTCCACCTGGCCCGCCAGCTGGGCGATGTAGGTCTCCTTCTGCAGCGCCTGCTCCTTGAGGTCGCTGATCATGCGCTCGAGGCTCGCCACCTGCAGGCCGCTCTTCTTCAGGCTCGACTCCAGCCGGCGGATGCGGTCCTTGTTGCGCTGCAGGCTGGCGTTCAGCAGGGCGACGCGCTCCAGGGCGTCGCGCCGCATCGCCTCGGTCACCTTGAGCTCGGACTGGGCGCCGGCGGAGAGCATCCGCACGGTCGTGTCGCCGGCGGAGATGGCGTTCAGGCTGTCCTGGATCTCGGTGATGGCGTTGAAGGCCTCGGCGTAGCCGGCGCGGGAGGTCTCCTCGGCGGTCTTCAGGTTGGCGTAGTCCGCGGACTTCCGCTGGTAGCCGACGAAGAGCGCGACGGCGAGGCCGACCAGCACCACGATGGCAGCGATCAGGGCGTACAGGACGGATTTGCGCATGGTCTCCTTCTCTCCTCTGGATCCGGTCGGGATCGCCGTCGGGCACCCACGTGCGGCGTGGGTCGCGGCCCGGGCCCGACCGGGCGCCGGGGGCCGACCCGGGCAGGGCGTCAGAGTAGTCACGCCCGGGTCGGGAGGCAACCGCGTTCCCGGGCCGTCCCCCGGCGCGGGGCACCGGTCCGGCGGCCGGCTGGGGGCTTTCCCCCGGGTCCATCGCCGGGGTAGATTGGCCGCCGTCCGCCCCGCGCACCGCCCAGGAGGTTCCCATGGACCCCAGGTTCCTCGATTCCGTCCGCGCCGCGTTCCCGGCAGGACCCGCCGCCGTCACGCTGGGTGCCCCGGTTCTTGCCGGCGAGTGCCACCCCGAGCCGCTCGTGGGCCTGCCGCTGGCCATGATGAACCGGCACGGCCTCATCGCCGGGGCCACGGGTACGGGCAAGACCAAGAGCCTGCAGCTGCTGGCCGAGCAGCTCTCGCGGGCGGGCGTGCCGGTGTTCCTCGCCGACGTCAAGGGCGACGTCTCCGGCATGGCCGTGCCGGGCGAGGCGTCCGACAAGGTGACGCAGCGCGCGCAGGCGGTGGGCTGGGCGTGGCAGCCCGCCGGCTGTCCGGTCGAGTTCCTGAGCCTCACGGGCGCGAAGGGCGCGCAGCTGCGCGCCACGGTGTCGTCCTTCGGCCCGCTCCTGCTCGCCAAGGTGCTGGACCTCAACGAGACCCAGGCGAGCGTGCTGGCGATGGTCTTCAAGTACTGCGACGACCACAAGCTGCCGCTGCTCGACTTCACCGACCTGCGCGCCGTGCTCCAGTACCTGACCTCCGACGCCGGCGTGGAGCAGCTCAAGGACTACGGACTGATGTCGAAGCAGACGGTCGGCGTGCTGCTGCGCGAAATGGTGCAGTTGGAGCAGCAGGGGGCGGAGCGGTTCATGGGCGAGCCGGAGTTCGCGCTGGTGGACGACCTGCTCGAGGTGCGCGAGGGCCGCGGCGTGGTGAGCGTGCTCGAGCTGACCGACATGCAGGACCGGCCGGCGCTTTTCTCCACCTTTATGATGTGGATGCTGGCGCGCCTCTACCACGATCTGCCCGAGGTGGGGGACCTCGAGAAGCCGAAGCTGGTGTTCTTCTTCGACGAGGCGCACCTGCTGTTCAAGGGCGCCAGCAAGGAGTTCCTCGACCACGTGCAGCAGATCGTCCGCCTCATCCGCTCGAAGGGCGTGGGCGTGTTCTTCGTCACCCAGAGTCCGAAGGACGTGCCGGCCGACGTGCTGGGCCAGCTCGGCCACAAGGTGCAGCACGCCCTGCGTGCCTTCACGCCGGAAGACGCGGCGGCGCTGCGGGCCGCGGCGCGAACCTTCCCGAAGACGGGGCACTACGACGTCGAGCAGACGCTCCAGTCACTCGGAGTCGGCGAGGCGCTGGTCACCGTCCTGGATGCCCGCGGCGTGCCCACGCCGCCGGTGGCGACGCGCATGATCCCGCCCGCCTCGCGCATGGGGGCGCTGACCGAGCCGGAGATGCGGCAGGCGCTGGCGGCCTCCGAGCAGGTGCGGGCGTACGCGCAGGACGTGGACCGCGAGAGCGCGCGGGAGCTGCTGGCGGCGCGCATGAGCCCCGACGCGGCCGGCGCGGGCGGGGCGGCCGCGGAACCGCGTGGGGCGGCGCCGCGCGCGGGAGCTGGCGGCGCG
>JAXDBZ010000265.1:0-7469 GCA_034678345.1 Candidatus Eiseniibacteriota bacterium
AGGTGGCCACGCGCAGGGATTCGCCGTAGCCGCCGTCCGCCGTGCGCTTCGGGTACTCGGAGCGCGCGTCGCTCAGTCCGAAGCGGCTCTCGAGGTTCCAGCCGGCCAGCAGATAGCGCCCGTCCACGCTGAGCCCGCGCTCGTCGCGGTCGGACTGGGAATTGACCGTGCCCCCCTGGCGGGTGCTCTGGGTGCTCGTGCGTCCGGTCACGTTCAGGCTGCGGTCGTTGTCGAGGCGGACGCGCAGCGTCGCGTCCACGCCGCCGCTGCGGGTGCGCACCTGCGTGATCGTGCTCTCGCCGGGCGTCTCGACGCGGATGCGCCGCAGCGAGTACGTCACGTTCAGGCCCACCGGCCAGGAGGGGAAGAGCCCCAGCGTGCCGCGCAGGTTGTTGCTCAGGTCGTTCGTGTTCAGGTCGGTGGTGGCCGACGGCTGGCGCGTGCGCGCCAGGTTCCCGGTCACCTGTCCGCTCAGGTCGTGGGTGACGAGCGGGGTCGCCAGGCGCAGCGAGCCGTTCACGTCCGCCGAGGCGCCGCGCTTGACCTGGTTGTAGTTCTGGAGGTCCAGGTAGCCGCCGTACAGGTTGAGGCTGGTGCGCAGGCTCGGCGTGGGCTGGTGGCGGGTCTTCACGGAGAGCTGGAACTCGTCCTTGGTCTCGCCCTGGTTGTTCGTCGAGCCGGGGTCGTAGCTGTCGAAGCGGTCGAGGTTGGCGCGACCGCCGAGCGAGATCTCCGGCGTGGCCCGCCAGCCGGCCTCGGTCACCGAGCTGCGCGTCTCGCGGCGGCTGGACGAGCGGTAGCGGTCGATCTGGACGTTCGTGCGGTTGTCCAGGTTCCACAGGTTCCGCACGATGCCGAGGTCCGACGCGTTGTTCCAGGAGGTCGAGGTCTGCTGGATGTTGTAGGTCGTGTTGTACTGCAGGCGCGTCTCGCGCCGCACCCGCCCGCCCGGCCGGTCGAGGCGCTGGCTGCGGATGGCGGCAGCGAGGTTGGTCATCGGCACCTCGAGGCTGTCGGCCAGACGGACCAGGCGTGGGAGGGACCAGCGATAGCGCACGGACAGGGCGCGCAGCGAATCCGGCAGCACGGCCAGGCTGTCGGCCAGGGTGAACAGGCGGGGGAAGCTCAGCCCCAGCGTGTCGCGCAGCAGCGTCGAGTCCGCCCCGGCGCGCGCCAGCTCCGCCTCGTCCTGGGCCCGGGCCGGCGGGGCGGCGAGCGTGGACGCCAGCAGGGCCGGCAGGAGGAGAAGGAGAAGGCGCCGGGGCCGGTTCATCGGGATGCGGGCAGGGCCATCGTCACGATGGAGGAAGGGTAGCATCGGGCTCGAAAAGGGGTCAACGACGGGACCGCCCACGTTCCTACCCCGCGAAGCCGCCGTGCGGCGGGACGAAGACGCCGCGGCGGGCGAGCGGACTCTTCGCTTGCGGCCCGTGCGGACGGGTGTTAGCGTGCGATGGCGCATCGTCATGGATGACCGAGCCCGGCCACGCGCCCGCATCCTCCGCGGTTCCTTCGACGGCGCTCGGCCCCGAAGTGACACCCGGCTCCACGAGCCGACACCGGAGAGGCAGGGATGTTCCTCAACAACCTCATGGGCTTCTTCTCCACCGACGCCGCCATGGACCTGGGTACCGCCAACACCCTGGTCTTCGTGAAGGGCCGTGGCATCGTGTTGAACGAGCCCTCGGTGGTGGCCGTTGACAAGGGCACCGGCAAGGTGCTGGCGGTGGGCAGCGAGGCCAAGCTGATGCTCGGCCGCACGCCCGACGAGATCAACGCCGTCCGGCCCATGAAGGACGGCGTCATCGCCGACTTCGAGATCACCGAGGACCTGCTGCGCGAGTTCATCCAGCGCGTGCAGAAGCACAAGTTCCTCTATCGGCCGCGGCTCATCATCTGCGTCCCCTCCGGGATCACCGAGGTGGAAAAGCGCGCGGTCGTCGACTCCGCCGAGCGCGCCGGGGCCCGGCAGGTGCTGCTGGTGCCCGAGCCCATCGCCGCCGCCATCGGCGTCGGGCTGCCGGTGGACACGCCGACCGGGAACATGGTGGTGGACATCGGGGGCGGCACCACTGAGATCGCCGTCATCGCCCTGAACGGCATCGTCACCAAGACCTCGATCCGCGTCGGCGGCGACGAGATGGACGAGGCCATCGTCAACTACGCCAAGAAGGCGTACAACATGCTCATCGGCGAGCAGACGGCGGAGCGCATCAAGATCGAGATCGGCTCGGCGTTCCCGCTCACCGACGAGATGGACATGGAGATCAAGGGCCGCGACCTGGTGCGGGGCATCCCGCGCACGCTGCGCGTCTCGAGCGTCGAGGTGCGGGAGGCCCTGCAGGAGCCGGTGACGGCCATCGTCAACGCCCTGCGGGAGTCCCTCGAGCGGACGCCGCCCGAGCTGGCCGCGGACATCGTGGACCGCGGCATCTACCTGAGCGGCGGCGGGGCGCTGCTGCGCGGCCTCGACCTGCTCATGCGCGAGGTGACCAACCTGAACATCCGGGTCGCCCAGGATCCCCTCACCTGCGTGGTGCTCGGGGCGGGGAGGATCCTCGAGCAGATCGAGGACTTCGAGAAGGTCATCCTCACCGGCCACCGGGACTAGCCCGGACCACCCATGGACCCGCTGCTGCGGACGCGATCTGGCCGCGATCTGCGTCGGCCTTCCCGCTGGCCGGTCCTCGACGGGGTGTCGAACCCCGGCTGCGTCGCGGCCAGCGGTCATGCCTTGCACCTCACGACCATCCCGCGTCCTCGCCACGCGGGACATGGTTAGTCCGGGCTCCCGCGCATGGGAGGCTTCCTCCCGCCCGCCGAGCGCCGCAGCGGGGTCCTGCTCGGACTCTACGCGACGCTCGCGCTGTTCCTGCTGCTCGTGGGGGAGCGCATCCCCCAGGCGACGCTGCGCGGCGTCGGCGCCTGGATCTTCGCGCCGTTCGACCGCGTCGTGCTCGTGGTGGACCGCGCCGTCGCCGCCTGGCGCGAGAACGAGCGCCTGCACGAGCGCATCACCCGGCTCGAGCTCGAGGCGGCGCGCCTGCGGGCCGCCGGCGTCGAGAACCAGCGCCTGCGGGAGAGCCTCGGCCTGCCGGCCTACCGGGCGCTGGCGTTGCGGCCGGTGGAGGTGCTGGCGCTGTCCGGCGACCTGATCCCGGCCGCCGCCACGCTGAGCGCCGGGAGCGC
Source organism: Candidatus Eiseniibacteriota bacterium (assembly GCA_034678345.1). Taxonomy (GTDB): domain Bacteria; phylum Eisenbacteria; class RBG-16-71-46; order RBG-16-71-46; family RBG-16-71-46; genus JANXPZ01. The sequence continues at coordinate 3,190 of JAXDBZ010000265.1, forward strand.
GCAGGGCGTGCGGGTGGGCGACGGCGTGGTCACGAGCGACGGCGTGGTGGGGCGCGTCACCGAGGTGTACCCGGGGCTGGCGCGCGTGGCGCTGCTCACCGACCCCAACTCGGCGGTGGCCTGCGAGGTCGAGAGCACCGGCGTGCAGGGGATGGTGCGGTTCGTGACCACGCCCCGGCCGCGGCTCCTGCTCACCGGCGTGCCGCTGGCCGACACGGTGCGGCGCGGCCAGCTCGTGCTGACCTCCGGCCTGTCGCTGCGCTACCCGCGCGGCCTGCCGGTGGGTCGGGTCGAGCGGCTCGGCCGGGACGTGAGCGGGCTGACGCAGGAGATCGAGCTGGACCCGTCGGCGCGGCTCTCGCGCCTGCGGCACGCCTACGTCGTGCCCGGGCCGGCGCTGCCGGGGGCGCCGCCGGAGGCGGGCCGATGAGGGCGGTCTCCGGCATGCTGCTGCTCGGCGCGGTGGCGTTGCTCATCCGCTCGACCGCCTTCTCGGTGCTGGCGGCCCGCGGCGTCACCGTGGACGTGCTGGCGTTCGTGACGGTGGTCTGGGCCCTGCGCTTCGGCGAGAGCTGGGGCTCGACCTTCGGTTTCCTGCTCGGGCTCGCGGCCGACCTCGACGCCGCCCACTGGCCGGGCCGCCACGCGCTGGTGCTGGCGCTGGCCGGCTACGGCACCGGGCGGCTGTCGCGCGCGCTGGTGCGCGACAACCCGGCGACGCAGCTGCTGCTCCTCTTCGTCGCCACCGTGGCCCACCAGGCCTGGTCGCTGGCCTTCGAGGTGGGCGGCCTGGCCGGCTGGCGCTTCCTCCTCACGCGCGTGCTGGTCTCCGGCCTGGTGACGGCCCCCCTCGGTGTCCTGCTGCTCGCGCTCGTGCGCCTGGCGAGCGGCAGCCCCCTCTTCCGCCGTGCTTCCGTCGAAGCAGCTCCGCGACCGTAGGCTGCCGGCCTACCACGTGGTCGCGGGCGCAGTGCTCGCGGGCTTCGGCATCGTGCTGGCCGGGCTGGTGTTCCTGCAGCTCTTCCGGGGCCAGCACTATGCCGAGCTGGCGAGGGAGAACCGCGTGCGGCCGGAGGTGCTGCGCGCGCCGCGGGGGGCCATCTACGATCGCAACGGCGAGCTGCTGGCGGACAGCGCCCCCTGCTTCGGCATCGTCTTCCAGCCCTTCCCGGCAGAGAGCACCGAGCGCGTGCGGGAGACGGCCAGCCTCGACTGGCTCGCGCGCGTGGCCGCGCTCATCGGCGTGGACTCCGCCGAGGTGCGCCGGCAGGTGGAGCTGGCCAACCGCACCGGGCAGAGCGCCGTGCTGCTGCGGGAGGCGCCTTTCGCGGTCCGCGCCGCGGTGGAGGAGCTGCGCGTCGAGCTGCCGGGCATCGAGGTCCAGGTGGAGCCGCTGCGGAACTATCCGCACGGCTCCCTCGCCGCCCACCTGCTGGGCTACGCGGGCGAGATCAACCGCGCCGAGCTGGACACGCTGGAGGCGGCCGGCTACCGGTCCGGGGACCTCATCGGCCGCACCGGGGTGGAGCGCCGCTACGAGGACCACCTGCGCGGCCGCGACGGCGTCGAGTACGTGGTGGTCAACGCGCGCGGGCGCCGGGTCTCGACGCTGAGCGAGTCGGGGGCGCGACTGCCCGAACCGGGTCAGGACCTCACCCTGACGCTCGACTTGAAGGTGCAGCGGGCCCTCGAGGAGGCCATGGCGGACGTGGCGCGGGGCGCCGCGGTGGCGCTCGATCCGCGGGACGGCGGCATCCTCGCGCTGGTGAGCCGCCCGGCCTACGACCCCAACGAGTTCTCGCACGGGCTGAGCCGGGCCCGCTGGCGGGAACTGAGCGGGGGCGGGGCGAACCCCCTGCTCAACCGGGCCATCCAGGGCGTCTATCCCCCGGGGTCCACGTTCAAGATCGTCACCATGAGCGCGGCCCTGCTGCACGGCCTGGCGCGGCCCGACACCCGGCTCGCGCCCTGCGGCGGCGGGATGTACTACGGCGGACGCCGCTTCGCCTGCTGGGAGCACCGCGGCCACGGCTCGCTCGACCTCATCGGTGCCCTGCAGCACTCCTGCGACGTCTACTTCTACCAGCTGGGCCTGCGGCTCGGTCTCGCCGACCTCGGCCAGACGGCGCGCGCCTTCGGGCTCGGGGCGCGCACCGGAGTGGACCTGCCGCAGGAGGCCCGCGGGCTCATCCCGAATGCCGCCTACTACGACCGGCGCTGGGGGGCCGGCCGCTGGCGCTCGGGGCTGCTGCTGAACCTGGCGATCGGCCAGGGCGAGCTGCTGCTCACGCCGCTGCAGATGGCGCTGGTGGCCGCGGAGGCGGCCAACCAGGGGCGGCCGCTGCGTCCCCACCTGGTGGCCCGCGTCGGCCGGGACCGCATCTTCCGGCCGGAGCGGCCGGTGCAGCCCGGTTTCGCCGCCGACCCGGCCATCTGGGGACCGGTGCGCGAGGCCATGGAGCTGGCCGTGTCCGCGGGCACGGGCGGCGCGGCGCGCGTGCCCGGGGTGCGCGTGGCCGGCAAGACCGGGACGGCGCAGAACCCACACGGCGAGGACCACGCCCTCTTCGTCTGCTTCGCGCCGGTCGATTCGCCGGTGGTGGCGGTGGCGGTCGTGGTCGAGAACGCCGGCCACGGCGGCAGCGTGGCGGCGCCGCGGGCGGGCGCGCTCCTGCGGCGCATGTTCCTGCCCGATTCGCGGCAGGCGCGGGTGCGGCGGGGGGCGGTGGCGGACACGGCGCAGGCCGCCGCACCCGACTCGGAGGTGGTGGAAGGTGACTAGGGGGAGGCTGCGGCTGCCGCCGCTCGATCTGCCGCTGCTGGCCGCGGCGCTGTCGCTGGTGGGCGTGGGACTGATCACCGTCTACAGCGCGACCTCGATCCCCGGTGCCCACCACGGCCTGTGGGTGCGGCAGCTCGCCTGGGCCGGCATCGCCTTTGCCGTGGGCTGGGTCGTGGCCAGCGTCCACTACCGCGCCTACGACGCGCTCGCCTGGCCGCTCTACGGCGTCTCGCTGCTGCTGCTCGTGCTGGTGCTGGTCATGGGCACGAGCGCCATGGGGGCGCGGCGCTGGCTGGACCTCGGGCCGCTGCACTTCCAGCCGTCCGAGCTGGCCAAGGTGGCGACGGTGCTGGTGCTGGCGCGCCGCTTCGATCAGGAGAAGCTCGACCTGCGCCGCTTCGCGCACTGGTTCCCCGCCCTCGTCCTCGTGCTGGTTCCCTTCGCGCTGGTGGCGAAGGAGCCGGACCTCGGCACCTCGCTGACCTTCCCGGTGATCCTGGTGGTCATGTACTTCTGGGCGGGGATGCCGCTGCGGCAGCTGGCGCTGGGGCTGTCGCCGGTCCTCAACGCGGCGCTGTTCCTCCTGACCGGCACGGTCTGGTGGTCGGCGGGGCTCGTGGTGGCGCTGCTCGCGCTGGTCCGCCCGCGGCTCAGCACGCTGCTGGTCGTGCTGGCGCTCAACGCGGGCGTCGGCTACGCCCTGCCGCACGTGTGGAACCACCTGCACGACTACCAGAAGCGGCGCATCGAGACCTTCCTGAACCCGGGCAGCGACCCGTACCGCGCCGGCTACCAGGTGATCCAGTCGCGCATCGCCATCGGCTCGGGCGGCTTCGTCGGCACCGGGTACCTGCGCGGCACGCAGAAGGCCCTCGCCTTCCTGCCCATGCGGCACACCGACTTCATCTTCTCGGTCGTGGGGGAGGAGTTCGGCTTGGTCGGGACGGCGGCGGTGGTGCTACTCTTCGGCCTGCTCATCCTGCGGGGCCTGCGCCTGGCGCTGGTGGCGCGCAGCGGGTTCGCGAGCCTGCTGGCGGTGGGGGTGGTGACCGCGCTCTTCTATCACGTCATGGTGAACGTCCTGATGACCATCGGCTGGGCCCCCGTCACCGGGCTGCCCCTGCCGCTCATCTCCTACGGCGGGACCGCGCTGGTGGCGAACGGCATCCAGATCGGCCTGCTCCAGAACGTGGCCCTGCGCCGCGCGGAGTTCTGAACGTGCATCCCGACATCCTCCACTGGGGCCTGCTGCGCGTCACCTCCTACGGACTGATGCTGGCCGTCGCCTTCCTCGTCGGCACCTGGCTGTCGCTGCGCGAGGCCCGCCGGCTGCGCCTCGACGAGGACGCGCTGGTGAGCCTGATCCTCGTGGTGCTGGTGGCCGGCGTGCTGGGGGCGCGGGCGCTCTACGTGCTCGAGCACATCGAGGAGTTCCGCGGCAGCACCCTCAGCGTGCTGGCGCTGTGGCAGGGCGGGCTCACGCTCTACGGCGGCATCG
>JAXDBZ010000266.1:0-7097 GCA_034678345.1 Candidatus Eiseniibacteriota bacterium
TGGCGGCCGCCGCGCGCGAGGCGGTCGCCGCCGTGGCCGGCGGCTACAGCTCGCTGGAGTACGACTTCGCCACCGGGCGGCGCGGCCGGCGCGGGGCCGGCGTCGAGCGCTGGCTGGAGCGGCTGACCGGGGCCGAGGCGGCCCTGGCCGTCAACAACGGGGCCGGCGCGGTCCTGCTCGCCCTGACGGCGCTGGCCGCGGGCCGGCGCGTCCTCGTCTCGCGCGGCGAGCTGGTCGAGATCGGCGGCTCGTTCCGCATCCCCGACATCCTCGAGCGGAGCGGGGCGGAGCTGGTCGAGGTGGGCACGACGAACCGCACCCACCTGCGCGACTACGAACGCGCGCTCGGGCGCCACGACGACGTGGCCGTGCTGCTGCGCGTCCACCGCAGCAACTTCCGGCTCGAGGGATTCACCGCCCGGCCCGGCCGGGGCGAGCTGGCGGCGCTGGCCCGCCGCCGGCGCGTGCTGCTGGTCGAGGACCTGGGCAGCGGGGCGCTCGTGGACCTCGTCGCCTTCGGCCTCGAGCACGAGCCCACGGTGGGCGAGTGCCTGGCGGAGGGCTGCGACGTCGTCACCTGCTCGGGCGACAAGCTGCTGGGCGGCGCCCAGGCCGGCCTGGTCCTCGGCCGCCGGCGCTGCCTCGAGACCATCCGCCGCGACCCGCTGGCGCGGGCCCTGCGCGCCGACAAGCTGGCGCTGGCCGCGCTGGAGGCCACCCTGCCGCTCTACGCCGATCCGGAGCGCGCCACCCGCGAGGTCCCCGTGCTGGCGGCTCTGCGGCGGACCGGTCCCGAGCTGGAGGAGCGCGCCCGCCGTCTCGCGGCGGCGCTGGCGGCGCGGGGGCCCGGCCTGGCGCCGCGCGTGCCGGCGGCCCGCGGGGAGGTGGGCGGCGGCTCCCTGCCGCTGCAGACCCTGCCCGGCTGGGTGGTCGAGGTGACGCACGCGGGGCGCACCGCGCAGGAGCTCGAGCGGCGCGCGCGCGGCGCCGACCCTCCGGTCATCGGCACGGTGCGCGCGGGGCGGTGGCGGCTCGACCCACGCACGCTCGCGGACGCCGAGCTGGACGAGGTGGCCGAGGTGCTGGCGCGCGCACTCGCTCCCGACGGTCCGGCGCCCGGCGCCGGGGCCTGAGCCCGGGCCGGGCGTGTGCTCGGGCGGCGCCTCCGGCACGGCGGGAATGGATTGACCCCCGCGCGGCCGGCCCGTAATCTAGCGGTCCACGGGTCGCCGCGCCGCCGTTTCCCGGGGGCGCGGCGCCGCCCGAGACAGCGCTCCGACAGCCTGCCCATCCACTGACGTCTCGGTCAGGATCGTACTCGGTCGCGCCCCGCCAGCCTGCCTGCGGCCGCCGAGCGAGAGGGGACAAGGATGTTTCTGCATCGGCTCGAAGTCCAGGGCTTCAAATCGTTCGTCGACAAGACCGAGCTGCGCTTCGGCGAGGGGATCACCGGCGTCATCGGCCCCAACGGCTGCGGCAAGACCAACGTCTCCGACGCCATCCGCTGGGTGATGGGCGAGCAGAGCGCCAAGCAGCTGCGCGGCGACTCGATGGAGGACGTGATCTTCAACGGCTGCCCGACCCGCAAGCCGCTGGGCATGGCCGAGGTCCACCTCACCTTCAAGAACGAGCGCGGCGTCCTGAAGTCCGAGTACTCCGAGGTCACCGTGTCGCGGCGCGTCTTCCGCTCGGGCCTGAGCGAGTACATGCTCAACAACTCCCCGTGCCGCCTCAAGGACATCCGCGACCTCTTCTTCGACACCGGCATGGGCAGCCACGCCTACTCGGTGATCGAGCGCTCGATGGTGGACCACGTCCTCTCGGACAACTCCGGGCACCGGCGCTTCCTCTTCGAGGAGGCGTCGGGGATCACGAAGTACAAGGTCCGCAAGAAGGAGGCCCTCGGCAAGCTCGAGGCCACCGAGACCGACCTGGTGCGGCTGAACGACATCGTCTTCGAGCTCGAGCGCGAGCTGCGCTCCCTTGGCCGCCAGGTGGGGAAGGCCCGGCGCTACCAGCGCTGGCGCGACGAGATCCGCGACCTCGACCTGTCGCTCACCGCGAGCCAGGTCGGCACGCTCAAGGGGCGCGAGGCCGAGGCGAAGGAGCAGTGGGAGGAGGAGTCCACCCGTCGCGAGGGACTCACCGCCTCGATCGACGGTCTGGAGGCGACCCTCAACGATCGCAAGCTCGCCCTGCTCGAGCTGGAGCGCGAGCTGTCCACGGCGCATGGCGGGCTGCACGACCGCGAGGAGGCCCGCACGCAGGCCGAGCCCCAGGTGGTGCTGCGGCGCGAGCGGGCGGCCGGTCTGCTGCGCCGCGCCGACGAGGCCGCGGCCGAGGCCGGGACCCTGCGCGAGCGGCTGGGCGAGGCGGCGGCACGCGAGGGCGAGGCCGGCGGGCGGCTGGCGGCGCTGCGGGCCGAGCGGGACGCGGCGCAGAGCGGCGCGACGGAGCTGGAGCAGGCGCTGCGCGCGGTCGAGACGGAGCTGCGCGAGCGGCGCGAGGTGGCGAGCGAGCGCAAGCAGCTCTCGCTCGACCTCTTCTCGACCGAGGCCGACAAGCGCGGCACGCTCGAGAACCTGCGGGCGCGGCGGCAGTCGCTGCACGAGCGCCGCGACGCAGCGGCGGCGCGCCGGGACGAGCTCGAGCGGCGCGTGGCCGAGCTGGGCCGGCTGGCCACCGAGCGCGGCGGCGAGCGGGCCCGCCTGGCGGCCGAGCGGGAGGCGGCGGTGGCGGCGGTGGCCGCGGTGGACGGGGAGCTCACCGCGCTGGCGGCCGACGTGGAGGCGAACGCCGCCGAGATGTCGGACCTGCGCGAGCAGTCGGCCGCAGCGGAGTCGCGCCTCGAGACCCTGATGGAGCTCAAGCGCAACTTCGACGGCGTCGCCGAGGGTGTGAAGGCGCTGCTGGCCGGCGAGCACCGCGCCGCCGGCACGCTGGGGATGATCTCGGACGTGCTCGAGGTGCCGGCGCGCTACCTCGACGCGCTCGAGGCCTCGCTGGGCGAGGCGGCGGCCTTCGTGCTGGTAGCCGACCACGCCGCGCTCGAGGCGGCGCTCGGGCAGCTCCGCGCGCTGCCCAGCGGGCGGGCCACCCTGGTGGACCTCGCCAGCCTGACGGCGGGCCCGCCCCACGCGGTTCCGTCCGGCGACGGGGTGCTGGGGCGCGCCAGTGACCTGGTGCGCTGCGAGGAGCGCTATCGCGTCCTGGTCGAGCGGCTGCTCGGCACGGTCGTGGTGGTCGAGGATCGCGCCGGCGCGGCGCGGCTCGCCGCCGCGTCCGAGGCGGGCCTGCGCTTCGTGAGCTTGGACGGCGAGGTGTGGGAGCGCGGGCGGGTGCGGGCCGGCTCGGCGCGCAACCTGGCCGGGCTGCTGCACCGCGAGAACGAGATCCGCGAGCTGACCGGCGAGCTGGCCGCGCGTCGCGAGGCGCTCGAGGCGCTCGAGCGCGGACGCGACGGGCTGGAGTCGCGGCGGGCCGGCACGCTGGAGCGGCGGGCGACGGCGGCCGGAGCGCTCGAGGCGGCGCGGGCGGCGCTCGAGGCGCTGGACCGCGAGCGCGAGGCGGCCGAGCGCGAGGGCCGCTGGGCCGAGGCGGAGGCGGCCGAGCGGCGCCGCGAGATCGCCACCCAGGAGGCCGAGCTGGAGACCCTGGCGCGCGCGCTCGCCGAGGCCGAGACCGACCTGGCCGACTACCAGCGCGAGGTCGAGACCGCCCGCGCCCAGCTGGCCGACCTGGACGGGGCGTTGCACGGCCTCGAGCAGCGGCGCGAGACGGCGGCGGTCGCCGCGCGGGCGGCGGGGGAGGGCCTGCTGCGCCTGGCCCGCGAGAGCGGCGAGTGGGAGAGCCAGTGGGCGCGGGCCGAGCAGACGCGCCGCGAGATCGAGGCCGGCATCGAGGCGCGCGAGCACGAGGAGCGCGAGGCGCGGGCCCGGGTGAACGAGATCGAGGCCGAGGTGGCCGGGCTCTCGGCCGGGCTGACCGGGCTGCTCGAGTCCGAGTCCACCCAGCGCGAGCGGGTGGTCGAGCTGCAGAAGCGCTTCCACGAGCGCAAGCAGGAGGTGCAGGCGGGCGAGGAGGAGGTGCGCCAGCTGCGCTTCCAGCACACCGAGCTGAGCGAGCTGATGCACCAGATCGAGCTGAACCGGGTGCAGACGCGCGCCGAGCTGGACCGCACCCACGAACGGCTCCACGCCGAGTACGACCTCGACGTAGCCGCCTGGGAGCCGGCGCCCCCGGCGGCGGACTTCGACGCCGAAGCGGCGCGCGCGCGGCTCGAGGAGATGCGCACCCGCTTCCGCGCCCTCGGCCCGGTGAACCTGCTGGCGGTGGACGAGTACGCGAAGAAGAAGGAGCGCTGGCAGTTCCTGACCCGCCAGCGCGAGGACCTCACCAGCGCGCGGACGCAGCTGCTCGAAGCCATCGACAAGATCAACGTCACCGCCAGCCAGATGTTCCGCGAGACGTTCGCCCGCGTGCAGGTGCACTTCCGCGACGTCTTCACCACGCTGTTCGAGGGGGGCGACGCGGAGCTGCGCATGGTCGGCGAGGACCCGCTCGACTGCGAGATCGAGATCGTCGCCAAGCCGCGCGGCAAGCACCTGCAGAGCATCAGCCTGATGTCGGGCGGCGAGCGGGCGCTCACCGCCATCGCCCTGCTGTTCGCCATCTACCTGGAAAAGCCCTCGCCCTTCTGCCTGCTCGACGAGGTGGACGCCCCGCTCGACGACGCCAACGTGGATCGCTTCATCCGCATGCTCGAGCGCTTCAGCGAGCGGACCCAGTTCGTCGTGATCACCCACAACAAGCGGACGATGGAGGCAGCGCGTTGCCTCTACGGGGTGACCATGCAGGAGCTGGGCGTGTCCAAGCTGGTCTCGGTGCGCTTCGACGGGCGAGCGGCGAGCGGCGAGGCGGCCGGGGCCGAGCTGGCGGGCGCCGCCGCCCAGGGCTGAGCGGTGACGGGGCCCGGCGTCCGGCTCCGCCCCTCATGAGCCTGTTCGACCGCTTCCGCGCCGGGCTCGCGCGCACGCGTGAGCGCCTCGCCGACCAGGTGGGAAGCCTGCTGCAGCGGCGCGGCGCCCCCGACCCGGAGACCCTCGCCCGTCTCGAGGAGGCCCTGCTCGGGGCGGACGTCGGGCCCGCCACCACCGACCGGCTGCTCGAGCGGGCCCGCGCGCGCCTGCAGCGCGAGCCCGGGCTGGAGCTGCGCGAGGCGCTGGAGCGGGCGGCGGCCGAGCTGCTCGGCGCCGGGGCGGGGATGCCCTTCGCGCCCGCCGCGGACGGAGCCGCGCCCCGCGCGGATGCCCCGCGGCCGTGGGTGGCACTGCTCGTGGGCGTGAACGGCGTGGGCAAGACCACGCTGGCCGGCAAGCTGGCGGCCCGTTTCGCCCGCGAAGCGCGGCCGACCCTGCTGGTGGCGGCCGATACCTTCCGCGCCGCGGCCACCGAGCAGCTCGAGGTATGGGCGGAGCGCGCCGGCGTCGAGCTGCTCCGCGCGCGCTCCGGCTCGGATCCGGCGGCGGCGGTCCACGACGCGCTCACCGCCGCCCGGGCGCGCGGCACCGAGGTCGTGCTCGTGGACACGGCCGGGCGCCTGCACACGAAGCACAACCTCATGGAGGAGCTGGGCAAGATCGGGCGCGTCTGCGCGCGCCTCGTCCCCGGCGCGCCGCATCACGTGCTGCTCGTGCTCGATGCCACCCTGGGGCAGAACGGCCTGCAGCAGGCGCGGGAGTTCCAGCGCGCCGTGCCGATCACCAGCCTCGCCCTGACCAAGCTGGACGGGACCGCCCGCGGCGGGGCCGTGCTGGCCATCGCCGACCAGCTCGGCCTGCCCATCAGCCTGGTCGGGATCGGCGAGGGGCTCGACGACTGGGAGCCCTTCGACCCCGAGGCGTTCGCCCGCGGGCTCTTCGAGTAGCGACGAGACCGGGCGCGGCACCGCGGGCGCCGCGCCCCGGGCTCAGCGCCGGGCGGGGGCCGCCGCCGCGGGCTTGCGCGCCGCCTTCGGGCGGCTGGTGCGGGCGGTCTCGGCCCGCTGCTCGGCGAGGCTGCGGCGGAACTGCTCCGGGACCGTCACCGCCTCGACGCCGCTCGTGCCGAAGTCCACGAGCTCGACGGTGGCCGTGGAGCGCCCCGTCAGGCGGAGCGGACCGGCCTCCTGCGAGCGGCCGATGAGCCAGGTGCGCACGCGGACCTCGGACTCGAGCACCTCGCGTGCCATGTGGGTGACGGGAACCTCCAGGGTCTCGTACGTGGTCCGCGACTTGCGGACCTCGGTGTAGCGCGAGCTGTCCGCGCTCTCGGTGTTCTGGCCGGCGCCCTGCTGCTGGCGGATCACCCGGCAGACGTAGTCCCCCTTGGTCGTGCGCACCGTCTCGGTTCCCAGCGTGTCCACGATGAACGAGAGGTTCGTGCCGAAGGGATTGCGGCTGCGCAGCACGTTCTCGCCCTGGCGCATGATGCGGGGCTTCGAGACCTCCGACTGGGCGAAGTCGTCGATCTTCTTGCGCTGGTACACCTGCAGGTGGGGGACGGCCAGGCTGTCGTCGAAGACGGCGTAGGACATCAGCGTGGCCACGTAGGCCGTGCCGGCGCCCGGCCGCTCGGTGCTGGTCTCGATCCAGAAGCACTCCTCACCCCAGAACTCCTCCTCGCCCGCGATCAGGAGCGTCGACGTGTACTCTTCGGTGACACCGTGCTCGTTCACGGACTTGATGAGGTACCTGGCCCAGGCGCCGACCTGGATGGACGAGCGACCGTGGGTGTAGTCGATGTTGGCGGTGGCGTCGATGACGACGATGTCCTCCGCGGGCACGGAGTGGGTCGGGAGGGTCAGCAGCAGCGCGACGGCGGTCACGAACAGAGCGCGGGAACGGCTCATGCAAGCGTCTCCTGTGTCGGGTGGTCCGGCGTCCGCGACTCCCCCTGGTCCCCGGGGGGCCACCGCCGACGCCGCGCCCACCATTATCCACGACGGGGCCCGGCTTCCCAAGCGGGGCCGGGGGAGGGGCGCGTGCGGCGGCGGGTGTGCGAGGCGGGCGCGGACGCGGGCCGCGCGGGAGCGGAGGTGGTCCCTGCGGCGGTCGGGC
>JAXDBZ010000267.1:0-4409 GCA_034678345.1 Candidatus Eiseniibacteriota bacterium
AGGCGGCCCACGTGAAGCTCATCGACGCCCAGCTCTTCGGGGCGTACGGGCGCCTGTACATGTCGGGCCCCGAGGCCGAGATCGACGCCGCGCGCGACGCCGCCATCCGCGGGCTGGAGACGATCCGCGGCCAGGAAGGGACGAAGGGCGAGGGACGCTAGCCCCACCCGGCACGCGTGAGGCCCGCGGCGCTGCTCCGCCGCGGGCCTCGCGCTTCGGGCGGCTCCGGTCGCTCAGGCGCCGCGTCGCGCCGCCGTGCCGATGGCGTCACCGAAGTCGCGGACGTCAATGCCGGCCAGGAAGCCCGTGAGCAGCCGGTTGCCGGGGCGCTCGAGCCGGGCGGTCTTCTGGTAGACGCAGAAGGTGTCCTCGAGCAGGCGCAGGCGAGGGAACAGCACGGTCAGCGCGCCGCGGCCCAGCTCGGGCAGCAGGGCGTACTTGGGCAGCAGGCTGACGCCATAGCCGTCGAGCGTGGCCTGGATCATGCCGCGCACGTGGTCGATGACGACGACGCGCCCGAGGTCCGGCCGCCGCGCCGCCGGCAGCGCGCTCAACAGGTTCGTCCACCACCGCCCCTCGGCGTCCAGCGACAGCACCGGCACGCGGGCGAGATCGAGCGGGGTGCGCAGCGGATGACGCGCCAGGAACTCCGGCGCCGCCGCCACCACGTATTTCTCCCGGAAGAGCTCCGTCCGGTGCACGGCTGGGTGCGGGTGCGGCCGGCAGTCCACCGCGAGGTCCACCTCGTCCCGCAGCAGGGGGCCCTGCAGGTCGTTGGTGAAGCGGAAGTCCACGTGCAGTCCGGGCTGCGCGTCCAGCCACGGCCGCAGCTTGTGCAGCAGCACCGTGGTGCCGAACTCGATGGTGGAACCCAGCGCGACCCTCGCGCCGGGCACGGCGCCGGCCGCGGTGATGCGGCGCTCCGCCTCCTCGAGGCCGTCGAAAGCCACCCGGCAGGCGCCGAGCAACTCCTCCCCCGCCGCCGTCAGCGTGAACCGCCGGCCGCGCCAGTCCACCAGCTCGCGGCCCAGCTCGTCCTGCAGCTTGCGCAGCGCGTGACTGATGGCCGAGGGAGTCACGTGCAGGCGGCGGGCGGCCTCCTGGTAGCCACCGGCCCGCGCCACCTCGAGGAAGGCACGCAGCCGTCCGGGATCCGTCGCCATGGTCTTCCCTCCCCGCTCGTTGGATGAATGGTGTTCATCCTATCACAGACGTCATTTCGTTTCCTTCAGCGAGCCCCGTCTGGCATCATCCGTTCGGACGGCCCGCGCGGGCCGGGGAGGATACCCATGAACAACAGCGTCTTCCGCTTCGACGTGCCGCAGAACGAGCCGGTCCTCGACTACGCCCCGGGTTCGCCCGAGCGGGCCCGCCTCGAGGCCGAGCTGGCGCGACAGGCCGCCACCGAGATCGAGATCCCGCTCATCATCGGCGGCCGGGAGGTGCGCACCGGCCGCACGCGGCCGGTGGTGATGCCCACGGACCACGGCCACGTGCTGGCCCGCGCCCACATGGCCGGGCCGGCCGAGGTGAAGCAGGCGATCGAGGCGGCGCTGGCGGCGCACGAAGCCTGGGGCACCCTGTCGTGGATCGAGCGCGCCTCGATCCTGCTCAAGGCCGCCGAGCTGCTGTCGAAGAAGCACCGCATGACCATCAACGCCGCGACCATGCTCGGCCAGGGCAAGAACGTCCACCAGGCCGAGATCGACGCCGCCTGCGAGACCATCGACTACCTGCGCTACAACGTCTACTTCGCCTCGCAGATCTACGCCGAGCAGCCGCGCTCGACCCTCGAGCAGCTGAACCGCATGGAGTACCGGCCGCTCGAGGGCTTCGTCTTCACCGTCAGCCCGTTCAATTTCACCGCCATCGCCTCGAACCTGAACCTGGCGGTGGCGCTGATGGGCAACACCACGGTGTGGAAGCCGGCCAGCACGGCCCTGCTCTCGAACTACCACCTCATGCGCCTGTTCATGGAGGCCGGGCTGCCGCCCGGCGTGGTGAACTTCGTGCCCGGCGAGGGCGCGGTGGTGGGCGGCGCGGCGCTCGCCCACCCGATGCTGGCCGGCGTGCACTTCACCGGCTCGAACGCCACCTTCGACCGCCTCTGGCAGACGGTGGCCGCGAACCTGAAGACCTATCGCTCCTACCCGCGCGTGGTCGGTGAAACCGGCGGCAAGGACTTCATCTTCGCCCACCCCTCGGCCGACGCGCAGGCGGTGGCCACGGCCATGGTGCGCGGCGCCTTCGAGTACCAGGGGCAGAAGTGCTCGGCCGCCTCGCGCGCCTACATCCCCGCCTCGCTCTGGCCGGCGGTGCGCGACGCCGCGCTCGCCATGATCGCCCGGATCAAGGTCGGCGACGTGCGCGACCTGGGCAACTTCGTCAACGCCGTCATCGACGAGCAGGCCTTCGACGGCATCATGCGCTACATCGACCGGGCCCGCACCGCGAAGGACGCGAAGGTGCTGGTGGGCGGCGAGGGCGACAAGCGGGTCGGCTACTTCGTCCCGCCGACCATCATCGAGGCGAAGGACCCGCACTTCGTCACCATGGAGGAGGAGATCTTCGGGCCGGTGCTCACCGTCCACGTTTACGAGGACGACCGCTACGTCGAGACGCTGAAGCTGTGCGATGCGACCTCGCCCTACGCCCTGACCGGGGCGGTGTTCTCGCGGGACCGCTACGCGTTCGTCGAGGCGTGCCGGGTGCTGCGCTATGCCGCCGGCAACTTCTACATCAACGACAAGCCGACCGGGGCGATGGTGGGCCTGCAGCCCTTCGGCGGCTCGCGCGGCTCGGGCACCAACGACAAGGCGGGCGGGCCGCTCAACCTGCTGCGCTGGATCAGCCCGCGGACGGTGAAGGAGACGTTCTTGCCGGCGACGAGTTTCGAGTACCCGTTCCTCGGCTAGGCTGGGCCCGGGGACACGCGATTGGCTTCGTTGCGCGGTCGGCTCCTCGCTGCAACGTGGCCTGACGGCCACGATTTCGCTCGTCGCCGGCCGCGACGCCTCGCCCTCGTGCGCCCCCGGGCCCAGCCTCGGCGGTTCGGCCCGCGAGCGCGGCCACCGCTACCAGAGTTCGCCCTGGGGCCAGAGGTCCCGGGGACGCACCGCCGCCAGCCCCAGGCGCTGCTTCATCTCGTTGGCGCTGGCCGGCGAGTGCCCGGCCCAGTGGTTGTTGAAGTAGCCGTACACCTCCCGGACCGAGGGCAGGGCCCGTTTCACCTGCGCCTCCCACGCGTCGAACTCGGCGCCGCGGTCCACTTGCACCCGGTCGTAGGTGGCGATCTCGCGGCGGTCGCCGAGCCAGCGCAGGTAGAGGAACTCCGCAGTGACCTCGGGCAGCCGGGGCAGGTCGCGCCACTCGGTCCAGGCGAGCGCGGCGCGGTGGCGGCGCAGCAGGTCGCAGGTGGCGGGCACGAGCCAGGAGGCGTGCCGGAACTCGACCGCCAACCTCACCTCGGTCGGCGCGACCGCGAGGAAGCGCTCGAGCACGCCGACCGTCCCCTCGTCGCGCTCGAACTCGGCCGGCATCTGCACCAGCAACGGCCCCAACTTCTCCCCCAGCGGCGCCAGCGACTCGACGAAGTCCTTCAGGTGGTCGCCCATGTTCGACAGCCGCGATTCGTGGGTGATGCGCTGCGGCACCTTGGCAGAGAAGCGGAACCCCGCCGGACTGTGCCGCTCCCACGAGCGCACCACCGAGGGGCGCGGCGGATGGTAGAACGTGGTGTCCAGCTCGACGGTGTCGAAGACGCCGCCGTAGAAGGGCAGCCAGTCCTCCTGCTTCGCCCCCGGAGGGTAGAAGGTGCCCACCCAGTCGGGATAGGACCAGCCCTGCGTGCCGATGTGGATGCGTGCCATCGGTTCGCTCCCTCAGTCCGCCGCCGCCAGGGCGGCCACGAAGGCCTCCGCCCGCAGCATACCGCCGGTGGCCCGCCGCAGCGTCTCCCGCCAGTCGTACGCGCGGCCGGACCGGTAGAGCCGCTCGACCAGGAACCCGCCGACCCGGGGGCTCGCCACGTAGCGCTCCTCCACGCCCGGGCCGTCCGCCGCCAGCGCCTCGCGCAGGGCGGCCTGCAGCTGCGAGGCCATCATCTCGCCCAGCATGTAGTTGTGATAGTAGACCGGCGCGGTGCTGAAGTGGATCTTGCTCGCCCAGTCGGGCGCGTGGCGGCCCTTGGGCCGGCGCACGGACTGGAAGCGCTCGACCAGGTCCCACCACAGGCCGTCGAGATCCTGCTCCGGGTCACGGTACAGGGCCCGCTCCATGTGGCACATGACCAGCATCCAGCGGGTCTGCACCAGCAGCCGGTCCCGGGCGGACCGCGCGCAGGCCGCGGCCACCGCGCGGGCCTCGTCGGGCGCCACGCCGGCGTGCCGCGCGAGCCAGGCGGCGTCCTT
>JAXDBZ010000268.1:0-15676 GCA_034678345.1 Candidatus Eiseniibacteriota bacterium
TGGGCAGGGCGATGCACAGGCCGAGCACGAGGGAGAGCTTGATGCGCTCGCTGAAGGCCTCGACCGGCGCCAGCACGACCACGTGCCCGACGGTGCGGTGGATCAGGTCGGCGAGCACGATGGGCGCCAGCCACCAGCCGCCGATCGCCCCGGCGAGGCAGGCCAGCGTCGAGCGCACCAGCGCCCCGCGCAGCTCCTCGAGGTGCTGCAGGAAGCTCATCTCCCCCACCGGCCGCACCTCGTCGCTCACGGGCGCGCCTCCGCCGGCCCGAGGTCCAGGTCCCCGGCCCGCACCGCGGTCTCGCCGCCGTCGGCGAGCGCGAGCCGCAGCGCGCCGGTCTCGTCGAGCCCGCGCGCCAGGCCCCGCAGCTCGCCGGTGCCGGTGCGCACGGTGACGATCCGGTCCCAGAAGTCGGCGCGGGCGCGCCAGGCCTCGAGCAGCGCCGCGGGCCCGTCCTGCCGCAGGGCGTCCCAGCGGGCCTCGAGCGCGTCGAGGAATCCCGCCGCCACGTCCTCGCGCGCGGCGGCGATCCCGGCGAGGGCGAGCGAGGTGGCGATGCCGGACAGCTCCGCGGGGAAGTCGGCCTCGGTCTGCCCGAGGTTCACGCCGGCGCCGACCACGGCCGCGCCGCGGCGCGTCTCGCACAGCACGCCGGCCGCCTTGCGCCCGCCGAGCAGCACGTCGTTGGGCCACTTGAGCGCCGGCTCCGCCCCCAGCGCCTCGAGGGCCTCGGCCACGGCCAGCCCCGCCGCCAGCGGCAGCAGGGCCAGCCCCGCCGCCTCGCAGCCCTGGCAGAGCAGCACGGAGATCGCCAGCGAGCGGCCGGGCTCGGTGTGCCAGCGGCGGCCGAGACGGCCGCGGCCGGCGGTCTGCATGTCGGCCACCACCACGGTGCCGTCGGGCGCGCCGGCGGCGCAGGCCGTCCACGCCTCGTCGTTCGTGGAGCCGACGCTGGCGCGCGCGATGATCGAGCGGCCGAGCCGGCGGGTGTGCAACCGCTCGGCGAAGCGGACACGGTCGAAGGTGCTACCCAACGTCCTCGATCTCCAGGCTCAGGTTGAGGGCGGGCGCCGAGTGGGTCAGCGCCCCGATCGAGAGGTAGTCGGCGCCGCACTCGGCGTAGGCACGGGCGGTCGCCAGCGTGATGCCGCCCGAGACCTCGACCTCGGGCCAGCGCCGCGCCCCCGGGCGCATGCGCGGGCTGTCGGACGGGTGCGCGGCGCACCACTCGTCCACCGCCTCGACGGCGCGGCGCACCTCGTCGGGCGGCCGGTTGTCCACCAGGATGCGGTCCACCTCGGGCCGCAGCGCCTCGTGCAGCTGGTCGAGGGACTCGACCTCGACCTCGAGCAGCAGGTCGCCGTGCCGCGTGCGCAGGATGCGCTCGATGGCCGCGGTCACGCCGCCGGCGGCGCGGATGTGGTTGTCCTTGACCAGGTACATGTCCCACAGCGCGAAGCGGTGGTTCTCGCCGCCGCCGCACTTGACCGCGTACTTCTCGAGGTAGCGCAGGCCGGGCGTGGTCTTGCGCGTGTCGAGGATGACGGCGCCGGTGCCGGCGACCGCGTCCACGAAGCGCCGCGTCAGGCTGGCCACGCCGCACATGCGCTGCAGGAAGTTGAGCGCGGTGCGCTCAGCCTTGAGGATGCCGCCGACCTCGCCGGTCACCTGCGCCAGGGCCGCGCCGGCCTGGATCCGGTCGCCGTCCTGGGCCAGCGGGCGGAACTTGAGCCGCGGCTCGGCCTCGCGGAAGGTCAGGCGGGCGACGTCCACGCCCGCCGCCACGCCGTCCTCGCGCGTGACGATCACGGCGCGCGCGCTCACCCCCGAGGGGATGGAGTTGAGCGTGGTGATGTCGCCCGTGCCCACGTCCTCGGAGAGCGCGAACTGGACGAGCTGCAGCGCGATGGCCTCGAGCATGGTCAGCGGTCCTTTCCGAAGCGGTGCGAGCGGCGGCGGGGCTCGGGGCTCCCGGACTTGGCGCGGGCGGGGCGCACGCCGATCCTCTCGACCCCGGCCACCGTCGCCCGCAGGTCGTCGAGCCGGTCGCGCAGCGAGGCGGCGCGCTCGAACTCCAGCCGCTTCGCCGCCTCGAGCATCTCGGCCTCCAGCCGCGCGATGATCTCCTGCGGATCCTCGCCGCCGGCCGCGGCGAGCAGCCCGGCCGGGTCCTCCTCGCGGATGGCGTCGGCCACGCCGGTGGCCTGCAGCACCTGCTCGACGCTCTTGACGATGGTGCGCGGCGTGACGCCGTGCGCCTCGTTCCAGGCGATCTGCTTGGTGCGGCGCCGGCCGGTCTCCTCCAGCGCGCGGCGCATCGAGTCGGTCATGGTGTCGGCGTAGAGGATGACCCGCCCATTCACGTTGCGCGCGGCGCGGCCGGCGGTCTGGATGAGCGAGCGCGCCGAGCGCAGGAAACCTTCCTTGTCGGCGTCGAGGATGGCCACCAGCGTCACCTCGGGCAGGTCGAGGCCCTCGCGCAGCAGGTTGATGCCCACCAGCACGTCGAAGTCGGCCAGCCGCAGGCCGCGCAGGATCTCGACCCGCTCGAGCGCGTCGATGTCGCTGTGCAGGTAGCGCACCCGCACGCCCATCTCGTTGAAGTAGTCGGTGAGGTCCTCGGCCATGCGCTTGGTCAGCGTGGTGACCAGCACGCGCTCCTGGCGGGCGACGCGCTGGCGGATCTCCTCGAGCAGGTCGTCCACCTGGTTGGCCACCGGCCGCACCACCACCTCGGGGTCCACCAGGCCGGTCGGGCGGATGAGCTGCTCGACCACCACGCCCTTGCAGCGCTCCAGCTCGAAGTCGCCCGGCGTGGCCGAGATGTAGAGGGTCGGCCCGACCTGCTCCTCGAACTCGGCGAAGCGCAGCGGCCGGTTGTCGAGCGCCGAGGGCAGGCGGAAGCCGAAGTCCACCAGCGTCTGCTTGCGCGAGCGGTCGCCCTCGTACATGCCGCCGATCTGCGGCACCGTGACATGCGACTCGTCGATCACCAGCAGAAAATCGGGTCTTCCGTCGAGATCCTTCGGGAAGTAGTCCAACAGGCAGCCGGGCCGCTCCCCGGGTGCTCGCCCCGACAGGTGGCGCGAGTAGTTCTCGACCCCGGGGCAGGTGCCGATGGTGCCCAGCATCTCGAGGTCGTACTCGGTGCGCTGCTGCAGGCGCTGCGCCTCGAGCAGCTTGCCCTCGGCGCGGAAGACCGCCAGCCGCTCGCGCAGCTCGGCGCGGATGCCCTCCAGCGCCGGCGCCATGCGCGGCTCGGGCGTGACGAAGTGCTTGGCCGGATAGAGCGCCAGCCGGTCCATGCGGCGGCGCACCTGGCCGGTGACCGGGTCCAGCGCCGAGATGCGCGCCACCGCGTCGTCGTCCAGCTCGACGCGCACCACCACGTCCTCGTAGGCCGGGTGCACCTCGATGACGTCGCCGCGCACGCGGAAGGTGCCGCGCTCGACCTGGAGGTCGTTGCGCGTGTACTGGATGGCCACCAGCTTCTCGAGGATCTCGCGCCGCGGCAGCCGCTCCCCCACCTTCGCGTCGAGCCGCAGGCCGACCCAGTCCTCGGGCGTGCCCAGGCCGTAGATGCAGGAGACGCTGGCGACGATGACGACGTCGTCACGCTCGAGCAGCATCGAGGTGGCCTGCAGGCGCAGGCGCTCGATGTCGTCGTTGATGCTGGCGTCCTTGGCGATGTACGTGTTCGTCGAGGGGACGTACGCCTCGGGCTGGTAGTAGTCGTAGTAGGAGATGAAGTAGCCCACGGCGTTCTCGGGGAAGAACTGCCGGAACTCGCCGTAGAGCTGGGCCGCCAGGGTCTTGTTGTGGGAGATGACCAGCGCCGGCTTGCCGTACCGGGCGATGGCGTTGGCGACCGTGTACGTCTTGCCCGAGCCGGTCACGCCGAGGAGGGTCTGGTAGCGGTCGCCGCGGCGCAGGCCCTCGACGAGCTGGCGGATGGCCTCGGGCTGGTCCCCCTCGGGGGCGAACGGGCTACGGAGCTGGAAGGGCATGGCCGGGCGATGGTAGCCGAGCCCGGCCGGGGGGTCGAGCGGGGCCGACACCCCGCCCGACCGCGTCCGCTGGCACCTAGTTCCTCACCCGCGCCGTGTACTCGACCACGACCTCCTGGCCGGCCTTCACGGGGATGGTGAACTCGATCGTGCCGGCGTCCTTGCGGGTGAAGTCGTGCGACTTCTGGATGATCTCGGTGTCGCCGCTCACGCCCTCCTGCACGACGATGACGACGTCGCTCTTCTTGCGGTCGCGCAGCCTGATGCGCACGGCGTACTCGCGCTCCGTGTTGCTGATGCGCCGGCTCGAGATCATGGCCCGCTCGGCCGCCAGGTCGAACGCGGTGCCCACCTCCAGCTCCATCTTCTCCCCTTCCGGGGTGTGCCGAATCGCGCTCTCGCCGGTGAACTGCGGCACGCCGTCGGCGTCGGGCTCGTAGAAGCGCACGCGCCCGGCGGGCAGCGGCACGCCGAGGCCGGCGTCCTTCGCGTTGACGATGACCATCTGGCTCATCACGCCACGCGGGTCGCCGCCGCGATAGACGTAGCGCGGCGTCACCTTCACGTCGCGCGGCTCGAGCATGGTGAAGGCCTGCTGCTCGCCGCCGCGCAGCGTCGCCGGCCGCCCGAGCGAGTAGAGGTGGTACTCGGCGAAGCCCTCTTCGGACAGGTCGGCGGCGTCGGCCATCTCGCCGGCGACCGCCATCGCCTTCATGTAGCCCGCCCGTGGTGCCGGCATCGCCGCCTGCCGCTTCGGCTCCCCGGCCACCAGCTTGAGCGTGGCGTCGAGGTAGTCCCGGCCGGTCGAGTTGTCCACGGTCACCGCCGCCGACCAGGTGGCCGCGCGCTCGCCGGTCCGCACCACGGTGTGCTCGGCGCTCCACGAGAGCCCACCGGTCAGGTACGACAGCTCGGCCCCGCCGCGACCGGCCTTCGCGCCCTCGAGCACGGCTTCGAGCGCCGGCCGCAGGGAGAGCCGCGCCGGCGGCTTCGCCAGCCGCACGGCCTCGACCGCGTTGCGCGAGAGCGTGGTGACCGAGCCGTCGTCGGCGCGCACCACCAGCCAGGCGCCGTCGCTGGCGGCCAGCGTGCCCTCGGTCAGGCGCTCGCCCCTGGAGACGACGCTCACGCGTTGACCGATCGCGTTCACGAGGAAGGCGTCGCCGCTGGCCACGTCCCAGCGATAGGCGAGCCGCGTGACCTTCGCGCCCCCGGCCGGGACGAAGCGCAGCGAGCTGAAGTCGAGGCGCTCGGGCAGGTCCGAGAGCCGCACGGTGTCGCGCCCGGCGCCGAGTTCGAGGGTGCGCGTCTCGCGCACGAAGCCGAGATCGCGCGTGTAGATGGTGAGTGACGGGCCGGCCAGCGCGAGGCCGGCCAGCAGCAGGGACAGCCCGAGGACGAGCGATCCCGCGAGGAGCGAGCGGTTCATGGTCCCTCCTGGATTGGTGTGGTTCGGCCCGCACATCCTACGCCAACCGGGCCGGGATATTCCCCTACCGTCATGAAATCAGCCCTTGACAGGACTTGGGGCCTCCGAAGCGTTCCGACCACGGCTCCGATCTGGCGGCGCGTGAGAATGCGCAGGACGAGCGTGCGCGCGATTTGGGGCCTGGTCTTGAAATCGCGCTCGGACTGCGTCGCGTCGTGCGCTCTGCGTTGATCTGCGAGAGCCGAAAATGGGCATGCTACAGTTCGTGCGCACGCCCCGACCCGCGAGCGGGTACCCCACCCGCAGTTCGCTCGCCCCCGCGGAGTCACGAAGATGAGCTGCTACTCGCTCAAGCACCTGTCCGATTCGACGCTGTCGCACGACCTTCGCTCGCTCGATGCCCAGGACCACCAGACCACCGCCCTGCTCATCGCCCATCTGGGTGAATTCGACGCCCGCCGCCTCTACGCTCCCGCCGGCTACTCGTCCATGTTCGAGTACTGCGTGCGGGAACTGCACTTCTCCGAGGATGCGGCCTACCGTCGCATTCGCGCGGCCCGGCTCGCGCGCCAGTTCCCGGTCGTCTACGGCATGCTGGCCGATGGCCGCATCCACGTCACCGCCCTGACCGTTCTCGCGCCCTACCTCACGCCCGAGAACGCAGATGACCTGCTGGCGGCGGCGGTACACAAGAGCAAGGCTCAGATCGAGCAGCTGCTGGCGGAGCGTTTCCCGCAGCCGGATCTGCCGACGATGATCGCTCCGCTGCTGCCTTCGACTTGCGGCGGCCAACTCGCTCCAGAGCGAGTGAAATTCAGTCCTGCTAAACACGAGGCCCCGGCTCCGGTGCCCCAGAAGGTCGCCCCGCTCGCCCCGCAGCGCTACGCCGTCCAGTTCACCATGGACCAGGCCACCCGCGACGATCTGGCCTACGCGCAGGCGCTGCTCGGTCACGCCGTTCCCAACGGCGACGTGGCCCAGGTCTTCGCCCGGGCCCTCAAGACCCTGATCACCCATCTCGAGCACCAGAAGTTCGCGAAGACGGAGCGCCCCCGCCCCTGCCGGCACAGCGACGCCGCCCGGCAGATCCCGGCCGAGGTGAAGCGGACGGTCTGGGAGCGGGATGGCCGAGGCGGTACGGCCCCGCAGCGGACTCGTGCGGGTCGGCCGGACGGCAGGAGGCCGACCGGCCGACAGGTACCTAGGCGACAAGCGGCGACAGGACGTCGCCGCGAGCCGTGTCTGCGCAGGGACCGTGCCGCCCCGGCTACAAAGCCGACGACGCCGAGGAGCGCTTCGGCCGCGACTTCATGAACGCGAAGCGCAGCGAGAGCCCGCGCCCCGCCGCCGGAGCGGCGTAGCCCCGCCCGTCGCTTGCGCCCCGGCCGCGCGGACGGCATCCTGCACGGCATGGCAGAGCACGACATGAAGCCCGCCATCGTCGTCGGCACACGGCCCGAGATCATCAAGATGGCCCCGGTCGTGCGGGCCTGCCGCGCCCGCGGCCTGCCCGTGCTGCTCCTGCACACCGGCCAGCACTACTCCTTCGAGATGGACGGCGTGTTCTTCGCCGAGCTGGGCCTGCCCGCGCCCGACGTGAACCTCGAGATCGGCTCCGGCACGCAGGTCTATCAGCTCGCCTCGGCCATGTCCGGCCTCGAGCCGGTCCTTGCCGAGCACAGGCCGGACATCGTGCTGGTCGAGGGCGACACGAACTCCGTGCTGGCCGCCGCCATGGCCGCCAGCCGGGCCGGCATCGCCGTGGGGCACGTCGAGGCGGGCCTGCGCTCCTACGACCGCCGCATGCCCGAGGAGCTGAACCGCATCCTGACCGACCACATCTCCGACCACCTCTTCGCCCCCACCGCGGAGGCGCACGCCATCCTTCTGGGCGAGGGCATCCCCGACGCGCGCATCGCGGTGACCGGCAACACCGTGGTGGACGAGCTGCTCCTGCAGCGCGAGCGGGCGCGCGATCCGGGGCGGCTCGCGCGCTTCGGCGTGGCGGCGGGCCGCTTCGCCCTGGCCACGCTGCACCGCGCCGAGAACGTGGACGAGCCGGAGCGCCTGCGCGGCTGCCTGCTCGGGCTCGCCGCCGTGGCGCAAGCGCTCGACCTGCCGGTGCTGGCGGCGCTGCATCCGCGCACGCAGGCGCGCATCGCCGCCGCCGACCCGCACCTGACCGACGGCCTGCGCGTGCTGCCGCCGCTCGGCTACCTCGACTTCCTCGGACTTCACGCCGAGGCGGCGCTCATGCTCACCGACTCGGGCGGCCTGCAGGAGGAGGCGTGCTGTCTCGGCGTGCCCTGCGTGACGCTGCGCGACAACACCGAGCGGCCGGAGTCGGTCGCGGCGGGCGCGAACGTGCTGGCCGGCGCCGACCCCGACAGGATCGTGGCCGCCGCGCGCGAGATGCTCCCCCGCCGGGGCGGCTGGTCGAACCCGTTCGGCGACGGGCACGCCGGAGAGAAGATCGTGGAGCGGCTGATCGCGGGCTGAGCTACCCCTTCGCGCCGTGCAGGGACTCCTGGGCGCGTTTCAGCTTGGCCAGGGTCTCCTCGAGCTGGACGAGGCGCTGGCGCTCGCGCTCGACCACCTCGGGCTTCGCCTTGGCGAGGAAGTCCGAGTTGCTGAGCTTGCGCCGCGTGCCCTCGAGGTCGCGCACGAGACGGTCGGTCTCCTTGACCAGGCGCTCGCGCTCGACGTCGAGGTCGATGAGACCCTCGAGCGGCAGGAACACCTCCGCGCCCTGCACCACCGCCGAGGCGGCCACCTTCGGCCGGGCGCCGTCGCGGGCCAGCGTCAGGCTCTCGATGCGCGCCAGCGGGCGGATCTGCTCGGCCAGCTTCTCCACCAGGTCGAGCTGGGCCGGCTCGCCGCGCACGATCACGGTCACCGTCCGCCCGGGGGCGACCTTGTTCTCGGCGCGCAGGTTCCGCACCGCCACGACCAGCTCCTGCAGGAAACCCACCTGCCGTTCGGTCTCGGCGTCGAACCAAGCCTTCCTGGCCCGCGGCCAGGCGGCCGTGGCCAGCGACTCGCCGTCGTGCGGCATCGCCTGCCAGATCTCCTCGCTCACGAACGGCATGAACGGATGCAGCAGCCGCAGGATGCCGTCCAGCACCTTCCACGACACCCAGCGCGCCGTGGTGCGGTCGGCCGGGTCGGCGTCGTCGGCCCAACGCGGCTTGGCCATCTCGAGGTACCAGTCGCAGAACTCGGCCCAGGCGAACTGGTACAGGGCATTGGCGGCCTCGTTGAACCGGTAGGTCTTGAGGTTGCGCGTGACGTTCTTCACCGCGTCGGCGTAGCGCGACAGGATCCAGCGGTCGGCCAGCGTCAGCCGCAGCGAGGACTCGCGCACCTTCGCCAGGTCCTCGTCGCCGAGGCGCATCTGCACCAGCCGGGCGGCGTTCCAGACCTTGTTGGCGAAGAACTTCCCGGTCTCGAGCCGCTTCTCGTCGAAGAGCAGGTCCTGCCCGGTCGGGGTCAGGTAGATGAGGCTGAAGCGCACCGCGTCGGCGCCGTAGCGCTCCATCATCTCGATCGGGTCGGGCGAGTTGCGCAGCGACTTCGACATCTTCCGGCCCTGCGCGTCGCGCAGGATGCTGGTGAAGTACACGTGCTGGAACGGGACCTCGCCGCGGAACTCGAGCCCGGCCATGACCATCCGCGCCACCCAGAAGAAGATGATGTCGGCGCCGGTGACCATGAGCGAGTTGGGGTAGAAGCGCTTCAGGTCGTCGGTCTCCCCGGGCCAGCCGAGGATAGCGAACGGCCACAGCCACGACGAGAACCAGGTGTCGAGCACGTCCTCGTCCTGGCGCCAGCCCTCCCCCGCCGGGCGGTCCACCGAGACCGCCATCTCCTCGCCGCGGTACCAGACCGGGATGCGGTGCCCCCACCACAGCTGCCGCGAGATGCACCAGTCGCGGATGTTCTCGAGCCAGTTCAGGTACACCTTCTTGTAGCGCGCCGGGTAGAACTTGACCTGGCCCTTCTTCGCCGCCTCGATGGCCGGCGCGGCCAGCGGCGCCATCTTCACGAACCACTGCCACGACAGGTAGGGCTCGATCGGCGTGTGGCAGCGGTGGCACTGGCCGACCGGCACGGTGTAGGGCTCGGTCTTCTCGAGGTAGCCGGCGTCGGTGAGCGCCGCGACCACGCGCTTGCGCGCCTCGAAGCGGTCGAGGCCGCGGAAGTCGCCGGCGTTGTCGTTCATCACGCCGTGCTCGTCCATGACGACCACCTCGGGCAGGCCGTGCCGCTGGCCGGTGAGGAAGTCGTTGGGATCGTGCGCCGGCGTGACCTTGACCGCGCCGGTGCCGAACTTGGGGTCCACCATGCCGTCGGCGACGATGGGGATCTCGCGCCGCATGAGCGGCAGCACCGCGGTCCTGCCGACGAGCTTCGCGTAGCGCCGGTCCTTCGGGCTCACCGCCACGGCGGTGTCGCCCAGCATGGTCTCGGGCCGCGTCGTCGCCACCGTCACGAACTGCTTCGAGTCCTTGATCGGGTACTTGAGGTACCAGAGGTGGCCGCTCGTGTCGGCGTGGTCCACCTCCTCGTCGGAGAGCGCGGTGAGGCAGCGCGGGCACCAGTTCACGATGTAGCGCCCGCGGTAGATCAGACCCTTGTCGTACAGGGCCTTGAACGTGTGCAGCACCGCGCGCGAGTAGCCCTCGTCGAGGGTGAAGCGCTCGCGCGACCACTCGGCCGAGATGCCGAAGCGGCGCAGCTGCCGCAGGATGAGGCCGCCGTACTGGTCCTTCCAGGCCCAGACCTCGCGCAGGAAGTCCTCGCGCCCCAGGTCGTGGCGGCTCTTGCCGTCGTCGCGCAGCTTCTTCTCGACCACGTTCTGCGTGGCGATGCCGGCGTGGTCCATGCCCGGCACGTACAGGGTCTCGCGCCCCTCCATGCGCTGCCAGCGCAGCACCACGTCGCGCACCGACTCGCCCAGCAGGTGGCCCATGGTGAGCGAGCCGGTGACGTTGGGCGGCGGGATGGAGATGACGAAGGGCCTCCCGGCGTCGGCCCGCGGCCGGAAGACCCCGTGCTCCTCCCAGAACGGGTACCAGCGCCCTTCGACCCGGCCGGGGTCGTAGGGCTGCTGGAGGGCTTCGGGGTCGCCGCGCTGCAAGGATGGGCCTCTCGGGTCGGGGACGGAGCGCCGGGCGCCGCCGGGGCGCCCGGCGGGGATCGAGCGTCGGAGGCTAGCACACGCGCGGAGGCGGCCCCAAACCCGGGGCCGGCGGGCGCCGCGCGCGGCGCTGGCCGCCGCCGCACCCGACTGCTAGCATCCCGCGCCATGCGCGCTCCTCCCCGTAGACCCGGCACGCGTCTGGTGTTGGCCCTGGGTCTCGCGTGCCTCGCCGGGCCGACGGTCGCCCTCGCCTCCCCCCTCGAGTACCTGCCCGTGGGCGACCCGCTCGTGGAGGAGATCCGGCTGCTCGAGGTGATCGGGCCTCCGGGGCCGGACGCGCGCTTCACGCTCCCCCACCTCGGCACCCAGCCGCTGCAGCGCTTCGAGCTGCAGGGCCGCGGCCCGGCGGCGGGGGTCTCCCCCGCGGCCGCCATCTCGCACGTCCGGCTCGAGCGCGCCCTGGAGCGCGACGCGGCGGAGTGGTTCGCGCCCGAGCCCTCGCATCCCTCGACCCCGCGGCTCTTCGAACGGGTCTCGCCCACCGGCGAGCGGCTCGAGCTCTCGGCCGGCGCCGGGGGCGCCTGGCGGGCCGAGGACGGCGGCAACGACTTCCTCACCGGCTCGGGACTGCACGCCCGGGTCGGAGCGCAATTCGACCGCTGGCTGGTCTTCGGGCACGTGCTGGCCGGGCGCGTGGACCGCGCCCGCACCTTCGCCGACCCGATCGTCGCCAACACCGACCTCATCGTCCACACCGAGGAGGCCTACGTCGCCTATACCGGCACCGGGGGGCTGTGGGCGGCGCAGTTCGGACGCAGCCGCTGGCACTGGGGCCCGGGCAGCGAGGGCTCGCTCATCCTGTCGCGCACCGCGGCGCCCATCACCGCTCTGGCGGCGCGCGCCCACCTGCCGGCCTGGCGCCTCGACGCCATCGCCCTGTCGGCCACGCTGCAGGCGACGGCGGGCGAGCAGCTCGCCGCCCACCGGCTGGAGTGGCAGCCCTTCGAGCCGCTGCGGCTCGGCGTCACCGAGGCGGCGCGCTACCACGCCACGTCCTGGCAGGCCCTCTACGCGCTGGGGGCCATCCCCTACGTGCTGGTGCAGCGGCTGCTCACGCAGGACGAGCCGTCCGGCGAGGACCTGCGCAACAACGTCCTCTTCGGGTTCGACGCCGCGTGGCGCCTCGCTCCCGGTACGCGCCTCTACGGCGAGCTGGTCGTGGACGACCTGCACGCGCGCACGTCGTCGAACCCGGACAAGTACGGCTGGCAGCTCGGCTGGGAGGGCGCGGGGATGATCGGGGCGCGCCGGCTGAGCTGGGGCGGCGAGTGGACGCGCCTGAGCCGCTACCTGTACACCTCGTTCTTCGGCCGCGCCTACACGGCGCAGGGCCTGCCGCTGGGATTCCCCGACGGCCCCGACTCGCGCCGCGTCGCCGTGCGCGGCGCCGTGGACTTCGGCACCGACTGGCAGTTGCTCGCCCGCGCCAGCCGGCTCGACCAGGGCGAGAACGACCTCGACGAGCCGTACGAGCCCGGCTCGCCACGGGTCAGCACCGGCTCGTTCGAGGGCGTGGTGGAGCGGACGCGCGACGTGCAGGCCGGACTGCGCTGGTGCCCGGCCGGCGGCGTGGACCTGCGCGCCCTGGCCGGCTACCGCTGGGTGGACGACCTCGGCCACGCGCCGGGAGCCAGCGAGCGCCACGCTCACGTGACGCTCGAAGCGCGGCTGGCCCGCTGAAGGCCCCATGAGCGCCACGACCGACGCCCCGGCCATCCCGCCCGAATCCGCGCGCGACGGCCGCCGCGGGCTGTACGCGCTGGCGATCCTCGGCATGGCCCTGCGGCTCGGGCTGATCTGGTCGGGGGCGTGTGACAACCGCGTCATCGCGGACGACGCGTTCTACTACTTCACCATCGCGCGCAACGTGGCCGCCGGGCTCGGCGCCACCTTCGACGGCCTCGGCGCGACGAACGGCTTCCACCCGCTCTGGCTGCTGCTGCTCACGCCGCTCTTCGCCCTGGCGCGCGCGCTGGACCTCGGCCCGTGGGTGGCCGTCCACCTGGCACTGACGCTCGGCGCGCTGCTCGACCTCGTGACCGGCGCCGTGCTGTGGCGCCTGCTGCGCCGGCTCGGCGCGCCACGCGGCGCCCACTGGGCGGTCGCCGTCTGGTTCCTCTCGCCCTTCACCGTGCTGCTGTCGCTGCGCGGACTCGAGAGCGCGCTCAACGTCACCCTGTTCGCGGTTTGGCTCGCCGCCGTGGCCGCCGCCCTCGGCGACCGCCGCCCCGACGCGCGGCGCGGCCTGGCCGTGGGCCTCGTCACCGGCATCGCCTTCCTCGCCCGCACCGACAACGCTCCGCTGCTCGGCGCCTCGCTGGCGCTGTCCGCGCTCGCCGTGCTGCTGGCGCGGCCGCGGGACGGCGGCCCGCGCGCCTGGCGCGGCGGCATCGCCTTCCTGCTGGTGGCCGGAGCGGTCACGGCCCTGCTGGCGCTGCCCTGGTTCCTCTGGAACCTGAACACCTTCGGGACGCCCTGGCAGGTGAGCGGAGCGGCCAAGCTCGCCAACCCGCAGATCTTCGGGCACGTGCCCGGCGACTGGGGCAACCAGCTGCGCTTCCTGCTGGCCGCGGTGTGGGTGCCGGCCTACTTCGTCGCCGGCGAGACGATGAAGCAGCGCCCCGCTTACACCGCGGTGGCGACGGCCGCCTGGACCGTGCTGGCCCTGCTCCTGCCGTTCCTGCTGCGGGCGCTGTGGCGGCCGCGGGCGGCGGCGCAACTGGCCGTGACGGCGGCGCTGGGTGCCTACCTGGTCGCGCACGCCGCGGTCTACGTGCTCGTGCTGCGCACCTACGTCGTCTGGTACGCGACCGTGCCGGTCTTCGCGCTGATCGTGCTGTTCGTCGGGCTCGGGGCCGAGCGCCTCCTCGGGCGGATGCCGGCACCGGCCCGCGTCGTGGCCGCCGGGCTCGCGGTGCTGGCCGCCGGGACCATCTTCGTGCAGTACTTCCATGCCACGCGCATCGTCCCGCGCGGCGAGGAGCGCGTGGTGCGGCCCATCCTGACGCGGATCGCCGCGCAGGCGCCGGGGACGCGCACGATAGGCATCTTCAACGCCGGCGCGGCGGGCTACTTCGCCCCCGAGGTCGGCCCGCTCACCGTGGTGAACCTGGACGGGCTCGTCAACAACGCCGCCGTGGCGGCCTGGCGGGCCGGCGACTACCTGGGCTATCTCGAGCGCGACGTGGACGTGGTCATCAACGACGCCAACGGCGCCCTGAACTTCCTGCTCGGCGGCCCCGCGGGCCGCGCCCGCTTCGACGCCCGCTACCCGCTGTGGCCGAAGAGTTCGATGATCTGCGGCCCCATGCTCCAGACACCGGCTCGCCCCGACCCGCGGCGCTGAATCAGCGGAGGGGTTGGCCCCCCGTGCGGCGCGACCATTCCACCGTCTCGACGAGTCCGTCGCGGAAGCGGGTGCGCGGCGTCCATCCCAGCACCTCGCGGGCGCGGGTGGCGTCGAGGTAGATGCGCTGCACCTCGCCCGGACGCGCGGCCTCGTAGACGGGCTCGCCGGCGAAGCCGAGGATGGACTTGAGCTCGCCGAAGATGTCGTTGACCGAGGTGCCGATGCCGGTACCCAGGTTGACCATCTCGCCGCCGCCGCGCTCGAGCGCCCGCTCGTTGGCCTCCACCACGTCCATCACGTAGAGGTAGTCGCGCACCTGCTCGCCGGTGCCGAAGATGCGCGGGCGCTTCCCCGCCAGCATGAGCCCGATGAAGATGGCGTTGACGCCGGCCTCCCCGTGCGGGTTCTGGCGCGGGCCGTACACGTTCGGGTAGCGCAGCACGGTGTAGTCGAGGCCGTGCAGCAGCTTCCACAGGTAGAGGTAGTGCTCGAGCGTGTGCTTGCTCACGCCGTAGGGCGACTCGGGGTTGACCGGGTGCGCCTCGGTGGCGGGCAGTTCGCGCCCCTCGCCGTAGAGCGCCCCGCCGGTCGAGGCATAGACGAACTTGCGCACGCCGTGGCGCGTGCAGGCCTGCAGCAGCCGCAGGGCGCCGAGGATGTTCGTGCCGGCGTCGAAGAGCGGGTCCTCCACCGAGCGGCGCACGTCGATCTGCGCGGCGTGGTGGTCCACGACCTCGGGCCGGAACTCCGCCACGCAGCTCTCGACCGCGTCGCCGTCGGCGAGGTCGGCCTCGAAGAAGCGGGCCGCCGGGTTCAGCAGCGTGCGGAAGCCGGTGGACAGGTCGTCGAGCACCCCCACCTCGTGGCCGCGTTCGACGAAGCGGTCCACCACGTGCGAGCCGATGAAGCCCGCGCCACCGGTCACCAGGATGCGCATCCGTCCTCCCCTTCCGCTCGAGTGCCGCTCAGACGTCCGTGCCGACCTCGACGGGCGCGGCCTGGCGTTCGGCCCGCACGCGTTTCATCCAGACCAGGAAGCGCAGGCGGTCGCGCACCTCGGGGTCCCAGTCCAGCGCCGCGGGCGGCCCGGGCGTCTCGTCCGACGCGGGCGGCAGGGCCGCCGCGTCCGAGTCCGGCGCCGGCGCCGGCTCCTCGACCGACACGGGCTCGCCGTCGGACAGCGGCACGGGCTCACATGGCTCCGGAACGGTCTCAGCGCCGGGCGGCGGCACGGGCTCGCCGCCGGCCGCCGCTGCGGGCTCCGCCGCCGGCTCCTGCCGTTCACGCTCCACCTTCGCCAGCCAGTCCAAGTCCAGGCCGACGAAGCGGATGCCGATGCGATCCCCGAGCGCCGACGCCCGCCGCGAGAGCGGCTCGCCCGGCTCCGCCCACCACGCCTCGAGCACGCGGCCGCCCAGCGGCAGGGCCGCGGCGCTGGGCGCACCGGCGCCCAACGCCAGGATCACCCGGTCGAAGTGCTGGCGCGCCTCCTCGAGGATCGGGCTCAGGGCCTCCCACCGTCCGGCTGCGCCCGACTCGCCACGGGCGAGCAGGTAGAAGCCCGGGCTCCCGGTCGCCTGCACCGCCCCCAGCAGCGGGACCTCTCCCACCAGGCACTCGCTCAGGCCCCAGCGCGCGTCACCGCCGAAGCGCTCGTGCAGGCGCAGGTCCTGCCCCGCGTCCACCG
>JAXDBZ010000269.1:0-16451 GCA_034678345.1 Candidatus Eiseniibacteriota bacterium
TGCGCGTGGACGAGTCGCTGCCCGCGGCCTGGGAGGCGGTGAGGCTGGACCCGGACTTCGCGCAGGCGTGGCTGGTACTGGGCATCTACTACACGAACTCGGGCATGCCCGATTCGGCGATGTACGCGCTCGGCGAGGCGAAGAAGCGCGAGAGCCGGCTCACGGCGGCGTCCCGCTGGGAGCTCGACGCCAGCATCGCGCTCCTGCGGGGCGATCGAGCAGGAGCGTTGCGCGACTACGACCGCATGGTGGAGGAGACGCCCTTCGACTTCCTGAGCCAATTCAACCGGGGGCGGGTCTTGGAGGAGTTGGGTCGGTTCGAGGAGGCGCTCCAAGGATACGGGAGGGCGGAGGCGGCGTACCCGATCGGCCCACCGAACATCCTGCTCAACGGGATCGTCACCTCCAACATCGGCCTCCTGCGCCTCGACGAGGCCCGGAGCGCCATCGAATCCATGCCGGACCCTCATCATGGGGTCCATCTCCTCTACATCACGAGCGCCGGGGACGACTGGGCGCGGACGGAGAGCCTCGGCGTCGCGCTTGCCCGGGACGAGAGCGCGGTCGCCCTCTACGGCCGGACGGCGGACCGCTTCATCGCCACCGTTCTGGCGGCCCGCGGCAGGCTGCGCGAGGCGGCGGAGCGCCTCGCCGCCGCGCGGATCACACGCGACGCCCTGTACCTGGGCGCCGTCACGCGCGGGCTCGTCCCCATTCCCACCGTCGCCCCCCTGCGGGACACGACCGTCGGTGCCCTCGTGACCCGGGGCATGCTCGCGGCCACCGCCGGAGACCTCGAGGGAGCAAGGCGGTGCGCAGCGCTCATACGGACGCGACCCGAGCTCGAACGGATCGGCTACGGCAGGGCGCCGGCGCTGCTCGAGGCCTGCATCGCCAGGCAGGAGCGCCGATGGCCCGACGTCGTCGCCGCGCTCGCGCCGCTCTGCGCGCGGGCCGGCATGCAGCCGAACAACATGCCGTACGACGGTCCCGGCCGGACCGTATGCCGCTGGGTGGTCGGCCAGGCCTACGAGGAGCTGGGACGGCCCGACTCGGCGGCGCGGTACTACGAGTGGGCGCTGGCCCCGGACGGACTGCAGGCCGGGGAACGGCTACAGAGGTCGTACGCCTTCTCGTACCTCCACCAGAGGCTCGTGCTCCTCTGCGCGCGCCTGGGCCGCCGCGAGGACGCCGAGCGCCACTGGCAGGCGTTCTCGTCCGTGTTCACGAGACCGGACGCCGAGGCGAAGCCCCTGCTCGACGAGGCCCGCGCAGCGATCACGAGCCTGCGCGCGATGGCCCCGCGCCGGGGCTAGGACCCAGCGCTCCAGTGATCGGCACCCCGGCTCGCATGCTACTCTCCGCGTGAGCGGCCGGAGCTCGAACCCGCCCCGTCCGCCGAGGGAACCCACGAGAACCGACATGGCCACCAGCCCCGAAGCCCGACACGTGAGCGACACCACGCCCGAGGCGCTCCGCGCGCAGTTCGCCGCGCTGCGGCGTCTCTCGGCGCGTGAGCGCCTGGCGCTGATGGACGACCTCACGGGGCTGGCGCGCTCCATGGCGTGGGATGGGCTCCGCCGGCGCCACCCGGAGGCCAGCGAGGCCGAGCTCCAGACGATGTTCGCCGAGCTGGTGCTGGGGCGGGAGCTGGCAGCACGGGTGGCGGAACACCGACGGCGGAAGGGTTCGACGCCATGACCCTGCCGACCGGCCTGCTATTGCACGTCGTCGCCATCCTCGAACGGCTCGGGATCCCGTACCAGGTCGGCGGCTCCGTCGCGAGCTCGGCGCACGGGATGTACCGGGCCTCGGCCGACGTGGACCTCGTCATCGACCCGACCCCGGCGCAGCTCGACGCCCTCCAAGCCGAGTTGCGGCCCGACTTCTACGTCAGCGCCCCGGCCGTCGCCGA
The DNA here is from genome assembly GCA_034678345.1 of Candidatus Eiseniibacteriota bacterium. GTDB lineage: Bacteria > Eisenbacteria > RBG-16-71-46 > RBG-16-71-46 > RBG-16-71-46 > JANXPZ01. The sequence goes on from JAXDBZ010000269.1 coordinate 1,916, forward strand.
GGCGCTGGCGCGGCGCGGCACGTTCAACGCCATCCACGAGGCGACGTCGTTCAAGGTGGACTTCTTCCTGAAGGGGCCGGGGGCCTTCGACGCGGAGGAGCTGAGGCGGTCCGTGCGTCAGGTGATGGGCGGCGACCCGGCGCACACGATCCTGATCAAGAGCGCGGAGGACACCGTGCTCCGCAAGCTGGACTGGTTCCGCCGGGGCGGCGAGGTGTCCGAACGGCAGTGGAACGACGTCGTGTCGGTGCTCGCCGTCATGCGCGGGCGGCTCGACGACGGCCACCTGGACCGCTGGGCGGCCGAACTGGGCGTGGCCGACCTGCTGGCCCGCGGCCGGCGCGAGGCCGACGCGCTCTGAGATGCTCGGCGCGGCCGGCGCTCAGCGCCCCGCGCCCGAGTGGCTGCCGTCGCAGAAGGGCTTGTTGCCCGAGCGGCCGCAGCGACACAACCAGGCCTCGCCGAGGCGCATGGGCTTCTGTTCGTCCGGCTCCGCCGCGAACAGCGTGAACGGGCCGTCGAGCACCAGCGAGCCGCTCTCCATCAGCGTCACGCGCAGCGGCACGCCGGTCGCCTCCGGGGCGGGCGCCGCATCGTGCTCGCCGAGGCGGCCCTCGTCGTCGAAGCCGACCTCCCAGTGGCTGCCGTCGCAGACCGGGGCGTGCTTGGTGCCGCCGCAGCGGCACAGCGCCACCCGCGTGTCGGCCAGCACCGGAGTGCCGTCCACCTCGACCACGCGGATGTCGCCGCGCAGGCGCAGCGGCCCGTCGCGCTCCGGCGTCACGGTGTTCACGGGCGGCACCGCCTCGGGCGCGCCGCCGTCGTGACGCTCGTAGTGCAGGGCGCCGGTCGGACAGCGGCACACCACCTTCGCGACCTCGTCGGGTGGCGCCAGCGCCGGGTCCACCCACGGCCGCCGGCCGGGGTCGAAGACGCGCGGCAGGCCGCGCACGCAATCGGCGGCGTGGATGCAGCGGACGCGGCTCCACGTGACCGTGATCGAGTCCGTATGGAAGTGGTAGAGCTTGTCGTCCATGGGACCTCCCCCGTTGCCTCCAGACTAGCGCAGCCCCCCCGCAGGGGCGAGCCGGGACCCGGGCGGTGTTAGGATGCGCGCGGTCACACAAGCTCCCACCCGCGAGGTGACGATGGGCCTGGACGCCACCCGTTGCGATGTCGCCGTCGTCGGCGGCGGCATCGTCGGCCTGGCCACCGCCATGGCGCTGGCCGAGACCTCGGCCGCCGCGGTCACCGTGCTCGAAGCCGAGGACCGCCTCGCCGCGCACCAGACCGGCAACAACAGCGGCGTCATCCACTCCGGCCTCTACTACCGCCCGGGCTCGCTCAAGGCCGCCAACTGCGTGGCGGGACGCCGGGCGCTCGTTCGCTTCTGCGACGAGCACGGCATCGCCCACGAGCGCTGCGGCAAGGTCGTGGTCGCCACGCACGAGCGCGAGCTACCCCGGCTCGACGAGCTGGAGCGGCGCGGTCAGGCCAACGGGCTCGAGGGCGTGCGCCGCATCGGCCCGGAGGAGATCCGCCAGCGCGAGCCGCACGTGCGCGGGCTGGCCGGGCTGATCGTGCCCGAGACCGGCATCGTGGACTACACGGCCGTGACCGAGACCTACGCCGCCCGTGTGCGCGCCGCCGGCGGCCACGTCGAGACCGGTGCCCGTGTGCTCGCCTGCCGGCGCGACGGCACGCCCGGCGGGGCCGCGCCCGACCTCGTGCTCGAGACCGCGCGGGGCGAACTGCGCTGCCGGGCGCTGGTGAACTGCGCCGGGCTCCACTGCGACGAGGTCGCGCACCTCTGCGGCGTGGACCCGCGCGTGCGCATCGTGCCCTTCCGCGGCGAGTACTACGAGATCGTGCCCGAGCGGCGGCACCTCGTGCGCCACCTCGTCTATCCGGTGCCCGACCCGTCCTTCCCCTTCCTCGGCGTGCACTTCACCCGCATGGTCGGGGGCGGCGTCGAGGCGGGGCCCAACGCCGTGCTGGCGCTGGCGCGCGAGGGCTACGCGCGCTCGAGCTTCTCGGCGCGCGACACGCTCGGCCTGCTCGGCTTCGGCGGTTTCTGGCGCATGGGCCTGCGGCACTGGCGCATGGGCCTGGCCGAGTCGTGGCGCTCGACCAGCACCGAGGCGTTCGTCACGGCGCTGCGGCACCTCGTCCCCGAGATCACGCGTGCCGACGTGCGCCGGGCCGGCGCGGGCGTGCGGGCGCAGGCGCTGGCACCCGACGGCAGGCTCCTGGACGACTTCCTCATCGTCGAGGCCGAGCGCATGATCCACATCCTGAACGCGCCGTCCCCCGCGGCCACCGCGTCCATCACCATCGGGCGCTCCATCGCCCAGCGGGCGATCGAGCGATTCAGGCTCGCCCCGCGCGCCTGAGCGGGCGCGACCGGCCGGGCAGCGGAGGACCCCATGAAGATCTTCCTCACCGGCGCCACCGGCTTCATCGGCGGCCACGTCGTACCCCGCTTGCAGCAGGACGGCCACGAGCTGCTCTGCCTCGTGCGGCGACCCGCGCCCCGGCTCGAGCAGCCGGGCGTGACCATCGTCGCCGGCGACGTGACCGACCGCGCCGCGGTCGAGCACGCCCTGCCGGGCTGCGACGGCGTCGTCCACCTGGCCAACGTCTATTCGTTCTGGGAGCGCGACCGGGGCGTCTACGAGCGGGTGAACGTCGCGGGCACGCGCCACGTCATGGAGTGCGCGCTGGCGGCCGCCGTGCCGCGGGTCGTGCACGTCAGCAGCTGCGTCGTCTTCGGCCGGCCGAAGGACGCGCCGTTCACCGAGGCGAGCGAGCCGGGCGCGGAGCGCTTCAGCGAGTACGCGCGCACGAAGTACGCGGGCGACCGCGCCGCGTGGGACCTGCACGAACATCGGGGACTGCCGCTGGTGACGATCCTGCCCGGCGCGGTCGTCGGTCCCGGGGACACCAAGGCGACCGGCGACTACGTCCGCGCCCTGCTCGAGCGCCGGATGCCCGCCCGGGTGATGGAGGAATCGGTCATGACGTTCGTGCACGTGCGCGACGTCGCCGAGGCCATCGCCCGTGCCCTGTTGCGTGACGACCTCGCGGGCGAGCGCTTCCTCGTCGGCGCCGAGCGCCTGACGTTCGGCGACGTCAACCGCCTGGTGCGCGATGTCGCAGGCGTGCCCCTGCCGTCGTTGGTGATGCCCGATGGGCTCGCGTTCGCCGGGGCGGCGATGCTCACCGCGCTCTCCGGCCTGACCGGCCAGCCGCCGCCGTGGGGCATGTCGGTGGACCAGATCCGTACCATGAAGCACGGGTTCGCGTTCGACGGCGGCCGCGCCGCGCGCGAGCTGGGGTTCACGTACACGCCGGTCCGCACCGCGATCGAGGAGATGATCGCGGCGCTGCGGCCGGCGGCACCGAAGGCATGAGGCGCTCATGTTCGAACGGCTGTTCCGGCTGAGGGAGCGCGGCAGCAGCGTGCCCGTCGAGCTGCTCGGCGGCGCGACCACGTTCGTGACGATGGCCTACATCATCGTCGTCAACCCGGCCATCCTCGCCTTCGCCGGCATCCCGCCCGGCCCCGGTACCATCGCCACCATCCTCACCGCGGTCTTCGGCTCGCTGCTGATGGGCCTCTACGCCAACCGCCCCATCGCGGTGGCACCCTACATGGGCGAGAACGCCTTCATCGCCTTCGGCCTCGCGGCGCTGGGCATCACCTGGCAGCAGCGGCTCGGCGCCGTGTTCGTGAGCGGCGCCGCGTTCCTCGTCATCACCGTGATCGGCCTGCGCGCCTGGCTGGCGGGCGCCATCTCCCCGAGCCTCAAGCACGCCTTCGCCGCCGGCATCGGGCTCTTCCTCGCCTTCATCGGGCTCTACGAGACCGGCGTGGTCACGAGCGGCGCGGCCGGCATGCCGCCGCAGGCGCTGCTGCTGCCGACCGGCCTGCTGCGCCCGCCCGACGTGCCGGTGCGCATCGGCGACCTGCGCGACCCGCAGGTGCTCCTGGCGGCCGGGGGATTCGCGCTCATCGCCATGCTCCTGCTGCGGCGCGTGCGCGGCGCCATCCTCATCGGCATGGTGGTCACGGCGCTGGCCGGCGGCCTGCTCGGCTTCGGGCAGGCGCCGCGCGGCGTCGTGGCCTGGCCGTTCGGCGCCGACCCCGGCTGGAGCACCATCGCGCTCCAGCTCGACGTCGCCTCGGTGCTGCGGCTCTCGTTCCTGCCCATCCTCCTCACGCTGTTCCTGATGAGCTTCCTCGACACGCTCGGCACCCTGGTCGGCGTCGGCGCGGCGGGCGGCATGCTGGACGAGAAGGGCGACTTCCCCGACGTGCACAAGCCGATGCTGGTGGACGCGCTCACCTGCATGTTCAGCGGGCTGGCCGGCACTTCGACCAGCGGCGCCTACATCGAGTCGGCCACCGGCATCCGCGAGGGGGCCCGCACCGGGCTGGCGGCGGTGACGACGGCGGCGCTGTTCGCCCTGTCGCTGTTCTTCCTGCCGCTCATCGAGCCGCTGCAGTACCTGCGCTACGCCTACGGGCCGGCGCTGGTGGCGGTGGGGGCGCTCATGACCGGCTCGCTGGCGCGCGTGGCGTTCGACGACCTGACCGAGGCGGTGCCGGCGTTCGCGACCATCGTGATGATGCTGTTCACCTACAACATCGCCAACGGGCTCACGGCGGGGCTGGTGCTGCACCCGCTGCTCAAGCTGGTGGCGGGGCGCCGGCGCGAGATCCACCCGGGCGGCGTGGCGCTGGCCGCGCTGTGCCTGCTCTACTACGGGTTCGGCCTGCCGCACTAGCGAGACCGCGAGCCGCGGTCTCACCGCCAGGGCAGCGTCTCGGTCCCCAACGCCCGGGTCAGCTCGCAGGCCAGCCGGGCGATCTTCTCCATCTTCTCGTCGTCGAGCTTGTCGGGGTCGTCGGTCGGCCGGTTCACGTCCTCGTGGTGCCCGGAGTAGAACGACACGGCCGGTACCCCCTTCATGATGAAGGCCAGGTCGTCGCTGTTGCCGGTGACGCTCTGGTACTTGAGCGGCCAGCGCACGGTGCGGTCGTTGACGCCGCGGATGAACTCCGTGAAGGCCGGGGTGATTCGCTCCGAGTCGATGGCGTAGTGCGCCCGGTCCGCCTGCGACGCGGGGTCGGTGCGGCCGATCATGTCCAGGTCCACGTTGGCGACGATCCGCTCCAGCGGGACCGGCGGGTGCGACACGAAGTGACGCGCGCCGAGGATCGCGGCCTCCTCCCCCGCGAACAGGGCGAAGACGACCGAGCGCGCCGGCGGGTGTGCCGCCACGGCCTTCGCGATCTCCAGCAGGCCGGCCACGCCGCTCGCGTCGTCGTCGGCCCCGTTGTAGACCTCGCCCGCTTCAGCGGGGGTCGAGGTGTCGAGATGCGCGCTCACGACCACGATCTCGTCGCGCTGCGCCGGATCGGTCCCCTGCACCCGGCCCACGAGGTTGCGGCAGGGCACCGCCTCGTCGGCGAAGCGTCCCGCGAGGCCGAGCGTGACGCCCCGCAGGGCGAAGGGATGCGTCGTGGTGCGGCCCCGCGCGCCGGTCCCGGGCGGCACCCGGCCCTGCCCTTCGAACATCGCCCGCGCGAACTCCGGCCGCGTGAGCAGGAGGCTGCACACGTGGAGCGCGCCGGGCGTGCGGTCGTCGTACTCGTACGCCGGCCCGCCCGCAGCGGAGGGCAGTTGCTCCCAGGCCTCCGTCACCTGCGGGTCGGGCAGGACGACCATCGCGGCGGCCCGCCGCTCGCACAGGCCGATCATCTTGCGCATCAGCCCCGAAGCCGGCGCGTACAGCGCGTGAACGGCCTCCGGGAGCACCGGCTTCCCGTCGCGCAGCGGGGCGCCCAGCTGGAGCACCACGACCTTGTCCTGCACGTCGAGACCGGCGAAATCGTCCCACCCGTGCCGGGGCTCGCCGATGCCGTAGCCCGCGAATACGACGGGCAGGTCCCGGCCCTCGAGCGGAACGATCTCGCCCCGGAACCACTTCACGATTTCCCCCTCGCGGAACAGGCGCTCGCCGTGGGGCGTGCGCAGGCGCAGCTCAAGCGGGCCCACCGCGACACGCCGGACGGCCGGCACGTCCTGGAAGTAGCCGGCGGTGCCCAGAGGTTCCAGCCCCGCGGCGCGGAACTGGCTCTCGGCGTACCAGCCCGCCACTTCGAGGCCGCGTGAGGCCATGGACCGGCCGCCGAGCGAGTCGGAGGCGAGGAAGTAGACGTGGCCCCGCAGCGCGGGGGCGACGATTTGGCCGGCGGGCGAAGCGCCGGCGCGCGCGCCGGCGAACAGCGCGACGGCGACGAGCAAGGACACGGAATGGCGAAGACGGGGCATGGCGATCCTCTCTGGCATTCGGCTCTCGACGACGCGTCAGGCGGGGGCCGGCGCGGGACTCGCGTCCACCCGTGTTACGGCCGCGGGGCCCGGAGGATGCGGGCCGGGCCGCTGCCGCCCACGAGCGCGGTGATGCGAACGACGTGCGCGGCGCCCCCCGGCGGAGCTACACGATCCTCCGCCAGAGCCAGTCCGGGATCACGCGCATGAGCCAGGCGACCGGGACCCAGCGGCGCGTGACCACGGCGCGCTTCCGGCGGCGGCGGATGGCGTCGACGATCTGGTCGGCGGCCTTCTCCGGCGTGGCGACCCAGAACATCCGGTCCTGCCCGCGCACCAGGTCCGTGTCCACGAAGCCCGGCTGCACGTCGGTCACGGCGATGGGCAGCCCGCTCTTCGCGGCCCGGTACCAGAGGCACTCGAGGTAGTGGGAGACGAACGCCTTCGAGGCGGCGTAGGCCGGCGCATAGCGGTTGCCGCGCCGCGCGCTCACCGACGAGATGCCGACGAGGTGCCCGCGGCCGCGGGCGAGGAAGTGCCGCATCGCCACGCCGGCCAGGGCGGCGAAGCCGTGCACGTTGACGCGCAGGGCCGGCTCCTCGAGCTCCCAGACCAGGTCCGGGTTGCGCGAGCCGGTGCCGGCGTTCAGCACGACGAGGTCGGCCCCGCCCATCGCGGCGATCAGCTCCTCGAGCGCCGCCATCGCCGCCGGCACGTCGGCCACGTCCATCGGCTGCACGAGCGTGGCGCCGCCGATCTCCCCGCGCAGCGACTCGAGCAGGGCGACGCGCCGGCCGGTGAGGCCGAGCCGCCAGCCGGCCCGCGCCAGGCGCAGGGCCAGCGCCCGGCCGATGCCGGAGCTGGCGCCGACGACGATGGCGTTGTGCGGCATCGCTCCCTCCCTTCGTGGAAGCGGCCCGGCGCCGTGGGCGTCCGGGCCGTTCCGTCGCGCATCCGCGCGGCGCTACTCCTCCGGATGCCCGAGGGCGCGGTAGAGCCAGCCGCCCAGGACGCCGCCGACGATCGGCGCCACCCAGAACAGCCACAACTGCGAGAGCGCCAGTCCGCCGGCGAACAGGGCGACGCCGGTGCTGCGCGCCGGGTTCACCGAGGTGTTGGTGACCGGGATGCTGATGAGGTGGATGAGCGTGAGCCCGAGACCGATGGCGATGGGCGCGAAGCCCTTCGGCGCGCGCTCGTCGGTGGCGCCCATGATGATGAGCAGGAAGAAGAGCGTCATCACGATCTCGGTGACCAGCGCGGCGAGCAGCGAGTAGCCGCCCGGCGAGTGCTCGCCGTAGCCGTTCGAGGCGAAGCCGCCCGCGGCGCTGAAGCTGGCCTGGCCGCTGGCGATGACGAACAGCACGGCCCCGGCCACGATCGCGCCGAGCACCTGCGCGACGACGTAGGGGAAGACGTCCTTCGCCGGGAAGCGGCCGCCGGCCCACAGCCCGAGCGAGACCGCCGGGTTCAGATGGCAGCCCGAGATGTGGCCGATGGCGAAGGCCATGGTCATCACCGTGAGGCCGAAGGCGAGCGCGACGCCGAGCAGGCCGATGCCCAGCTGGATGCCGTCGGGGGTGAGGAACTTCGCGGCGAGGACCGCGCTGCCGCAACCGCCGAGCACGAGCCAGAACGTCCCGAAGAACTCCGCTCCGAGCTTCTTCATCCCTGCCTCCTTGGGTACGTGGGGCCCGGTCGCACGCCGGAGGGGTCGCCGCTCGGCGCCGGTCCCGCACCGCGGGCAGACTATCACGGACGGGCCGCGGATTGACCCGCCGCTGACAACGGCACCGCCGCGTCCTCGCAGGCTACGGGCGGGGATGGTAGGCTCCGCGGGTTTCCCGACCAGCTCCGGTCCGGAGCCGCGCCGCTGCCGTCCCGGCCGACGCGCGCCCGGATCACGCGACCCAGGGAGGTAGACGAACCATGAAGCGCCTGTTGGTGATGCTCGCCCTCGTGGCGACGTTCGTGAGCATGACGGGCTGCGGCCAGAAGCAGCAGGCGGAGCCGGCCGCCGAGGCGCCGGCCGAGAGCACCGCGGTCGCCACGCCACCCGCCGACATGCCGCCGCCGATCGACGACGCCGCGGTCCAGCAGATCGACCAGTTCATCGCCGGCGCGAACATCGACAAGAGCGCGGCCGGCTGGAAGACCATGCTGCCCAAGCCGCCGGCAGCGAGCTTCGACAAGGCCCACAGCTACTTCGCCCGCATGGTCACGAACAAGGGCGAGATCCTGATCAAGTTCATGCCCGCGGTGGCGCCGATGCACGTCAGCAACTTCATCTACCTCGCGCGTCTCGGCTTCTACGACGCCATGCCCTTCCACCGCGTCATCCCCGGCTTCATGGCGCAGGGCGGTTGCCCGGTCGGCAACGGCACCGGCGGCCCGGGTTACCAGTTCGAGGGCGAGTTCAGCGATGCCGTGAAGCACGACAAGGCCGGCCGGCTCTCGATGGCCAACGCCGGGCCCGGCACCGACGGCAGCCAGTTCTTCCTCACCTTCGTGCCCACGCCCCACCTCGACGGCATGCACACGATCTTCGGGCAGGTGGTCGAGGGCATGGACGTGCTCGGGAAGCTCGAGGCCGGCGGCACGAGGAGCGGCGGCGTGAAGGAGCCGCTCACGATGGAGAAGGTCACGATCGAGGTGAAGTGACGCCGACGCGGCGAGCCGCCGCCGGCCGAACCCAGGAGGACATGAGACGATGAAGCGCCTGTTGCTGTCCCTCGCCACCCTGACGCTGTGCGCCGGTCTCGGCGTCGCCGCCGATGAGCCCAAGTCCACGCCGGCCGATTCGCCGGAGAAGCCCAAGGCCGTCCAGCCCGCGGCCGCCAAGCCGGCCGCCCCGGCGCAGATCAAGGACTCCGCGATCCAGCAGATCGACGCGTTCATCGCCGGCGCCAAGATCGACAAGCAGAGCCCGACCTGGAAGACCACGCTGCCCAAGCCGCCGGTGGCGACCTTCGACAAGGCGCACACCTACTACGTGCGCATGGTCACCAACCAGGGCCCGATCCGCATCCAGTTCCTGCCCGACGTGGCACCGATGCACGTGACGAGCTTCCTGTACCTGACGCGGCTGGGCTTCTACGACGGCATCCCGTTCCACCGCGTCATCACGAACTTCATGGCGCAGGGCGGCTGCCCGCTCGGCACCGGCACCGGCAACCCGGGCTACAAGTTCGCCGGGGAGTTCAGCGAGAGCGTGAAGCACGACACGCCGGGCCTGTTGTCCATGGCCAATGCCGGCCCCGGCACCGACGGCAGCCAGTTCTTCCTCACCTTCGTCCCCACGCCCTGGCTGGACGGCAAGCACACGATCTTCGGCAAGGTCGTCGAGGGCATGGACACGCTGAAGAAGCTCGAGGCCGCCGGCTCGCAGAACGGCCGCACCACCGAGTCGCTCAAGATGACCAAGGTCACGGTCGAGGTGAAGTAGCCTCCCCTCCACCACACGCGCCGGCCGCCGGAGGATCCCGGTGGCCGGCGTACGTGCTCGGGGAACCGTTCGACCGCGAGGAGAGTCCGAGATGGAGCAGATCGACCAGTTCATCGCCAGCGCGAAGATCGACCGCGACGCCCCCGGCTGGAAGACCGCGCTGCCCCGGCCGCCGGCGGCGACCTTCGACCCGGCGCGCACCTACGCTGCCCGCATGGTCACCAGCAAGGGCACGATCCTGATCCGGTTCCTGCCCGACGTCGCGCCCATGCACGTCACCAACTTCATCTACCTGTCGAAGCTGGGCTTCTACGACGGCCTCGCCTTCCACCGGGTCATCACCCGCTTCATGGCGCAGGGCGGCTGCCCGCTCGGCACCGGCACCGGCGGCCCCGGCTACAAGTTCGACGGCGAGTTCAAGCCGGACGTGAAGCACGACCGGCCCGGCCTGCTCTCCATGGCCAACGCCGGCAGGGGCACGGACGGCAGCCAGTTCTTCCTCACCTTCGTCGAGACGCCGTGGCTCAACGGCAACCACACCATCTTCGGCGAGGTGGTCGAGGGCATGGACGTGCTGAAGCTGCTCGAGGCGGCCGGCTCGCGCGACGGCCGGCCCGCCGAGCCGCTGCGGATGGAGAAGGTCACCATCGAGGTGCGTTGAGCGGTCCTTCCGGCGCCCGGCACGCGTCCCGTGCCGGGCGCTGCGTTTCGGCCCCAGCGGGCGTACACTGCGGCGCGGTGAACGCCGGCCCCGACCCTGCCGTCCGCCCGGACGCCGAGCACGAGGCGCGCTGGTGGGAGCGCGGCCCCGACGGCCGTGCGCACTGCTTCCTCTGTCTGCGCCACTGCCGCCTGCGCGACGGGCAGATCGGCTTCTGCGGCATCCGCGCGAACCACGGCGGCCGGCTGGTGGCGCTGACCTACGGCCGGCCCGCCACCGCGCACGTGGACCCCGTGGAGAAGAAGCCGCTCTTCCACTTCCTGCCCGGCAGCGGCGTGTTCTCGCTCGGCACCACCGGCTGCGACCTGCGCTGCGTCTTCTGCCAGAACTGGGAGCTGTCGCGCGCCCCGGCCGGCCCGCTCGATTCTCCCTTCGTGCCGCCCGAGGCGGTGGCGGAGCGCGCCGCCGAGCTGGGCTGCCCGTCCATCGCCTTCACCTACAACGAGCCCACCATCTGGGGCGAGTACGTGGCCGACGTCGCGGCGGCGGCGCGCCGGCACGGCATCGCCACCGTGCTGGTCACGAACGGCTACGTCACGCCCGAGGCGTTCGCCGACCTGTACCACGACGTGGCCGCCGCCAACGTGGACCTCAAGGCGATGAGCGACGAGTTCTACCGGTCGCGCACGCGGTCCCGGCTCGGGCCGGTGCTGGACGCCCTGCGCCGCATCGTGCGCGACACCGAGGCGTGGCTCGAGATCACGAACCTGGTGATCCCCACGCTGAACGACGGCGACGACGACCTGAAGCGCCTGGCCGACTGGGTCGTCGCGGAGTTGGGACCCGACGTACCGGTGCACTTCACCGCCTTCCACCCCGACTGCGACCTGCGCGACCTGCCGCGCACCGGCGCCGACCGGCTCGCCGCGGCCCGCCGCATCGCGCGCGCCGCGGGCCTGCGCTTCGTCTACGTGGGCAACGTCGCCGGGGCGGGCAGTCACACCGACTGCCCCGGCTGCGGCGCGGTGCTGGTGCGCCGCTCCTGGCACGAGTTGCTCGAGAACAAAATCGTCGAGGGCCGGTGCCCCGCCTGCCGGGAGGTCATCCCCGGTCGCTGGGAGCGCGCCTGGCCCGGGGAGGTCCGATGAGAACGCGTCTGCTCGTCACCGCCGCCGTCCTGGTCGTCGCCGCCGCCGTCCTGATCATCGCCCTCACGCCGCGGCCGACGGCGAAGGCGCCGGTCCCGGCCGGGAAGGAGGCCACCGTGTCGCTCCAGCTCACGTCGCCCGCGTTCGCCGCGCAGGGCGAGATCCCGAAGCGCTTCACCTGCGACGGCGCGGGCGTGCCGCCGCCGCTCGCCTGGACCGGCGCACCCGCCGGCACGAAGAGCTTCGCGCTCGTCGTGGACGATCCCGACGCGCCGATGGGCACCTGGGTCCACTGGGTGCTCTACGACCTGCCCGACACCGTCGCCGCGCTGCCCGAGGGTCTGAAGGCGAAGGACCTGCCGCCGGGCACGCGCGAGGGGACGAACAGCTGGAAGACGACCGGTTACGGCGGCCCCTGCCCGCCCGCGGGCCGGCACCGCTACTTCCACAAACTCTACGCACTCGATATCGTGCTGCCCGACCTCGACCGTCCGACCAGCGGCAGGCTGGAGAAGGCCATGGCCGGACACGTGCTCGCACGGGCCGAGCTCGTCGGCACCTACCAGCGTTCGCGCTGACATCCCCGGAGGACGCAGATGAAGCCCAGCACCCTCTCCCGGCTCGCCGCCCTCGTCCTGCTCACCCTGCCCCTGACCACCGCCTGCGCCGGACCGGCCCCGGACACGGCTCCCGCGACCGTCGCCCTGCCCGCGCCCGACACGCTCGGCAAGATCACGCTGGCGCAGTCCATCTCCGAGCGCCGTTCGATCCGCGAGTACGCGCCCGGCCCGCTCACGCTGGCCGAGGTCTCGCAGCTCATGTGGTGCGCGCAGGGCATCACCGGCGGCGACGACAAGCACCGCGCCGTGCCCTCGGCCCGCGCCGTGCATCCCCTGCAGGTGCGGCTCGAGGCGCGCCGCGTGGAAGCACTCGCGCCCGGCCTGTACGTGTACCGCCACGAGCAGCACGCGCTGGAGCTGGTGGCCGCCGGCGACCAGAAGCCGCCGGTGATGGAGGCCGCCGGGCAGCCGTGCGTGGACGCGGCCGCGGCGGTGATCTGCGTGGCCGGCGACAGCGCGCTCGCCGCGGCGAAGTTCGGCCGCAACGCCGCGCGCTGGCTGGGCATGGAGGCGGGCTTCGTCGTGCAGAACGTGTACCTCACCTGCACCTCGCTCGGCCTCGGCACGGTGATGGTCGGCGGCTACGACGAGCCCAGGGCCAACGTCGCGTTCCGGCTCGAGCCCGGCTGGAAGGCGCTCGGCCTGCTGCCCATCGGACGGAAGAAGTAGCGCGCGCCCGCCGATGAGCGCGCGACTCGACGAGCTGAAGGACCGCCTGCGGGAAGCCAACGACCTCGGCTCTGCCGCCGCCGTGCTGAACTGGGACCAGGCCACCTACATGCCGCCCGGCGGGGCCGAGGCGCGCGGCCGACAGATGGCCACGCTGGGTCGTCTCGCCCACGAGAAGTTCACCGACCCCGCCGTCGGCCGGCTGCTGGAGGGACTGGAGAAGGAGACCGCCGCCCTGCCGCCCGACGCGGACGAAGCGACGCTGGTGCAAGTGACGCGGCGCGAGTACGAGCGCGCCATCCGCGTGCCGCCCGCCTTCGTCGCCGAGATGAGCGAGCACGCCTCGCTCTCCTACAATGTGTGGACGGCGGCCCGCCCGGCGAACGACTTCGCTCGCATGCGCCCGCTGCTCGAGCGCACGGTCGAGTTGTCGCGGCGCTATTCGGACTTCTTCCCCGGGTACACCTCGGTGGCCGATCCGCACATCGACGCTTCCGACCTTGGCATGACCGCCGCCTCGGTGCGCGCCCTTTTCGCCGAGCTCCGCGCCCGGCTCGTGCCGCTGGTGCGGGCCATCACCGCGCGGCCCCCGGCCGAGGACACGTGCCTGAAGCAGCACGCGCCCGAGGCGGACCAGCTCGCCTTCGGCCTCGAGGTGATCCGCGCCTACGGCTACGACTTCGCCCGGGGACGGCAGGACAAGACGCACCACCCGTTCATGATGAAGTTCTCACTCGGCGACGTGCGCATCACCACGCGCGTGCGCGAGGACGACCTCGCCGACGCGCTCTTCAGCACGCTGCACGAGTGCGGCCACGCCCTCTACGAGCAGGGCATCCGCCGCGACTTCGAGGGCCTGCCGCTGGCCGAGGGCGCCTCGGCCGGCGTGCACGAGAGCCAGTCACGCCTGTGGGAGAACCTGGTCGGCCGCAGCCGCCCGTTCTGGGAGCACTTCTACCCGCGGCTCGTCGCGGCCTTCCCGGCGCAGTTGCGCGACGTGCCGCTGGAGACGTTCTACCTGGCCATCAACAAGGTGGCGCGCTCGCTCGTCCGCACCGACGCCGACGAGGTCACCTACAACCTGCACGTCATGCTGCGCTTCGACTTCGAGCTGGACCTACTCGAGGGCCGCCTGGCGGTGAAGGACCTGCCCGAGGCCTGGCGCGCGCGCGTGCAGGAGGACCTGGGGCTGGCGCCGCCCGACGACCGCGACGGCGCGCTGCAGGACGTGCACTGGTACGCCGGCGCGGTGGGCGGGCAGTTCCAGGGCTACACGCTGGGGAATATCCTGAGCGCCCAGTTCTTCGCGGCCGCCGTGCGGGCGCACCCGGCGATCCCCGCGGAGATGCAGCGCGGGGAGTTCGCCACGCTGCTCGGCTGGCTGCGCGAGAACGTGTACCAGCACGGGGCGAAGTTCACGCCCGCCGAGCTGGTCGAGCGTGCCACCGGCGGCCCGATGAGCATCGAGCCGTATCTCGACTACCTGTGGGGCAAGTACCAACCGCTCTACGGACTGAGAGCGGAAGAGGTGGGGCGGAGCTGAGCGGCCCGGCCGACCGGCCGGGATCCGACGCGCGGCCAAGGGGCATTCGGGCCCCAAGGCCGCGTCCGCTTACGGCGCACGAGCGAGTTAGGTTCACGCTGGCCCCCGC
>JAXDBZ010000270.1:0-7584 GCA_034678345.1 Candidatus Eiseniibacteriota bacterium
GAGCAAGCCGGGCAGCGCCACCAGCGCGCAGGCGGCCGCCGCCAGGGCGGCGCGCGGCCAGGCGCCGGCGAGCCACGCGCCGACCCGCGGCGCGCGGGAGCTCCACCGCGGGGCGCGCGCCCACTCCGTAAGGTCGCGCGACACGTAGATGGCCGCGACCAGCGTGTGGAGCGAGGTGAAGCGCTGGCCGGCGACGAGGAGCAGGGTGAAGAAGGCGCAGGTCGCCGCCTCGACCGCGTCCAGGCCCGACCGCCGGACGCGGGCCAGCAGGAGGAGGGGCCAGAGGACCACCAGGAGCAGCAGCCCGTCGTGGAGGTGCCGGCTCCAGACCACGGGCGCCAGCTCGCCCACCGTCTCGAACATGAGCTCGTGCCGCCAGACCAGCCAGTACTCGAAGGGCTGCCAGAGCGTCCGCCAGCCGGAGGGGTTCACCAGCATGATCGGCACCGACGCCAGCCCGGCCAGCCACAGCTCCCGCACCGGCGGAGCGTCGCGGCGTCGCGGCGGCAGGTGGGAGGCGAGCACGTGGATGCCGAGCACGACGAAGAAGAGGTAGTAGGTGATGTGGGTGTTCGCCCACGCCCAGGCGATCGCCACGAGCCAGCCCGCGTGGGCCCGCGCGCCGTGCCGCCGGGCCTCGAGCAGGGCGATCTCGGCCGCCAGCAGGATGGCGGCCACGGCCTCGGGCCGCACCTGCGTGCGCTCGCGATAGGCGATGGCGGCCAGGGCGATGACCACCAGCGGTACGAAGCCCCTCGCCCCCATGCGCCGGGCCGCCGTCCAGACCAGGGCGAACACGGCCAGGGTGGTGAGCCAGCGCCACAGGTACATCCCGGTGAGCCCGCCCAGCTTCCAGAAGGGCCACAGCAGGAGCTCGAAGCCCCAGGCGTAGTTCACGTCCGGGGCGCCGTAGGTGGGCCACGTCCAGAGCTGCGTCGTGGAGAAGCGATGCTGCTCCCACATGTGGCGCCCGACGGCGAGGTGGTGCCACATGTCGGGGTCGTAGCGGACGTAGGTGACGGACAGGACCACGATCGCGGCCGCCACCAGCGCCACCAGCAGCAGCGCCGGGTGCCGCAGCGGGAGATCCGCCTGCATCGGGGCCCGTGGCCCGGCGCCGCGGGGCACACCCGTCGGTCGCCTTGCCGTCCCCGGGCTGTCCGGCCGGTTCTGCGCGTGCATGACCGTCAACGTAGCATCCGCCGCGCACGGTGGTCACGCCGGCGGCGACCCGCGCCGCGCGGCGGTCCCGGCGCGCACGGGAGCGGCCGGGTATACTGTCGGGGCGCGACGGGACCCTTTCCCGGCCGCGCGGGTCCGCCGCGGCCGTCCGCTCCGCCCTCGAGGTCCAAGGTGAAGCTCTCCGTGATCATCCCCTGTTTCAACGAGGCCCCGCACCTCGCGCGGGTGCTGGAGGCGGTCCGGCGGGTGGACCTCGAGAAGGAGATCATCGTGGTGGACGACGGCTCCACCGACGGCACCCGCGAGCTCCTCGAGCAGCAGGAGCGGCTCCACCCGCTGGTGACCTGCTACAAGCCCGCGAACGAGGGGAAGGGCGCCGCCATCCGCGACGGGCTGCGGCTCGCCAGCGGCGACATCGTGGTCATCCAGGACGCCGACCTCGAGTACGACCCCGGGCAGTTCCGCGAGCTGATCGCGCCGATCGTCCGGGGCGAGGCCGAGGTGGTGTACGGTTCGCGCTTCCGCGGGAGCATCGCGGGCATGCACCCGGCGAACCGGCTGGCGAACCACCTGCTGACCTGGCTGGCCAACCGGCTCTACGGCGCCCGCATCACGGACGAGGCCACCTGCTACAAGGCCTTCCGCACCGAACTCCTCCGCAGCCTGCCGCTCCGCTGCCGGCGCTTCGAGTTCTGCCCGGAGGTGACGGCCCGCGTGCGCCGGCGCGGCGTGCGCATCCACGAGGTGCCCATCCGCTACCGGGGCCGGACCTCCGCGCAGGGCAAGAAGCTCCGCTGGACGGACGGCCTCTCGGCGGTCTGGACGCTGGTCCGCTACCGCTTCGGCGGCTGAGGAAACGGGCCACCGGGGAGCACCCCGGTGGCCCGCGCCGCGGCCGGGCTACTTCGCCGGCGCCGTCGTCGCGTCCGGCTGCCGCAGGCCGCTGAAGTCGATCGTCGGCAGGGCCTTCGCCTCCTCGGCCACCGGGTAGTACGGCTGCGCCGCGAAGCCCATCAGGCCCGCGTAGAGGTTGGTGGGGAAGCGCTTCACCATGACGTTGAAGCCCTGCACCACCTCGTTGTAGCGGCCGCGCGCGACCGCCAGCCGGTTCTCGATCCCGCTCACCTCGTCCATCAGGGTGAGGAAGGCCTCGTTGCTCCGCAGCTGCGGGTAGTTCTCGACCACCACCAGCAGCCGTGACAGCGCGGAGGTCATCGCCTGATCGGCGGCGATCGCCTCGGCGGAGGTGCGGGCGCCCGACAGCGCGGCGCGCGCGCGGGCGATCTCGCCGAAGACCTCCTGCTCCTGCAGGGCCGTGCCCTTCACCGTCTCGGCGAGATTGCCGAGCTTCGAGCTGCGCGCCTGCAGCTGGTTGTCCACCTCTGCCCAGCCGTTCTTCACCGACTCCCGCGCCGTCACCAGCTCGTTGTAGCTGCCGAACAGCCGGCTC
Source organism: Candidatus Eiseniibacteriota bacterium (assembly GCA_034678345.1). GTDB lineage: Bacteria > Eisenbacteria > RBG-16-71-46 > RBG-16-71-46 > RBG-16-71-46 > JANXPZ01. The sequence goes on from JAXDBZ010000270.1 coordinate 2,633, forward strand.
GCGATCATCACGACCACGATCGCCACGATCGCCAGCACGATCCAGCCCGTGCGCTTCATGAGGGTGCTCCTTTCCCTTGGGTCCCTGTTCACCAGCCGCCGCTGCCGCCACCGCCGCCGCTGCCGAAGCCGCCGCCGCCGCTGAATCCTCCGAAGCCGCCGCCACCGCCGCCCCCGCCCCACCCGCCGCCCCAGCCGCCGATCCCGCCGCCCCAGCCGATCGAGCCGGGTCCGCTCCACCAGCCGTCGTGCCGGCGGCGCCCCGGCCGCCTCGAGGTGGCGACCGCGACCAGGACCAGCAGCACGATCACGACGAAGGGGACGAGGGCCTGGGGCGGGATCCCGCCGCCGTCCTCATCCTCGTCCTCCTCCTCGTAGCGCAGCTCGCTGCCGTCCCACGTGAGCGTGACGCCGCGGTCCTCCGCGAGGATCGCGGCCGTCCGCAGCACGCCCTGGCGGATGCCCCCGGCGACGGCGCCGGCACGGCCGCGCGGCGTCCTCGCGCGCCGGATGAGGCGCGCCTCGAGGCCGTCCGGCAGGATGCCCTCCAGCTCGTAGCCCGTCTCGAAGGCGATGCGCCGCTCCTGCATCGCCACGAGCAGCAGCAGGCTCCGCCGGTTCCCCTGGAACCAGCTCTGGTAGGCCTCGGTCTTGTAGGCGATCGGGTCGAGCGGTGCCGTGGTCGGCAGCAGCAGCACCGCGAACTGCACGCCGGTCTCCCGTTTCACCTGGTCGAGGAAGGACTCGAGCCGGGCGCGGGTCGAGTCGTCGAGCGCGCCGGCATGGTCGTTCACGAACCCGACCGGGGCGGGGATCGTCGCTTCGGTGGCCGCGGAGACCCACCCGGCGATGGCCGCCAGGAGGCAGACCGCGAGCAGCAGGGAGGCGCGGAAGCGGCTCAGAGGCTCAGCTCTTCGAGGGCGCCGATCAGGCGCTCCATCTCGGCGAGGAAGCCGCGATAGAGCGCGAGCACCTCCTCCGCCTTGTGGCGCCGGGTGGCGTAGCGGAAGAGGTGGGCGGCCAGCAGGCGCTGGGCGTCGAGGTGATAGAGGTCGGCCACGCGCTCGATGACGCGCGCCGCATCGGCGGGCGGGGCCTCGCCGCGCAGGCGCAGCAGGGTCCGCAGCAGCGTGGCGAAGCCGCTGGCGCAGGAGCGCAGCGCCCGCGCCAGCACCGGCGGATCGGTGTGGTGGAGCAGGTAGGTCTGCCGCAGCCGGATGTGCTTGCCGCGCAGCTCGTGCTCGCACTGCAGGCGGAGGTAGGTGCGGGGCACCTCGATCTCGCCGAAGACGTCGTCGCCCTCGATGCGCAGGCGGCGCTCCTGGATCTCGATCCACTCGATGGGGAACGAGTCGAGCGAGCGCTCGATCTGCAGGCGGGTCAGGAACAGCGGCTCGATGAGCGGCGGACGGCGCTGCGCCGGCAGGGCGCGGGCGACGGCGTCGAGACGCGGCCCGTCGAGCGCGCGGGCGACGACCAGCAGGTTGATGTGCGAGCGCTTCGGGTCGAAGCCCTCGGTGAGCACGCTGCCCGTCAGGTAGGCGGCCACGAACTCGGGGCCCAGGGCGCTGCGCACCGGTTCCAGCCACCGGCGGGCGCTGTCCACGATCTCGGGCGAGGGCTCGATGCGGCGATCGCTCGCTTCGCTCATGGGGCGGACGCTAGCCCCCGTGCGCGGAGGGGTCAAGTCCTCCCTCGCGCGGGGGGCTCGGCCCCCGTGCACGCGGGCCTCCACGGCCGTCCCGCATCCTCGGTTTGCGGTGCGTGAATCGCCCGGGCTAGCCTTGCCGCTGCGGGTCCCGCGGCACGGGGCCACCGGGGGGCGAGGATGCACGACGTGATCATCATCGGTGGCGGCCCGGCCGGTCTGACCGCCGGCATGTACTGCCGCCTGCGCCGGCTGTCGGTCCTGGTGCTGGACGCCGGGCGCGCCGGCGGGCAGCCGCGCTCGGTCTACGCGGAGAAGATGGTGCACGACTGGCCCGGGCGGCCGGCGGTGGTCGCGGCCGACCTGGCCGACGGCCTCGCGGGCCACGCCGAGGAGCTCGGCGTCCCGGTCGTCGAGGGCGCGAAGGTGGTGGCGGTGCGCCGCGTCGAGGAGGGATTCGAGATCGTCGGCCGCGACGTCGCCTCGGGCGAGGAGCGCGTGCACCCGACGCGGGCGGTGATCGTCGCCATCGGCGGCGGGGCGGTCGAGCCGAAACGGCTGGGCGTGCCGGGCGAAGAGGCGCTGGGCGAGGACTCGATCACCTACCGGCTCCCCTCGGCCGAGCGCGTGGCGGGACGACGCGTCGTGGTCACCGGCGGCGGCGATTCCGCGCTGGAGAGCGCGCAGTTCGCCCGCGAGGCGGGGGCCGAGGTGACCATCGTGCACCGCGGTCCCGCCTGCCGGGCGATGGAGGCCAACCTTGAGGCGATCCATCGCCTGGGCATCGAGTGCCGGCGCGACACGCGCGTGACGGCGCTCGAGATCGAGGACGGCGCGCTGCGGGCGGTGTTCCTCCAGGCGCGCGACGCCGGCCGGCCCGCGCCGGACGATCCCCCGATCGAGCGGCTGCCGTGTGACCACCTGGTGGTGAACATCGGCACGGCGGCGAACCTCGAGGCGGTGCGGGCCTGGGGGGTGGAGGTGGACGCCGGCCGCGTCCGGGTGGACGGCGGGATGCGCACGTCGGTGCCGGGCATCTTCGCCTGCGGCGACATCGTCATCTACGAGGGCAAGTACAAGCTGCTGGTCAGCGCCGCGAGCGAGGGCGCGACCGCCGCGAACTCGGCCTACGCGTTCGTGCGCCGGCCGCCCAGGGTGACGATGAAGGACCTGTGGTCGTAGTCGTGGCTCCGGCCGCGCCGCGGGGCCGGCCAGCGGACGCGACCGCCTAGGCCGGGAACAACTCGTTGCCCTCGTCGTCCTCGATGACGATGGCGCCGCAGGGGCAGGCCTCCGCCGCCTCGAGCAGGGTCTCGAGGCTCACGGCGTCGGGGTCGAGCACGACCGCCTTGTTCTTGCTGTCGAGCGCGAAGACCGCGGGCGCGATCTCCACGCACTCGGCGTTGCCGCAGCACGCGCCGCGGCGGATGCGGACCTGCATGGGGAGCCTGGCACCTCCTGCCGGGCGCGGGTCTCGGGAACCCGGCTCGGGAGCGCGACTCTAGCGGTATCCGCCGCGGTCTGACAAGGACGAGGCGGCGAGCACGTGTGCTAGATTGGCCGCGCACCTGGAGAGCGCCGAGTCCGCCGGGCCGGCGGCGCCGGCCGTGCGCGAACCGACGGGGAGGGACGGCCGTGGCCAACGAGACCGTGGTGATGCGCGAGCTGATCCTGCTGGCGGCCGCGGCGCTGGCGGTGCTCCTGCTGTTCCGGCGCCTGCGCCTGCCCGCCACCGTCGGTTTCATCATCACCGGTATCCTCATCGGCCCCGGCAGCTTCGGGCTGGTCGGCGATCCCGAGATGGTGCGCGTGCTGGCCGAGTTCGGCGTGGTCCTCCTGCTCTTCACCGTCGGGCTCGAGTTCTCGCTCACCGACCTGCGCCGTCTCGGGCGGGCCGCGCTGGTGGGCGGCGCGCTGCAGGTGGCGCTCACCGTGGCGGTCGTGGGTGCCCTGCTCGCGCTGGCCGGCTGGCACCCGGCGCAGGCCATCTTCGTCGGCATGATGGCCGCGCAGACGAGCACCGCGGTGATCCTCAAGCTGCTCGCCGACCGGGTCGAGCTGGAGGCGCCGCACGGCCGCCTGGCCGTCGGCGTGTCGCTCTTCCAGGACGTCACGACCGTGCCCTTCCTCCTGCTGCTCCTGCCGTTGGGGCGCTGGCTCCAGGGCCGCGCGCTGCTGATGGAGGAGCTGCGCGGCGCCCTGCCCGGCGCGCTGGGGCTGATCGTGGGGGCGGGGCTCGTGTTCTGGCTGGCGCGGCGCGCCATCCCCTGGCTGCTGGCGCGCGCCTCGCGCGCCGGCTCGCGCGAGGCGTTCCTGTTCGGCATCATCATCGTGGTGCTGGGCAGCGCGCTGCTGGCCTCGCGGGCCGGCGGCTCGCTGGCCATCGGCGCGTTCCTCGCCGGGCTCCTGCTCGCGGGCTCGGAGCTGCGCGACCGCATCGCCGCGGAGGTCCTGCCGTGGCGCGACGTGCTGTCGAGCGTCTTCTTCGTGGCCATCGGCATGTCGTTCGTGCCGGCCGCGGTGTTGACGAATCCGCTCCTGGTGCTGGCGAGCACGGCGGGGCTCGTGGTCCTCAAGGCGGTCCTGGCCTTTGTGGCCCTGCGCATCGCCCGCGTCCCGCGGCGCCTGGCGGTGGCGGCCGCGCTGACGCTGGCGCAGATCGGGGAGTTCTCCTTCGTGCTGGCCCAGGCCGCCCGGCCGCACGGGCTCATGGAGGGCGACGTGTCGCAGGCCTTCTACGCCGGCGCCGTCTTCTCCCTGTTGCTCGCCTCGTTCGTGCAGCCGCGCGCCTCGCGCTGGGCCTTGGCCCTGGACCGCGCCCTGGCGGGGCGCCCCGCGGCGGCGGACGAGGAGGAGGTCGAGGCCGCCGACGCGGAGGAGTCCCCGAGCGCGGTCGGCGCCACCCCGCCGCGTCCGCGCGAGGGGCACGTGGTCATCGCCGGGTTCGGCCTCAACGGACGGAACCTGGCGCGCGTGCTGCGGTCGGTCCACCTGCCGCACGTGGTCGTGGACCTCAACCCGGACGTTCCGGCCGCGGCCCACCGCGAGGGCAGCCCGGCGCTGGTGGGCGACATCAGCCACCCGCTCATCCAACGGCGGGCGGGGGTGGCGCGCGCCGAAGTGCTGGTACTGGCCCTCAGCGATCCGGTGGCCACGACGCAGGCCTGCCGCGTGGCCCGCGCCTCCTCGAGCGAGGTGTTCATCATCGTGCGCACGCGGTACGTGGACGAGATCGACCAGCTCTACGCCATGGGGGCGAACCAGGTGATCCCCGAGGAGTTCGAGACCTCGATCGAGATCTTCAC
>JAXDBZ010000271.1:0-4823 GCA_034678345.1 Candidatus Eiseniibacteriota bacterium
CAGCTACCGCAAGAAGAAGCGCACCGGCCGCGTGCTGGTGGGCGGCGCCGACCTCTACGAGGCCCGCTGCCGACGCTGCTTCGAGCTGGGCCGGCGCGCCGTCGCCCCGGACGAGCCCCCGCCACCCGGAGGTTCCGATGAGGTCGCGCCCGTTCGCCGCCGCTCTCGCCGCTCTCGCCGCCCTCGTCCTCGTCGCCGGGTGCGCCCGCAGGGCTGACACACCCGCGCCCGCGGCGCCGGGCGCGCTCCGGGTCGGGCTGGTCTTCGACGTCGGCGGCCGCGGCGACAAGTCCTTCAACGACGCCGCCTACGCGGGGCTCGAGCGCGCGCAGCAGGAGCTGGGCATCACCTTCACCACGCTCGAGACCGGCGAGGGCGCCGACCGCGAGGCGCAGATGCGCCAGCTCGCCGCCGGCGGCTCGCAGCTGGTCTTCGGCGTGGGCTTCCTCTTCTCCGACGACATCTACGGCCTGGCCCAGGAGTTCCCGGACGTGAAGTTCGCGTGCGTGGACTACACGGTGAAGGAGGGCCAGACGCTGCCGCCGAACCTGACCGCGCTCGAGTTCAAGGAGCACGAGGGCTCCTTCCTCGTCGGCGCGCTGGCGGCGCTGCTGACGAAGACGGGCAAGGTGGGCTTCGTCGGCGGCATGGAGATCCCGCTCATCAAGAAGTTCGAGGCGGGCTACCGCGCCGGCGCGAAGGCGGCGGACCCGAAGGTCGAGGTGCTGGTGAAGTACGCCGGCGCCACCGGCACGGCGTTCAAGGATCCGACCAAGGGCAAGGAGCTGGGCCTGGCGGAGTACAACCAGGGCGCCGACATCATCTTCCACGCCTCGGGCTCGACGGGCCTGGGCGTGTTCGAGGCGGCGCGCGAGAAGGGCCCGGGCCACTATGCCATCGGCGTGGACGCCGACCAGTACGCCGAGGCACCGGGCTTCATCCTGACCTCGATGGTCAAGCGCGTGGACACGGCGGTCTTCGACACGATCGAGGAGCTGAAGGCGGGCCGCTGGCAGGGCGGCGTGCGCGAGTTCGGTCTGGGCGAGAAGGGCGTGGGCTGGGTGTACGACGCCAACAACCAGGCGCTCGTCCCGGCCGCGGTGAAGGCGAAGGTGGACGCCTTCGAGGCCGAGATCGCCGCCGGCCGCATCGTCGTGCCGACGAAGTAGCGCCCGCTGCGCCCGGGCGTGCCTGGCGCGTTGTAAGATGCCCCGCATGAGCGCCTGGACCGATCTCGGCGGCGGCGTGCGCGTGCGACGCAGCCGCGCCCACGCCATGAACTCCGTGCTGCTGCTCGATCCCGCGCACGCCGTGCTCGTGGACCCCGGCGTGCTGCCCTCCGAGCTGGACGACATCGCCGCCGCCGTGCGCGGGGCCGAGGCGGTCACCCTCGTCTTCACCCACTCCCACTGGGACCACGTGCTCGGCCGGCCGTGGTGGCCCGGCGCCGCCACCGTCGCCCACGCCGGCCTCGCCGCCGCGCTGGCGCGCGAGGCCGCCGCCATCGCCGCCGACGCCGACGCCTGCACGCGGCCGCTGGGCGAGCCGTGGACGCGCGGCTTCGCCCCCTTCGTCCCCGACGTCGCGACCCGCGGCGAGGCCCAGCTGACGCGCGGCCCGTGGTGGCTCGTGCTGCGCGACGCGCCCGGTCACTGCGACGACCACGTCACCGTGCACCTGCCTGAACGCCGGCTGCTCTTCGCCGGCGACCTCCTCTCCGATCTCGAGGTGCCGTGGCTGGACCGGGAGCCCGCCGTCTATCGCCGCACGATCGAGGGCATCGCGCGCCTGGTCGAGGCGGGCAAAGTGGAGACGATCGTCCCCGGACACGGCGCCGTCGCCGTCGGGGCGGAAGCGGCGCGGGCGCGGGTGCGGCGCGACCTGCGCTACCTCGAGGCGCTGGAGGAGGGCGTGCGCGAGGCCCGCGCCGCCGGCCTCACGCTGGAGCAGGCACTGGCCCGGCTGGCCGCGATCGCCCCCGGCGACTGCGGGAGCGACTTCCCGCTCGCCGAGGTGCACCGCGGCAACGTGCGTCTCGCCTGGGAGGCTCCTGCGCCCGCGTGAGCCCGCGCTGGACGCGGCCCGCGGGCCCGACTAGGCTCGCCCCGCCATGTCCTCCCCGCCACCCGGCAGCGCCGCGTCCCCGGCCGTCTCGCTGCGGCACATCACCCGCCGCTTCGGGCCGGTGCTCGCCAACGACGACGTCTCGCTCGACCTCGCCCCCGGCGGGATCCACGGCCTGGTCGGCGAGAACGGCGCCGGCAAGAGCACGCTCATGCGCATCCTCTACGGCCTGCTCCAGCCCGACGCCGGCACCATCGCCGTGGACGGCCGCGTCGTGCGCGTGCCCAACCCCGCCGCGGCGATGCGCCTCGGGCTCGGCATGGTGCACCAGCACTTCATGCTGGTCGGGCCGCTCACCGTGGCCGAGAACGTCACCCTCGGGCACGAGCCGGCCGGACCGCTGGGCGGCTTCCGCCGCGCCGCCGCCGAGCGCGCGGTGGCCGAGCTGGCGGAGCGCCACGGCCTGCCGGTGGATCCGCGCGCCCGCATCGAGAACCTGTCGGTCGGCGCCCAGCAGCGGGTCGAGATCCTCAAGGCGCTCCACCGCGGCGCGCGCGTGCTCATCCTCGACGAGCCGACGGCGGTGCTGACCCCGCAGGAGGTGGACGACCTCTTCCGCGTGCTGCGCGACCTGCGGACCGGCGGCACCAGCATCGTGCTCATCGCCCACAAGCTGGCCGAGGTGGCCGCGCACGCCCGGAGCGTCACCGTCATGCGCGCCGGCCGCGTCGTGGGCGGCGGCCCCATCGCCGACTTCCCGGTCGAGCGCATGGCCGAGCTGATGGTCGGGCACCCGATCCCGCCGCTGAAAGCGCGCGCGCCACGCGAGGAGCGGGTGCCGCTGCTGCAGGTGCGCCTGCTCGACGTGCTCGACGATCGGGGGCTGCCGGCGGTGCGCCGCGCCTCGTTCGAGGTGCACGAGGGCGAGATCGTCGGCATCGCCGGCGTCGAGGGCAACGGCCAGCACGAGCTGGTCGAGTGCCTGGCCGGCCTGCGCCCCGCCCGGCACGGCGAGATCGTCGTCGCCGACCGCGACGTCACGGTGCTGCACACCCGCGGGCGGAGCGCGGCCGGGCTGGCCCACATCCCCAGCGACCGCCTGCGCCGCGGCCTGGTGCCCGAGATGACGCTGGCCGAGAACCTGGCCCTCGGCCGCCAGCGCGAGCCGGCCATCGGGCGGGGGCCGCTGCTGCCGCGGCGGCGGCTCGAGACGCTCGCCGCCGGCGCGCTGGCCGAGTACGACGTGCGGCCGCCGCTGCCCCGGCAGCGCGCGCGGCAGCTCTCGGGCGGGAACCAGCAGAAGCTCATCGCCGCGCGCGAGCTCAGCCGCGGCGCCGCCGTGGTGCTGGCCGCGCACCCGACGCGCGGCGTGGACCTAGGCGCCATCGCCTTCCTGCACCAGCGGCTGCTGGCCGAGCGCGACGCCGGCCGCGCCGTGCTGCTGGTCTCGTCCGAGCTGTCCGAGATCCTCGCCCTGTCCGACCGCGTCTTCGTCATGTACGAGGGCCGCCTCGTGCACGAGACCACGCCGGCCGAGACCGACGAGCGCACGCTCGGCCTGCACATGACCGGACGCCATGGGAGCGGCGCGTGAGCACCGACCGGCGCCGCGCGCTGCTGACCGGGGCGGCCCCGCTCCTGGCGGTGGCGCTGTCGCTCGCCGTCGGCGCCGTCTTCATCTTGGCGATCGGCGAGGACCCGCTGGCGATCTACGCGCTCATGCTGCGCGAGAGCTTGGGCACCGGCTACGGGCTCGGCCAGACCCTGTTCAAGGCCACCCCCCTCATCTTCACCGGGCTGGCGGTGGCGCTCGGCTTCCGCGCCGGGCTGTTCAACATCGGCGTCGAGGGGCAGCTCTACCTCGGCGGCCTGGCCGCCGCCCTCGCCGGCGTGGCCCTGGCGGACCTGCCCGGCGTGCTCCTGCTGCCGCTGGCGCTGCTGGCCGCGGTCGCGGCGGGGCTCGTCTGGGGCACGGTGCCCGGACTGCTCAAGGCCCGCTTCGGCGCGCACGAGGTCATCAACACCATCATGCTCAACTTCGTGGCCTTCGCGCTGGCCTCGTTCCTCGGGCGCTTCGTGTTCGAGCCGGCCACGGTGCGCACCGCGGCGGTGGGCGCCGGCGCCGAGATCGCGCGGCTCGACGTCCTCTTCCCCGCGCTGCGTGGCTCGCCGGTGAACTTCTCGCTGCTCCTCGCCCTGCTGGCCGCGGCGGCCACCGGGCTGCTGCTGTTCGGCACGCGGCTGGGCTACGAGCTGCGCGCCGTCGGGCTCAACGCCCCGGCCGCCGAGTACGGCGGCGTGTCCATCGGCCGCGCGCAGGTGGTGGCCATGGCACTCTCGGGCGGCCTCGCCGGACTGGGCGGGGTGAACTTCGTGCTCGGCTACAAGCACTACTTCGAGATGAACTTCTCCGCCGGCGCCGGCTTCCTCGGCATCGCCGTGGCGCTGCTCGGGCGCAACCACCCGGCGGGCGTCATCGTGGCCGCCCTCTTCTTCGGCGCCCTCTCCTACGGCGGACTGGTCATCAACCAGCGCGTGCCCAAGGAGTTGGTGGACATCCTGCAGGCACTCGTCATCCTGCTGGCGATCTCGGCGCAGGTGGTGATGGAGCGGCTGGCCCGCCGGCTGCGTTAGCCGCGGGCTTGGCCAGCCGATGGCTTCGTTACGCGGCCGGTTCCTCACTGCGATGTGGCCTGAAGGCCACTATCTCGCTCGTCACCGGGGCACCATCGCGCGCAGCGCGATGGTCCGACGCCTTG
>JAXDBZ010000272.1:0-2728 GCA_034678345.1 Candidatus Eiseniibacteriota bacterium
CGGGAGGACTACAACCATGTGCGGCCGCATCGGTCGTTGGGCGGCCGGACCCCGAGCGAGTACGCTCGGGCACTCTCAACCCCGGCGGACTGAAGCTATCCGTTCGCGCAAAACGGGGAGCCGGTCACCGGCTCGTCGCCGACGCCGTGGACCGCGGCGGAATGAGCGCGCGTGCCGTGCACCGCGCGATGCGCGTGGCGCGCACCATCGCCGACCTCGCAGGCGACGATCGCATCAGTGTGCGGGCGCTGGCGGAGGCGGTGCAGTACCGGGCGTATGAGGCACGGCTCACGCGGTGCTCCTGAGCGGCCCGTGGCCGAGCATGCGAACGGCCGGGGCGTGCGCCCCGGCCACCGCCATGTGCGGACCGACGCTCTATCTCGATCCCATCCCGAAGTGGATGCCCGCCGCGAGCGTGAACAGGTTCGTGGAGCCGCCGTCGGTGTTGACCGAGTGATAGGCCAGCTCACCGCTCCACGCCACGACGCTGGTGAGCAGCGACTGCATGCCGATGCCGAGGTTGAATCCGAACTTCGTCCTGGACTGGTCCACGTCGAGCGAGCCGCCCTCGACCTTGCTGCCCAGGTTGTAGAGGCCGAGGCCGACCTTCGCGTAGGGCTTCATCGCCCCTTCCACGGGGATGACGAGCTTCGCGTGTGGGGTGATCTGGATGGCGCGGAAGCTCACGTCCACCGTGGAGCCGGCGAGGGCCGCCTGGGCCTCCTCGAAGTCGTCCGACACGCCGGGCGTGTGCAGGGCGATGTCGCCCCCCACGCCGAAGATGTCGGTGAGCATGTACGTCCCGGTCAGGCCGGCGAGGAAACCGAGGCTGGCCTCGTCCTTGTAGTCACCGGTCGGCACGGTGAACCCGAGCTGGGCGCCCAGCCAGACCGGGGCGCCGGCGAGGCAGGGCGAAGCGACGAGGGCGAGGACCGACAGGGCGAGGACCAGGGACCGGATCTTCATGGGAGTCTCCCGGGAGCATGGGATCGAGCCGGCGGAGCGGAGCCGGCCGGGGCGCGGTCGCACGGAACACGGCCGCAGGCTGCGCCAGCCGCGGCGGGACTGTCAAACGCGGGCCCGGCGGGCAGGCCTCCGGACGGGCCGCGGGGACCATCTCAAGGCTGTGCGGGGCGGAGCCGATAACCCTTCCCAAGGTCGTACCGTTGCGTCCCATCCCTCGGGGGGCGCGGGCATCGGGACATGGAGGCTCGGATGCGCCGCGATGACTCCGGATTCACCCTGCTCGAGCTGATCGTCGCCCTGGTCGTCGTCGGCATCCTCTCGGCGATGGCGACGGTCAACTACGTCGCGGCGCAGAAGCGCGCGCGCGAAGCCTCGGTCAAGGCGAACATGCACACCTTCCAGCTCGCTGCCGAGGACTTCGGTCTGCGCTGGCCGGCCTACTCGTCTACGGCCGACTCGGTCGCCGCCCTTCTCCCCCTGGGCGGGGCCACCCTCTGCAATCCCTACACGAAGCAGCCGGGCAGCGGGCGCGCCTGGCTCGACCAGCCTTCCTGGCAGAGCCCGATGACCAGCGCCTCGACGCAGCCGGGCATCGTCACCTACGGCGACTCGGCGAACGTGCGCTACCAGATCGTCGGGCGCGGCACGAGCGCGGACCTGCCGCTGCGGCTGACCGGCGGCTGCTAGCCGGAGCCGCCCGCCTCAGACGTCGAGGACGAGCCGGCAGCGGCACACCGGCCCGGCCAGCTCCAGCTCGAGCGCGTGCTGCGAGACCGCCTTGATCTCGCGCAGGAAGGTCTGCCGCTCCGCATCGAGCGGCGCGCCGAAGAGGGTCGCCTCGAGCGCCGTCGGCGTCAGCCGGTGCACCTCCGCCCGCGTCCACACCGCGCGCGCCAGCTCGGACTCGAGCAGCACCGTGTTGAGCCAGTGCACGAGCAGGTCGGCCGGGTCGTCCCCGGTGAGGCGCACCTCGCGCCGCACCACCGGCGCCGCCCCATGCACTTCCGCCACCAGCGCCATCAGCGCCTCGGCCGCCCGCGCGTAGAGCCGCGCCGGATCGGCCGCCCAGACCTCGAGGCCGACGTCGCCGGTGTGATCGAACGTCCGCGCGCCCTCGTCCATGGTCCGAGCATGAGCCCCGGCGCGCGCGCCTGGCAAGCGGGGCGCGGCGCGCCCCCGCCGGCCGCGCTCCGTCACAGGAGCTGCCGGGCGCGCAGGCTCACGACGCCACGCATGGCCACGATGACGTGGTCCAGCACCGAGATGCCGACGACCTCCCCGACCTCCACCAGCCGCTTCGTGATGCTGAGGTCCTCCTCGCTCGGCTCGGGGTCGCCGCTGGGGTGATTGTGCACCAGGACCACCGCGGCGGCCGAGTGGAGGATGGCCGGCTGGAACACCTCGCGCGGGTGCACGATCGAGGCGTTCAGGCTGCCGATGGAGACGACCTCGCGGCACTGCATCTCGTGGCGCGCGTTGAGCAGCAGCACGACGAAGTGCTCCTTGCGCGCCCGCGCCAAGTCGCGCACCTGGGCGAGCACGTCCTCCGGCCCGCGGATCGCGGCCCCGCCGGGGGCCCCCTCGACGGCGCGGCGCCCCAGCTCGAACGCCGCGGCCAGCGCCGCCGCGTGCGCCGGACCGACGCCGGGCACGAGCAGCCAGCGGGCGCTCGACCACAGCGCCAGCTCGGCCGGGCTCCGCCGCGCCAGGTGGCGCCCGATGCGCAGCGCGCTGCGTCCGGGCGTGCCCGAGCCGAGCACCA
>JAXDBZ010000273.1:0-3416 GCA_034678345.1 Candidatus Eiseniibacteriota bacterium
GGACGTCCCGCCCGGGCCTTCGCGCGGCGACGGGGCTACCGCGCCGCCATGTTGATGCCCTTGACCAGCGTGAGCACGTGCTCGCGCATGCTCGGGTCCTGCACGGCGATGTTGATGGCGCCGTCCAGGAGGGTCTGGTCCCGCGCCACCGTCTCCATCACCGCCTGGGCGCCGCCGGCGCTGCTCACCAGCTTCTCGATCATCATCGCCCGCGTGCTGTCGGAGCCGAGCAGCCGGTCCGCCATGCCGCCGGCCGTGGCCGGGTCCGCGCCGATCATGTCCAGGATCTTCGCCTGCATCGCCGGGTCGCCCATCACCTGCTTCGCGACGTCGCCGGCGCAGCCCAGACCCAGCAGCGCGACCGCCGCGAAGGCCAGCACGATCGTCCATCTCGTCTTCCGCATGTTCGGAACCTCCTCCGACGTCGGGTGATCAGCGAGCCGGCCGCCCGGGCCCGTGCGTGCGGACCAGATCCGAGTAGACGGCGGCGAGGAAGCTGTCCGGCTTCATGTAGCCCCGGCCCCAGACCCCGTCGAGGTCCGCGAGCGGCTTCGCCGCCTGGACCTCCGCCAGGGTGCGGCCCGCCCGCACCAACTCGGTGACGCGCTCGCGCGCGAGGGCGAGCATGTCGCGGAAGCGCTGCAGGGCGGCGCGGTCGGCGAGCGGCCCGTGGCCGGGCACGATGCGCGTGCCGGGGCCGGCCAGGGCCAGCAGCGCGTCCGCCGAGCGGATCATGCCGCCGATGGAGCCCCCGGCGGCCACGTCGATGACCGGGTAGACGCCGTGGAAGAGCAGGTCGCCCGTGTGCAGCACGTCGGCGTCCGGCACCCACACGTAGGCGTCGCCGTCGGTGTGCCCGGGCGGCAGATGGATGACGCGCAGCTCGTGCCCGTTCAGGTGGAAGGTCGCGGAGTCGGCGAAGGTGAGGCTGGGCCAGCCCTCGCGAGGCTGGGCCTGAATCGTCTCGCCGGAGGCGGCGTTGAAGCGCGGGGCGCTGACGCGCCGCCGCACGTTCTCGTGCGCCACGATCGCGGCGCCCGCCGCGGCCAGGGCCGAGTCGCCGCTGACGTGGTCGCCGTGGTAATGCGTGTTCACGACGAAGCGCAACGGCGCTCCACCGCTGAGCGAGTCCACCGCGGCACGGATCTTCGCCGCCAGCGGGCCGTACTGCGCGTCCACCAGCAGGGCGCCGTCGGGACCCGCGCAGAGCAGCAGGTTGCCGCCCACGGCGCTGAGCATCCACAGGCCGTCGGCCAGCCGCTCGGGCTGAATCACGACCTCATTCCAGTCGCGCTGGGCGGCGGCCGGCGCGGCGGCCGTCAGCAGGATGAGGACGGCAAGGAGGGCAAGGGAGAGCTTCATGGCCGGCTCCTACGCCTTCGGCTCGGGCGGCCCGAGGTCCGCCGCCACGACCGTCGAGCTGAAGCCGTGGGTGCGGTGCGAGCCGTCGCAGAAGGGCTTGTTCCGGGAGTGACCGCAGCGGCACAGGCCGATCTGCGTGCGGCCAGCCAGCCCGAAGGTGCAGCCCTCCGAGTCCACGATCTCGAAGTCGCCCTCGACGCGCAGCGAGCCGTCCTTCTTCACGGTGATGCGGGTGGTCGCCATCGGGTCTCCTCCAAGCGGCATGCCCGCCGCGGGGTCCCGCCCGGGCGGCCCGGCGGGGAGCTCGAACTCAGTGACCCGAGCCACTCTAGCAGCGCCCCCGCCCGGCGCAACCCGCCGTCGGCCGTGCCCATTCCAGCCGACGAGACCCGTTTCGATTCCCGCAACACTGCAGTGGGGGTGCGCGTAGTAGCATCACGGAGGCTGGCCCAGGACGCGGCCGGTCGTTGCGTGGTGTCCGGGCGCTCACAGGAGTGCGGCGTCGCGGGCTGGCAGGCAGAGCCCGGGCCTGGCTCGGGGGAGGTCGGAAAGGTGCTGGAACTGCTGGGAATCGGGCTGGCGGGTCTGGTGGCCATCGCCGTCCTGAGCGCGATCGGCGGCCTGGTGGCGCTGGTGCTGTGGGTCGTGACGCTGCCGTTCCGGCTCCTGGGCTTCGCCTTCAAGCTGCTCGGCGCCTTGCTGATGCTGCCGCTGCTGGCGCTCGGCGGGTTCCTGATGGTCGTGATCCTGGGCGTGCCGCTGCTGTTCGCGCTCGTGCTGCCGGCGCTGCCCATCGTGTTGCTGGTGTGGCTCATCTGGTGGCTGGCCCACCGAGGCAGCCGCTCGACCGCCACCGTGCAGAACTAGCCCGACCACGCCCGGGGCCGCGCCCGGGCCGTCGGTTCACCGGGAGCGACCGCGCGAGCGGCCGCTCCTGCGCATTCGCGGCGGCTGGGGTATGCTCTGCCCATGGACGAGAACACCCCTCTGCCGCCGGATCCCGCGCCGACGCCCGAGGTGAAGGAGCCCGAGGCGCCGCCCGCGAGCGAGCCGGGAGCCGACGAGGCCGGACCGGCCACACCCGGGGGCGAAGCCGCGGCCGAGCCAGCCGTGAGCGACATCGAGCCCGCGGCCGAGCCCCTGCTCCTGCCCGGGCACGAGCCCGAGCCCGAGTCCGAGCACGCGCCCGAAGCGCCGCTGCCCGAGGAGCCGCCGCACGCGGCTGAGCACGAGCCCGTCCACCCCGAGCACGACCACCTCGCCCAGGAGAACGCGCAGCGGCTGGAGGGCGAGCTCGAGGCGCTGCGGACCGGGCACATGGAGGGCGGGCGGCGGAAGTTCCGCTCCTTCTTCGAGCACGAGCGCCGGCTGCACGGGCTGTTCAAGGAGCTGCGCCCCCTGCATCCGCACGACCGCCACCGGCTGTGGAAGGCGCTCAAGCAGATGGGCGCCGACGTGCGCCGCGCGCAGCAGGAGGAGTGGGAGTCACGCCGCTACCAGTCGCTCGAGGCGCGCGAGACGGTGGACGAGAAGCTGCGGACCGCCGAGGCGCTGACGCAGGCGGCCGGGGACGGCGGCTCGTACCGGCGGGCGGAGTCCATGCTGAACGAGATCCGCAACCTGCTCGCCAGCGCCGCGCCCGGCTCGACGGGACAGCTCCTCATCGGTCCCGACCGGCGGGCCTGCTGGGAACGCTGGCGCGCGGTGCGCGACGAGCTGCGCAAGAAGCACGGCGGGCGGCAGGAGGAGGCCTACCGCGCGATGGCCACGCTCGTGGCCCAGGCCGTGGCGCAGGCCGGCGAGGCCGACCCGTTCCGGGTGACGCAGCGCATCAAGGAGCTGCAGGCGCAGCTCGGCAAGGCCGACCTGCGACGGGGCCAGTTCGAGGAGCTGCGCAAGCGGCTGTCGGCCGCCTGGCAGCAGGCGCAGGGCCGGATGACCGGCGTGCGGCACGAGCGGGCGCAGTTGCGCTCCGAGTGGCGCGCGCGCATGGAGCAGCACCTGGGGCGATGGCGGCAGACGCTCGAACAGAAGCGCGGCCAGCTCGAGCACCA
>JAXDBZ010000274.1:0-4048 GCA_034678345.1 Candidatus Eiseniibacteriota bacterium
CGCGGGGCAGGGGCTGGTGCCGCGCGCGACGCTGCGGCTCTCGGCCGACCACACGCGCTCCCGCTTCCGCGACCTCCGCCTCGCCGACCGCGGCGAGCTGGGCTTCGGCCGCCACGACACCGACGACCGCACGCGCGCCGACGGGCTCGTGCTCTCGCTGGCCTGGGCGCGGCCGGCCGAGTGGCTGGCGTTCGAGGGCGCGGTCTCGCTGCGGCGCGAGACCGCCGCTGCCCACGACGCGGCCGCCGCCGTCACCGATCCGCCGTCGAGCCGCCGCGAGACGCGCGGGGCGATGGCGCGGGTGCAGCTGCAGACGCCGGACGGCCGGCTGCTGCTGCACGCGGCGCGTCGCTGGGACCGCCTCGCCGACCACCTGCGGGCGGTCTCCGGCGGCACGGCCGTCAGCGCCAGCGACGTGGTGCGCGAACTGGACTCGCCCCAGCTCGGGGCGCGGCTCGGGCTCGGCTGGGGGCTCGAGGCCCGCGCCAACTGGGCCCGGGCGAGCCGGGCCCCCGAGTTCGTCGAGCTCTTCGGCGACCAGGCCAGCGTCGCCGGCAACCCGCAGCTCGTGCCCGAGACGGCGGAGAACCGCGACGCCGGCCTGGCCTGGCGCGGCCGCTGGCGCGGGCACGAGGGCGCGCTGGAGTGGGCGCGCTACCGCTCGGAGGCGCGCGACCTGGTGGTCTACGTGCGCAACTCGGCGAGCACGGTCCGGGCGCGCAACTTCGGTCGCGCCCGCATCCGCGGCGAGGAGTGGACGGCGCGGCTCGACCTGCCCGGCCGGCTGCAGTTCTCGGCCGCCTGGTCGTGGCAGTCGGCTCTCTCGCTCGGCCCCCTGCCCGAGTTCTACGTCGGCAAGCGTCTGCCCGGGCGGCCCTCACGGCAGGGCACGGCGCGGCTCGAGTGGCGCCCCGGACGGCCGTTCGGCCTGCGCGCCTCGGCCGAGCTGCAGAGCATCGGCGACAACGTGCTCGATCCCTACAACCTGCAGCGCGTGCCCGCGCGCCGGCTCGTGGGCGCCTCGCTCTCGGTGGCGCCGCTGCGCCAGCCGCTGCGCTTCACCCTCGAGGGCCGCAATCTTGGCGACGACCGCGCCTGCGACGTGGGTGGCTTCCCGCTGCCGGGCCGCAGCCTGTACGTCGCCTGCACGTACCGGGCGGCCGCCGGGACGCCCGGCTCGGGCGGGACCGGGGCCGCGGGCGGGAGGGAGCCGTGAGCGCGCCCCGCCTGCTCCTCGCCCTCCTGCTGCTCGCGGCGGTGCCGGCGGCCGCGCCGGCGGCGGCCACGAGGGGATTCGTCCTCACCACCGACTACACCACCGGCACGGTGAGTGTCGTGGACCTCGATGCGCGGGCCGTGACCGCCGACGTGGCGATGGTCTCGCCCGATCCGTTCGCGCGCTGGCACGAGGGGCTGCTCTACGTCGTGAACCGGCTCGGCTACGACAACGTGCAGGTCCTCGACCCCGCGGCCGGCTACGCCACCGTGCGGCAGTTCTCGGTCGGCAGCGGCACGAACCCGCAGGATATCGCCTTCGCCTCTCCGGCCAAGGCCTACGTCTCGCGGTTGGGCTCGCCCGACCTGCTGATCGTGGACCCCCGCAGCGGCGTGCCTTCCGGCACCGTCCCGCTCGGCGCGTGGGCCGACGCCGACGGCAACCCGGAGGCCGCGCGCATGGTCGTCGTCGGCGACCTGCTCCTCGTCGCCCTGCAGCGGCTCACGAACTTCGCGCCCGCGGACACCGGACTGGTCGTCGTCGTGGACACGCGTGCCGACACGGTCGTCGACGCCGATCCCTTCGCCGCCGGCGTGCAGGCCGTCCGGCTGCCGGGGAAGAACCCCGTCACCGACTTCGCGCGCCTCGACGGCGCCGCGCCCGGCGCCGACGTGCGGCTGTTCCTCGGCTGCGTCGGACAGTGGGGCGTGGCCGACGGCGGCATCGCCGAGCTCGTGGTCCCGGGCTGGGCCCACGCGGGGCCGGCGGCCGTCACGTGCACGGGCTACGCCATCACCGAGACCGCCCTCGGCGGGGAGGCCACCGACGTGGTGGTCCATGCCGCGACGCACGCCTACGCCATCGTGAGCGACGCGTCGTTCAACACGAACCTCGTCGCCTGGGATCCGGAGACCGGCGCGAAGCTGGAGACCCTGTACGCTCCCGGCGGCTACTGCCTCGCCGACATCGCCGCCGACGACCGCGGGGAGCTGTACGCCTGCAACAGCAGCTTCGAATCACCCGGACTGCGGGTCTGGGCGCTGGGGACGGATGCCTTCCTCGCCGGCCCCATCGCCACCGGGCTGCCGCCCGTGCAGATCGTCTTCGATCTGGCAGAGACACCCGCGGCGGTGGAGCCGCGCCCGCCGGCGGGCCTCCGATTGGCGGCTCCCGCACCCAACCCGGCCAGGACGTCCGTGAGCCTCTCGCTGGACCTGGCCGAGGCTGGCGGGGCGGAGGTGGAGGTGTTCGACCCGGCGGGCCGGCGGATGCGCCTGCTGGCCGTAGGGAGCCATCCCGCAGGCACGGTGTCGGTTACGTGGGACCTGCTCGACGAGGCCGGATGGCGCGTGCGGCCCGGGGTCTATCTCGTCCGGGCGCGGTCGGCGGGCGGCTCCGTCACGAGGCGCCTCGTCGTGCTCGACGGAGGGTCGCGCTGACCCACCGAACGCTCCTCGCTGTGACGACCTGACGCGCGGTCCGGTCCCGTGGCGAACCCGGTTCGGGCTCCGCGGCGGCGATGTCCTGCGCCGGCTCCTGCCGCCCGCGTGTCGGCCGGGACAACGATTTTCATCTTCCTGACATCGCCGGAGGGTTTTCTCTGGAACTCATCCCGCATGATGGTTTATCAATGCCGCGGGACTGTGGTGTCGGGTGGCGGGACGGTCGTTCCGAGGCCCGATCCCGTTCGCTGTAGCGGAGTCCGACGACCGGGGTAAGCGCGTCCGACCGGGAGGCGCCTCACCCGGCACGATCTTCGGCTCCGCCCTCGGCCGTCCCGGACGCTTCGGAGAAGTCATCCGGTTCCCAATGGCCCCCGGGCACGGTCGCCCGGACGGACTTCCAAGGAACGGAGCACTCGTTGCATCGCTTTCGCACCCTGGCCACGACGGCCCTTGCTGTATCCATCTCGTTCCTCACGGTCGCTCACGCGCACGCCGGACAGGTGACGGTCCTGTGGACCGCCCCCGGCGGTGACGGCTACCTGGGCCGCGCCGCCGCCTACGATCTGCGCTGCTCGCGCCAGCGGATCACCGACGCGACGTTCGCCCAGGCGACCGCGGTGACGGGGCTGCCCACGCCCGGCCTGCCCGGCACGACGGAGGTCTGCAGCATCCCCGACCTCGAGACGGGCGTGACCTACTACTTCGCCGTCAAGGCCGTGGACGCGGCCGGCAACTGGTCGGCCATGTCGAACGTGATCCAGGGGGAGATCCGGGAGATGTCCGGGCAGCCGGCGGAACTGCTGCTCTCCTTCTCGGCCCCCCGGCCGAACCCGGCCCGCGAGCTGACGAACTTCCGCCTCGCCCTGCCGCGGAGCGCCCCCGTACAGGTCGAGGTCTTCGACGTCACCGGCCGCCGGGTGCGGCTGCTGGCCCAGTCGGAGTTCTCCTCCGGGCTGGTGGACCTGCCCTTCGACCTCCGCGACGACTCCGGGGCGCGCATCCCGCGCGGGATCTACCTCGTGCGGGCCCGGCTCGGCACCACCGTCTTCACGCAGCGGCTCGTCGTCGTGAAGTGACGCCGCCCGGTCGGCGGCCTCCCGGCCCCGTCCCCCCGAAGTCGCCATTGCGGTGCCCTCCCGGGCGCGGATACATTCAGGCGGCCACGCCAACAGCGCCCGGCCGTCACGGCGTCCGGGCCAGGAGGCCGTCATGAACCGGCAGCCGCCGTCGCGCTACGCCCTCGTCCCTGGCTTGCTCGCGCTCTGCCTGCTGGCGGGCGCCTGGCCATCCGGCCCCCTGCGCGCCGCGCCGGCCGCGGCACCGGCCGCCGCCCCGGCCCTCGTATCGGTCGCGGCGCAGGCCCCGGCCGCGCCCAGCGACAGCGCCC
>JAXDBZ010000275.1:0-9146 GCA_034678345.1 Candidatus Eiseniibacteriota bacterium
CACCCCGAGGCGCACCGAGCAGCCGTTCGAGCACCACGGACAGATCGTCACGTGCTGGCGCAGGTCCCAGGGCCGGGCCTTGAAGCGGTAGGGCAGCGCCGTCAGCGCGCCGACCGGGCAGACCTCGATGCAGTTGCCGCACTGCTCGCAGGCCAGCGGCTGCCGGTCGAACGAGGAGATCTCGCTGTGCACGCCGCGCTGGTGCACGGTGAGGGCGTCCTCGCCCATGACCTCGTCGCAGTAGCGGACGCAGCGGGTGCAGACGATGCAGCGGTTCGCCTCCTTCTTCACCACCGGACCGAGGTCCTCGGAGACGAAGGTGCGCTTGGCGTCGGCCATGCGCGAGAAGTCGGCGCCGAAGGCGAAGGCCAGGTCCTGCAGCTGGCACTCGCCGCCCTCGTCGCAGACCGGGCAGTCGAGCGGGTGGTTCACCAGCAGGAACTCCATCACGCCCTTGCGCGCCTTGACCGCCATCGGCGAGTCGGTGCGCACCGCCATGCCCTCGCACACCGGCGTGGTGCAGCTGGTCTGCGGCTTGGGGTTCCAGGCGATCTCGGGGCTGCCGTCGGCGGCGAGCACCGGCTTGCCCTCGCGGTCCCGCTTGGGCAGGCCGAGCTCCACCAGGCAGATGCGGCAGGCGCCCAGGGGCGGCAGCTTCTCGTGCGAGCAGAACACCGGGATGTGCACGCCGGCGACGCGGGCGGCCTCGGTGACCAGCGTGCCGGCCGGGACCTCGACCGTGCGCCCGTCGATCGTGACCCGGACGAGGGCGCTCATCGCGTCACCTCCGCGGCCGGGGCGCGGCCGGCCCGGCGCCGGTTCACGCGGCAGCGGCCGTGCTCGACGTGGTACTCGAACTCCGCGCGGAAGTGCTTGAGGAAGCCCTGCACCGGCATGGCCGCGGCGTCGCCCAGCGGGCAGAAGGAGCGGCCGCAGATGTTGTCGGCCAGGTCGGCGAGCAGCGAGAGGTCGCCGGGGCGGCCGCCGCCGTGCTCGAGGCGGTCGAGGATGCGCGAGATCCAGTAGGTCCCCTCGCGGCACGGCGTGCACTTGCCGCAGGACTCGTGCGCGTAGAAGCGCAGCAGGTTCCGCAGCGCGTCCACCATGCAGGTCTCCCCGTCGATGACGATCACCGCGCCCGAGCCCAGCATCGTGCCGGCCTCGGCCATGGACTCGAAGTCCATCCGCGTGTCGAGCAGGCTCGCCGGCAGCGGCGGCACCGAGGAGCCGCCCGGGATCACCGCCTGCAGCGTCATGCCGTCGCGCATGCCGCCGCAGTGCTGCTCGATCAGCGTGCGCAGCGGCGTGCCGAGCGGCAGCTCGTAGTTGCCGGGGCGCTTCACCGGACCCGAGACGCTGAAGATCTTCGTGCCCGCGCTCTTCGGCGTCCCCCACTGGCGGTACCAGTCGGCGCCGTGGGCGAGGATGTGCGGCACGTTCATGAGCGTCTCGACGTTGTTCACGATGGTCGGGCAGCGGTACAGCCCCTCGACCGCCGGGAACGGCGGCTTGAGCCGCGGCTGCCCGCGGCAGCCCTCGAGCGACGACAGCAGCGCCGTCTCCTCGCCGCAGATGTAGGCGCCGGCGCCGAGGTGCGTGTGCAGGTCGAAGCGCCAGCCGCTGCCGGCCGCGTTCGCGCCGAGCAGGCCGGCGGCGTAGGCCTCGGCGATGGCGGCGTCGAGCACCTTCTGCAGCCAGCCGAACTCGCCGCGCAGGTAGACGTAGCCGTCGTTCGCGCCGATCGCCCAGCCCGCCAGGACGATGCCCTCGATCAGGCCGTGCGGGTTCTTCTCGATGAGCTCGCGGTCCTTGAAGGTCCCCGGCTCGCTCTCGTCGGCGTTGCAGACGACGTACTTCGGCCGGTCCGTGCCCTTCGGCACGAAGCTCCACTTGAGGCCGGTGGGGAACCCCGCGCCGCCGCGGCCGCGCAGGCCGGAGGCCTTCACCACCTCGATGCAGTCGGCCGGCGCCTTCTTCCCCGCCACGGCCGCGAGCGCGCCATAGCCGCCGCGGGCGCGGTAGACGGCGAGCGTGGCCAGCCCGGGCGTGTCGATGCCGTCGAAGAGCAGGGGTCCCCGGGTGGGCGCGCTCACGGCAGCGACTCCAGCAGGCGGTCCACTGCCGCCTCGTCGAGGTTCTCGTGGAACTTCTCCTCGTTCACCTGCAGGCAGGGCCCGCCGCCGCAGGCGGCGAGGCACTCGACGCGGCGCAGGGTGAAGCGCCCGTCGGGCGTGGTCTCGCCGTGCCCGATGCCGAGCTTGCGGCTCAGGTGCGCGAAGATGCGGTCGGCGCCCATGAGCGAGCAGGACAGGGTCATGCACACCTGCAGGTGGTAGGTCCCCACCGGCTGCAGGTTGAACATGGTGTAGAAGGTGGCCACGCCGAAGACCTCGGTCTCGGGCAGCTCGGCCGTGCGCGCCACCAGCTTCAGGGCCTCGGGCGAGATCCAGCCCCACTGGCGCTGCGCCAGCCACAGCAGCGGCAGCGTGGCCGAGCGGCGGTTCGGGTAGTGGCGGAAGACCTCGGCCACCCTCTCGCGCAGGGCCTCGGGCCACTCGAGCGGGGCACCCGGACGCGCGTTCCGCGCGGGCGCCCCGGCGGCGACGGGACGGTCGCTCATCGGTCCACCTCGCCCAGCACGATGTCGAGCGTGCCGATCGTGGTGATGAGGTCGGCCACCAGCCGGCCGCGCACCATCGGGTCGAAGGCCTGCAGGTTGGTGAAGGACGGCGAGCGCACCTTCATGCGCCAAGGCCGCGGCGAGCCGTCGGAGACGAAGTAGAAGCCCAGCTCGCCCTTGGGATTCTCGATCCCCAGGTAGGCCTCGCCGGCCGGCGGGAAGAAGCCGTGCGCCACGATCTTGAAGTGGTGGATGAGGGCCTCCATCGAGGTCTTCACCAGCTCCTTCGGCGGCAGCACGTACTTGTAGTCGCGCAGGCGGTAGTCGCCCGGGCCGATCTCGCGCAACCGGGCAATCGCCTGCCGGCAGATGCGGATGGACTGGCGCATCTCCTCGAAGCGCACCAGGTAGCGGTCGAAGGCGTCGCCGTTCGTGCCGAGCGGCACGTCGAACTCGTACTCGTCGTAGCCGCCGTAGGGCATGTCGCGGCGCAGGTCCCAGTCCACGCCCGAGCCGCGGGCCACCGGACCGGTGATGCCCAGGGCGAGGGCGTCCTGCTTCGACAGCAGGGCCACGCCCTTCGTGCGCGCCAGCCAGATCGGATTGCCGGTGACGAGCCTCTCGTACTCCGCCAGGTGGCCGGGCATCGTGTCGAGGAACGCGGACAGGCGGTCGAGGAAGTCCGCCGGCAGGTCCATCGCCAGGCCGCCCACCCGGAAGTAGGTGGCGGTCATGCGGGCGCCGCACACCTCGTCGTAGAGGGTGAGGATCCGCTCGCGCTCGCGGAAGGCGTAGAAGAAGACGGTCACCGCGCCCACGTCCATGACGTGCGTGCCGAACCACACCAGGTGCGAGGCCAGCCGCGTCATCTCGGTGAGCATGACGCGCGCGTGCACCGCGCGGGGCGGCGGCGTGATGCCCAGCAGCTTCTCGACCGCCAGGCAGAAGGCCAGGTTGTTCGACATGGGGGCCAGGTAGTCCATCCGGTCGGTCATCGGGATGGACTGCGTGTACGTCTTGTACTCGGCCTGCTTCTCCATGCCGGTGTGCAGGTAGCCGAGGACCGGCTGGGCGCGGAGGATGGTCTCGCCGTCCAGCTCGACGGCCACCCGCATCACCCCGTGCGTCGCGGGGTGCTGGGGGCCTATGTTCAGGGTCATCGTCTCACTGCGCACGGTATCGGACCTTCTTCGGAGCCAGCTTCTTCAGGCCGGGGTCGGGCTTCGTGCGCCCCGGCGTGTTGTGGGTGAACGCGACCTCCTCGTAGCCCAGCGGCGAGTCCTTGCGCAGCGGCCAGCCCACCCAGCCCTCCGGCAGCAGGATGCGGGTCAGGTTCGGGTGGCCGGTGAACTCGATGCCGTAGAAGTCGTAGGTCTCGCGCTCGAGGAAGTCCGCCGTGGGCCAGATGCCCGTCACTGTCGGCACCCGCGGGCTCTCCTCGCCCACCGCGACCTTGAGGGTCAGGCGCACGCGGCGCGACAGCGAGAGCAGCCCGTAGACGACCTCGAAGCGCGGCACGCGCGGCAGCCAGTCCACGCCCGCGATCCACGACAGCATGGCGAAGTCCAGCTCGGGATCGTCACGCAGGAACGTGCACACCTCGAGCAGGTGGTCGGCCGGCACGTGGAGCGTGTGGTCGCGCACGGCCTCGCCGCTCTGGCGGCGGAAGGCCACGCCGGGGAAGCGCTCGCGCAGCCGCTCCTCGATGCGCTCCGGGGTGAGCGGGATCACGAGCCCCCCTTCTTCCGGCGCTTCCGCACCAGCGGCCCCAGCTCGACGCCCGAGGCCAGGATCTTCTCCTGCAGCTTGATGAGGCCGTAGATGAGCGCCTCGGGGCGCGGCGGGCAGCCGGGCACGTAGACGTCCACCGGCAGGATCTTGTCCACGCCCTGGAGGATCGCGTAGTTGTTGAAGATGCCGCCGCTCGAGGCGCACGCGCCCATGGCGATCGCCCACTTCGGATCCGGCATCTGGTCGTAGAGGCGGCGCAGCGGCGGCGCCATGCGCAGGCTCACGCGCCCGGCGACGATGAGCAGGTCGGACTGGCGCGGCGAGGGACGCATGACCTCGGCGCCCAGCCGCGAGACGTCGAAGCCCGGTCCGAGGTAGGACATCATCTCGATGGCGCAGCAGGCCAGCCCCGAGCCGAGCGGCCAGATCGAGTTGGCGCGCGACTGGTTCACCGCCCAGCCGATGAGGTTCTCGGCCCGCGCGAAGAACAGGCTACGCCGCAGCTCCTCGGGCACCTCGGCGTCCATGTCCGAGGTGCGCGGCGGTACCGGCGGCGGCCCCAAGATGCGCAGGGGATCGTCGTCCATAGGGTTCCGGTGCCCGGTCACGACGCCCTCCCGGCCGGCCCGCCCGTCACGCTCAGTCCCATTCCAGCGCCTTCGCCTTGAGGAGGTACAGGTAACCGACGAACAGGATGACGATGAACAGCGCCATCTCGATCAGCCCGTAGAGCCCGAGCTGCCGGAAGGCGACGGCCCACGGGTAGAGGAAGACCGCTTCGATGTCGAACAGGATGAAGAGCACGGCGACCAGGTAGAAACGGACGTGGAACCGCGTCCGCGCGTCCCCGACCGGGTCCACGCCGCTCTCGTAGGGCATGTTCTTGGCGGGGCTGCGCCGCAGCGGCACCACGAAGGTGGAGACGAGGATCACCAGCACGACGAACGCCACCGCGAACAGCAGCGCGATCAGGATGGGCAGATACTCGGTCACTCGTCCCCGCCGTTCGCTCCCGGTCCGCGTGGACGCGGATCAGGCGCGCGTCTGGATCCCCTTCACCGCTTCCGTCAGCGCCGGCACGACCTCGAACAGGTCGCCGACGATCCCGTAGTCCGCCACCTTGAAGATGGGCGCCTCCGGGTCCTTGTTGACCGCCACGATGCAGCGCGACGACATCATCCCGGCCAGGTGCTGGATCGCGCCGGAGATGCCCACCGCCACGTACAGCCTGGGCGAGACCGTCTTGCCGGTCTGCCCCACCTGCTCGGCGTGCGGCCGCCAGCCCGCGTCCACCACCGGACGCGAGGCGCCGACGCTGCCGCCCAGCGCGGCCGCCAGGGCCTCGACGACCGGGAAGTGCTCCGGCCCCTTGAGGCCGCGACCGCCCGAGACGATCACCTCCGCCTCGGTCAGGTCCACCTTGCCCGCCGCCGCCGCGGTCACGCGCCGCACCCGCGCGCGCGGCGCCGCGGCGTCGAAGTCCACCGCCAGCGGCTCGACCGCGGCCGCGCGCCCCGGCTGCGCCACCGGCTCGAACGCCTTGGGTCGCAGCGAGGCCAGCGCCGGGGCCTGCGGGAAGGCGACCCGCTGGATGGCCTTGCCGGCGAAGACCGGACGCGAGGCCACCAGCCGCCCGCCCTCGACCGCCAGGGCGGTGCACTCGGTGGCCAGACCGGCGCCGAGCCGCGCCGCCACCCGCGGGGCCAGGTCCCGGCCCATGGTCGAGGCGGCGAACAGCACAGCGGCCGGCTTCAGCTCGCGGGCGGCGGCGGCCACGGCGGCGGCGTAGCCGGCCGGGTCGTAGAGCGCGAAGTCGGGGTGCGCCGCCAGCAGCACGCGGTCGGCGCCCGCCTCGCCCAGGGCGGCCAGGCCGGGATCGGCCGCGGCCGGGCAGACGCCCACGACCGGCCCGCCCAGCGCCGCGGCCAGGCGCACGGCCTCGCCCAGCGCCTCGCGGCTCACCGCGCGCACCTGCCCGTCGCGCTGCTCGACGAAGACCAGGATGCTCATCCGGCTCTCCCCATCACAGGACCTGCGCCTCATCGCGCAGGGCCTTCACCAGCTCCGGCACCGCCGCCGCGCCCTGCCCGACGATGCGGCCCGCGGGCCGTGCCGGCGGCAGCTCGAGCGCGACGACTTCGAGGGCCGGCGCGCCCAGCTCGGCGGGCCGCTCCTCGATCGTCTTCTTCTTGGCCGCCATGCGGCCCTTGAGCGAGGCGTAGCGGGGCTCGTTCAGCCCCTTCTCGGCGGTGATCACGACGGGCAGCGGCACCTCCACCACCTCGCGGCCCACCTCGACCTCGCGCTCCACCGTGACGCGCCCGTCGGCCAGGGCGAAGGTCGCGGCCACCGTCGCGCAGGGCAGCCCCAGCAGTTCCGCCACCATGGGCCCCACCTGCGCCTGGTCGTCGTCCACCGCCTGCTTGCCGAACCAGACGAGGTCCGCCTTCAGCCCGCCGATCTCCGCCGCCAGAGCGCGCGCCAGCGCGAGCGGGTCGGGGGCGACGACGTCGGTGCGGAGGTGAACGGCGCGGTCGGCGCCGAGCGCGAGCACCTCGCGCAGCGCGGTCGGGACCGAGGCCCCGCCGACGGAGACGGCCACGATCTCGCCGCCCCCCTGCTGCTCGCGCACGCGCAGCGCCTGCTCCACCGCGTACTCGTCGTAGGGATTGAGCACCCAGGTGACCCCGGCCGGGTCGAAGTTCCGGCCGTCGGCCGCCACCTTGACGCGGGTCTCGGTGTCGGGCACCTGCTTGACGCAGACCACCTGGATCACACGCACCTCGGGGACCGTCCGGCCGCGGGGCTACGCCCGGACTGCTTGCCGTCACGATGCAGCCCGGCGCTCACGGCGCCGGGCCCACACAATCCACTCCGGCCCGCAGTGTGCCCGCCCGCGCCGCCGAGTGTCAAGGCAGCGGGCCGGGTCGCGCCGCGGCCCCGGCGACGACGGAGCGATGGGCACGCGGCATCGAATTCTTGACGCTCGCCGCGCGGCCGTGCGAACATCGTGGTCTGGGAGTTGGTCGCTCGCTGGCCCCCGGTGGCCGTCCCGGCAGGGCGGGGTTCCGCGTACCCGCCGAGCAGGCGAGCGCCCCGGCGCTTCGCTCCCCCTTCCGCGGGCTGCTCGGCCATGCTCCTCCCCTTCGCCGCGGGCTCCCGGATGGGGAGGTCCCCGGATGAGCGGCATCATCGGCGGCGACGCGCTCGGGCGGCGCATCCGCGGACTGCGCGTCGCGCTCCACCTCACCCTCAAGCAGGTGGAGGAGCTGAGCGGGCTGTCGGCGACGCACCTGTCGGAGATCGAGCGCGGCCGCACGTCGCCCACCGTCGGCGCGCTGATCCGCATCGCGGGTGCCCTCGGCCGCGACACCTCCTACTTCATCGAGCCCGAGGAGCTGCCGGAGGTGGGGCTCCTGCCGCGCGCCGGGCGCGAGCCCCTCGTGGCCGGCAGAGCCGTGCGGATCGAGGCGCTGACCCGGGGGATCCCCGGCAGCGTCCTGTCCGCCTACCACATCGCGCTCGGACCCGCGCCGGGAGGAGCCGTCCAGGTCCCGGCGGACGGCGGCCACGGCGAGGCCCTCTACCTCGTGCGCCGCGGCCGCGTCGAGGCCGACTTCGGCGGGACGCGCTGCGAACTCGATGCGCACGACGGCGCCCACGCCCGCCTCGCAGGCGCGCACGTCCTGCGGGCGCCGGCCGCCGAGGGCGCCGAGGTGATCGCGCTGCTGCGCGGCGCGCCCGGCCGGCCAGCGGAGGCGCCCGATCCCGGCGCGACCGCCCCCGGCGACGGACCGGCGGCGGTCGGCATGCAGCCGCGCGATCCCTCCCCCGCGGAGCTCGGCCGGCGCATCAAGGCCCTGCGCGTCGCCCGGGGCCTCACGCTCAAGGACCTCGAGGTGCGCGGGGGCATCTCGGCCACGCACGTCTCGGAGATCGAGCGCGGCCGCGCCTCGCCCACCGTCGGCGCCCTGGGCCGCATCGCCCGCGCGCTGGGGCTGCGGCCGGCGGCCCTGGTGGAACCGCACGTCCTGCCCGACGTCGCGGTCCTGCGCGCCGCCGACCGCGCGGCGCTGCGGCTGGGCGTGGGCCGCGCCCACGTGGAGCCGGTGGCCGGTCCGGTGCAGGGCGCGACGCTCGCCGCCCGGCTCGTGCACCTGCCGGCGGGCGGCGACCCGGTGGTGAGCCATCGCCACGAGGGCGAGGAATGGGCCACGGTCCTCTCGGGCCGGGCCGAGGCGCGCGTGGACGGCTCGGCCTACCGGCTGGACGAGGGCGACTCGGTGCACTTCCGCGCCTGGCGCGGGCACGGCTTCGCGAACCTGGCCGCCGGGCCGACGGTGCTGCTGGTGGGCCACCGCCCGCGACCTACGTATTAGGCGCTGCCAGAAGGGCCGATCACTGGACCCGCCATGGGCGGGTGCCCGGCTTGGTCGCTCCTCGCTGCGACGTATCCTCTCGATACGACTCGCTCGTCGCTGGGCACCATCGCCCTTGCGGCGATGGTCCGCCGCCTTGTCCTCGGCCCCTCTGACACCGCCTTGTTGCGGTGCTAACGCGGCTCAGTAGCCGGCGCGCTTGTCCACGACGTTCCCCAGCGTCTCTCCCGCCAGGTAGCGCGCGAGGTTCTCGGCGAACTGCTCGACCGCGCCCTCCCAGTGGCCGGGTCCCAGGCCGCCGACGTGCGGCGTGAGGATGACGTTCGGCAGGTCCCACAGGGGGCTCGCGGGATCCAGCGGCTCGCCGCGCACGACATCGAGCGCGGCGCCGCCGAGGCGGCCCGCGCGCAGCGCCG
>JAXDBZ010000276.1:0-7104 GCA_034678345.1 Candidatus Eiseniibacteriota bacterium
CCGGGCTCCCCGCGCTGCGCGCGGCGCTGGCGCCGTGGACGCCCGAGCGCACCGCCGAGCGCACCGGCGTGCCGGCGGCGGAGATCGTGGCGGCGGCGCGGCGGCTGCGCGAGGCGCCGGGGGAGCGGGGCCGCGCCATCCTCATCGGCCGGGCCTACACCGAGCACCCGCAGGCGGCGGCGCTGCTGCAGGCGGTCGAGAACCTGGGCTGGGCCACCGGCGCGCTCACCGCGACGAGCTCGGGCGTGCTCTACGCCGGGCCGCAGAGCGGCACGCAGGGCGCGCTCGACATGGGCCTCGTGCCCGACCGGCTGCCGGGCTACGTCGCGGTGGACGACGCCGCGGCGCGCGCCCCGTTCGCGAAGCAGTGGGGCGCGGCGCTCGACGCCGCGCCGGGCCTGACCGCGCCCGAGATCCTCGCCGCCGCGGCGGAGGGCCGCATCAAGGCGCTGTGGATCGTGGGCGACGAGTGGCTGCGCAGCGCGCCCGACCGGGCGCTGGCCGAGCGGGCGCTGGCCCGGGCGGAGCTGGTCGTGGTGAACGAGCTGTTCCCGACGGCGACGGCCGGGCACGCGCACGTCGTCTTCGCCGTGGCCTCCTTCGCCGAGAAGGAGGGCGTGCGGGTGAACTGCGAGCGCCGCCTGCAGCGCATGGCGCGCGCGCTGGCGCCGCGGCACGGCACGCGCACCGACGCCGAGGTCTTCCAGGCGGTGGCCCGGGCGCTGGGCGCCGACTGGAGCTATCGCTCGAACGAGGACGTCTTCCGCGAGATCGCGCGGCTGGTGCCCGGCTACCACGGGCTGTCGTGGGCCTCGCTGCTCCCGCTCGGCCCGGCCTGGTCGTGCGAGCCGCGCCTGCCCGCGTCGCTGCGGGCGGCGGAGGCCGCGGCGACCCCGGCGGGCGAGGCCGGGCTGTGGCTGCTCTCGGGCGGCACGCTCTTCCAGCAGGGCAGCCTCGGCCAGCGCATCGGGCTGCTCGCGAAGCTGGCGGGGCCGGCGGTGGCGCGCCTGCACCCGGCGGAGCTGGCGCGGCTCGGCGTCGCCGCGGGCGAGCCGGTCGAGCTGGCGGGGCCGGACGGCCGCCTGACGCTGCCGGCGGCGGCGGACGGTGACGTGCCGGAGGGGGCGGTGTTCGTGCCCTACGCGCACCGCGAGGTCGAGCTGAACCGGCTCGGCCGCCCGGCGGGCGCGGGCCTGTGCGTGGCGGTGCGCCGCGCGGGAGGGAAGGCGTCGTGATGGCCGCCCTGACCGCCCTGTGGCAGGACCCGACCGTGCAGCTCGTCTTCTGGACGCTGGTCAAGCTCGTCGTCGTCCTCGTCGTGATGCTCGGCATCGTGGCCTACCTGACCTACGGCGAGCGCAAGGTCGCCGGCCACATCCAGCACCGCCCCGGGCCGAACCGCGTCGGGCCGTGGGGGCTGTTCCAGCCGATCGCCGACATCCTCAAGCTCCTCATGAAGGAGGAGTTCATCCCCGACCAGGGCAACAAGGTCATCTTCCACCTCGCGCCGATCCTGGCGGTCGTGCCGGCGCTCACCACCTTCGCCGTGGTGCCGGTGGGCCCGAACTTCATGGTCACCGACGTGAACGTCGGGCTGCTCGTCTTCCTCGCCATGTCGGGGCTGGGGGTCTACGCCATCACCCTGGCGGGCTGGTCGTCCAACAACAAGTACTCGCTGCTCGGCGGCATGCGCTCCGCGGCGCAGATGATCTCCTACGAGCTGTCGCTGGGCCTGTCCACCATCGGCGTGCTGCTGCTGGCCGGCTCGCTGTCGCTGCTCGACATCGTGCACGCGCAGCAGGGCGTGCTCCAGCTCGGGCCGCTGCCGCTGCCGCGCTGGTTCGTGTTCACGCAGCCGGTGGCGTTCGTCATCTTCGTCATCTGCGCCTTCGCCGAGACGAACCGCGCCCCGTTTGACCTGCCGGAGGGCGAGTCCGAGCTGACCGGCGGCTTCCACACCGAGTACGCCAGCATGAAGTGGGCGATGTTCTTCCTCGGCGAGTACATGAACATGATCACGATCTCCGCCATCACCGTGACCCTGTTCCTGGGCGGGTGGAGCGGGCCGTGGCTGCCGCAGTCGCTCCAGTTCGTGTGGTTCTTCGTCAAGCTCTTCGCCATGATCTTCCTGTTCATGTGGGTGCGGTGGACGTTCCCGCGCCTGCGCTACGACCAGCTCATGGCGTTGGGCTGGAAGGTGCTGCTCCCCGTGGCGCTGCTGAACGTGCTGGCGACCGGGGCGGCCGTCTACTGGGTGGGCAACCGATGATCCCGATCCTCTTCCTGGCGTTCGCGGCCGTGCTGGTCGTGTCGAGCCTGCTCGTGATCCTGCACCGCAGCCCGGTGGCGAGCGCGCTCTTCCTCGTGCTGGCCTTCTGCTCGCTGGCCGCGATCTACCTGCTGCTCCACGCCGAGTTCATCGGGCTCGTGCAGGTCGTGGTCTACGCCGGCGCCATCATGGTGCTGTTCCTGTTCGTCATCATGTACCTGAACATCGGCCGCGACGTGGAGAGCGGCGTCACCATCCTGCTGCGCCGAGCGCTGGGCTGGCTGCTGGGCGCGGCGCTGCTGGCCGAGGGCGCCCTGCTGCTCGGGCGCGGGGTGGCGCCGGGGCCGGTGGCGCCGGAGGCGGTCCCCGCGGTGGCTGGCAACACGCAGCAGGTGGGCCTGCTGCTCTACTCGCGCTACCTGTTCCCCTTCGAGCTCACCTCGATCATCCTGCTGGTGGCGATGATCGGCGCGGTCATGATCGCCCGCGGCCGGCGCGACGCCGGACCGGCGCCGGGCGCGGGCAGTCCGCCGGCCCCGCCGGCCGGGCCCGAGCCCAACGGCCCGGGCACCCCGGAGGACGCATCGTGATCCCGCTCTCCTGGCTGCTCGCCCTCAGCGCCCTGCTGTTCTGCATCGGCGTGGTCGGGGTGCTGGTGCGGCGCAACGCCCTGATCATCTTCATGTCCATCGAGCTCATGCTGAACGCCGCCAACCTGGCGTTCGTGTCGTTCGCGCGGCACCTCGGCTCGCTCGACGGGCAGGTGTTCGTGTTCTTCGTCATGACCGTGGCGGCCGCCGAGGTGGCGGTGGGCCTGGCCATCATCGTGAACCTGTTCCGTCTGCGGGAGACCGTGTTCGTGGACGAGATCAACCTCCTCAAGGGCTAGGCGGGATGGACGGCTCCGCGCACCTCTGGCTGATCCCGGCGCTGCCGCTGGCGGCGGTGCTGGTCAACGCCGCCGTGGGCCACCGGCTGGGGCGGCGCGGCATCGGCTGGCTGGCCTGCGGCGCGGTGGCGCTGGCCTTCGCCTGGTCCGTGGTCGCGGTGCTGCGGCTGGCCGGGCTGCCGGCGGAGCACCGGGCCATCGTCGAGACCGCCTACACCTGGATGCGGGTCGGCGACCTGAAGGTGGACGTCTCGTTCCTGCTCGATCCGCTGTCGGCGGTGATGATCCTGGTGGTCACCGGCGTGGGTTTCCTCATCCACGTCTATTCCATCGGCTACATGGCGCACGACCCCGACGTGCGGCGCTTCTTCCTCTACCTGAACCTGTTCATGTTCGCGATGCTCACGCTCGTGCTCGCGGACAACTTCCTGCTTATGTTCGTGGGCTGGGAGGGCGTCGGGCTCTGCTCCTACCTGCTCATCGGCTTCTGGTACGTGCGGCCGGCAGCGGCGGCGGCGGGGAAGAAGGCCTTCGTCGTCAACCGCATCGGCGACTACGGCTTCCTGCTCGCCATGATGATGGTCTTCGGCGCGGCCGGCACGCTGCGCTTCGGCGACGTGTTCGCGATGGCGCCGGGGCTGTTCGTCGCCGGCGGGGCGGCGGTCACCGCGATCACGCTGCTGCTCTTCCTCGGCGCCACCGGCAAGAGCGCGCAGCTGCCGCTCTACGTCTGGCTGCCGGACGCGATGGAGGGCCCGACGCCGGTCTCGGCCCTCATCCACGCCGCCACCATGGTCACGGCCGGCGTGTACATGGTGGCCCGCACCCACGTGCTCTACCAGCTCGCCCCGGTCTCGCTCGAGACGGTGGCCTGGGTCGGCGGGCTCACCGCGCTGTTCGCCGCCACCATCGGGCTGGCCCAGAACGACATCAAGCGCGTGCTCGCCTACTCGACCGTGAGCCAGCTGGGCTACATGTTCCTGGCCTGCGGGGTGGGCGCGTTCGGCGCCGGCATCTTCCACCTGATGACGCACGCCTTCTTCAAGGCGCTGCTCTTCCTCGGCGCCGGCTCGGTCATCCACGCCCTGTCGGACGAGCAGGACCTGCGCCGCATGGGCGGGCTGCACGCCCGGCTGCCGTGGACCCACTTCACCATGCTCATGGCGACGCTGGCCATCGCCGGCATCCCGCCCTTCGCCGGCTTCTTCAGCAAGGACGAGATCCTCTCCGGCGCCTTCGCCTCCGGCCACCGCGCGCTGTGGGTCCTGGGCCTGGCCGGGGCGCTGCTGACCGCCTTCTACATGTTCCGCCTCTACATCCTGACCTTCCGCGGCCGCTCGCGGCTGAGCCCCGAGGCCGAGCACCACCTGCACGAGTCGCCGCCGGCGATGATCGTGCCGCTGTTCGTGCTCGCGGTGCTCTCCGTGGTGGGCGGGCTGGTGGGGCCGCCGCTCGTCGAGGGCGGGCACCCGTTCGCGCGCTGGCTGGCGCCGGTGTTCGGCGGCGGGCACGGCGGCGGGCACGAGGGCGCCGCGGCCGCGCACGCGATCGCGCCGGCGGTGGAGTGGGCGCTCATCGTCCTGTCCGTGCTGGTGGCGGCGGCCGGCATCGCGTTCGCGTTCCGCGCCTACCTGTGGAGCCCGGAGACGGCCACGCGCCTGCGCGAGCGGTTCGCCGGCGCGCACCGGACGCTGCTGCACAAGTACTGGGTGGACGAGCTGTACGAGAGCACCGTGGTGCGCGGCGTGGTCGCGACGGCGCAGGCCGCGTGGCGCTTCTTCGACGTCAAGGTGGTGGACGGCATCGTCAACGGGGTCGGCTCGACGCTGGAGGCCGCCTCGGCCGTGCTGCGCCTGTTCCAGACCGGATTCGTCGGCACCTACGCCCTGTTCATCACCCTGGGCGTGGTCGCCCTGCTGTTCCATTTCCTGAGGCCCTAGCCCGTGAACTTCCCCTGGCTTTCCTGGCTCGTCTTCCTCCCGCTGGCGGGGGCCGTGGTGCTGGTGAGCCTGCCCGCCGCGGCCGACCGCTGGCACCGCCGCTGGGCCATGGTCGTGGCGCTGGGCGAGTTCGCCCTGTCCGTGCCGCTGTGGTGGCGCTCGTGGCACCCGGGCTGGCAGCTGGTCGAGCGGCGCGCGTGGCTGCCGGGCATCGGGGCCGAGTACCACCTCGGCATGGACGGCATCAGCATGCTGCTCGTGCTGCTCACCACGCTGATGACCGTGGTGGCGGTGCTGGGCGCCTTCGGCGCGGTGCGCGAGCGCACGCGCGAGTTCTACGCGCTGCTGCTGGCGCTCGAGACCGGCATGGTCGGCACCTTCCTGTCGCTCGACCTGCTGCTGTTCTACGTGTTCTGGGAGGCCATGCTCATCCCGATGTACCTGCTCATCGGGGTGTGGGGCGGGCCGCGCCGCATCTACGCGGCGGTGAAGTTCTTCCTCTACACGATGTTCGGCAGCGTGCTCATGCTGGTCGCCATCCTGTCGCTCTACTTCATGCAGCGGGCGCTCACCGGCGTGCCGACCTTCGCGCTGGACGCCTTCTACGCCATGCCCATCGCGCCGGCGACCCAGCTCTGGCTGTTCCTGGCCTTCGCGCTGGCCTTCGCCATCAAGGTGCCGATGTTCCCGTTCCACACCTGGCTGCCCGACGCGCACGTCGAGGCGCCCACGGCCGGCTCGGTCATCCTCGCCGCCGTGCTGCTGAAGATGGGCACCTACGGCTTCCTGCGCTTCGCCATCCCGCTCTTCCCGAACGCGGTCACCGCCGCCACGCCGTGGGTCGTGGCGCTGGCGCTGATCGGCATCGTCTACGGCGCGCTGGTCTCCATGGTCCAGCCCGACCTCAAGAAGCTGGTGGCCTACTCCTCGGTGAGCCACCTCGGCTTCTGCATGCTCGGCCTGTTCGCCATGAACCCGCAGGGCTTCGCCGGCTCGCTGCTGCAGATGCTCAACCACGGCATTTCCACCGGGGCGCTGTTCCTCCTCGTCGGCGTGATCTACGAGCGCCGCCACACCCGCCTCATCGCCGACTTCGGCGGCCTGTGGAAGCCGATGCCGGTCTACGGCGCCGTCTTCCTCGTCGTCATGCTGTCCTCGATCGGCCTGCCCGGCACGAACGGCTTCGTCGGTGAGTTCCTCGTGCTGCTGGGCAGCTTCCGCGCCAACCTGTGGTGGGCGGTGATCGCCACGACCGGCGTCATCCTCTCGGCCTGCTACATGCTGTGGATGTTCCAGCGTGTCGTCTTCGGCCCGGTCACCCACGAGGAGAACCGCGGGCTGGCCGACCTCTCGCTGCGGGAGCGGCTCGTGTTCGCGCCGCTGCTCGTGCTCATCTTCTGGATGGGCGTGATGCCGCAGCCCTTCCTCGACCGCATGCAGCCGTCGCTCGACCGCATGCTCGCGGTCTCGCAGCAGCGCGCCGAGATGACGCTGCGGCTGTCGTCCGTCCCGGCGGGGACCATCGTCCCGCCGGCGCCGCCAGCCGGAGGTGCCCGATGAGCGTCCTGCCCGCGCCGTTCCTGCTGCCGGTGGACTGGTGGGCCCTCGGCGCCGTGCTCGCCCTGAGCGCCGGGGCGCTGCTGCTCCTGCTGCTCGAGCTGGTGCCGGCGCGGCCGGGCTCGAGCCGCCCGGCGGTGGTGGCGCTGGCCGCCCTGCTGGCCGGCGGGCTGGCGGTCACCCTGGCGCGCGACGCGCGGCGCAGCCTCTTCAGCGGCATGTACGTGCACGACGGCTTCACGGTGTTCTTCACGCTGCTGCTGTGCGCCATCGGCGCGGTGGCGGTGCTGCTGTCGTGGGACTACGTCAAGCGCACGCGCATCCACCACGGCGAGTACTACGCGCTGCTGCTGTGCGCCACGCTCGGCATGATCGTGATGGCCGGCGCCAACGACCTGATCACCATGTTCCTCGGCCTCGAGCTGATGTCGCTGTCGCTCTACGTGCTG
>JAXDBZ010000277.1:0-8078 GCA_034678345.1 Candidatus Eiseniibacteriota bacterium
CCCGCATCCTCGGTTTGCGGTTCATGAATAGCCCGGGCTAGGCTGGCCCCGTATGTCCGCACCTTCCACGACCGTGCGCATGAGCCGCCGCGTGCTGACCCTGGTCGGCCTCGGCGTGGCGCTCCCCGCCCTGCTGCTGGCGGGGCTCGGCGTCTACCTGACCCTGCGCATCGCCCACGCGGTCGAAGAGGAGAGCCGGCGTTACGACCGTTACATCGCCGCGCAGGTCGGCGAGGCCTTCGAGCGCGAGCTGCTCGACGAGCTGCGCCGCCGCATCGTGCCGGCCGAGAACGCGGCCCGCGCCGGGGGCGACTCGGCGGCGGTGATGGCCGCGCTGGGCGCCGGGGCCGCCGGGCTCGGGGCGCCGCACCTCATGCGCGAGGGCGAGCTGCCGGGCACCACCGGCATCATCGTCGAGTCCACCCCGCTGCTCTACGCGCCCGGTGCGGGTCCGTGGCGCGGCCGCACCTTCGCCGGCCTGCTGCTGCGCGGGCCCGGCGGCGAGGTGCTGGGGGCCGGCGGCTGGTGGCTCGACCCGCGGCGCTTTCTCGTCACCCGCTTCGAGACCGTGGTCCTGACCCGGCTGCCGGAGAACCCGCGGCTCTACGGCGGCATGGTGGCGGCGCGACGGCTGAGCGTGGCCCTGCTCGGCCCGTTCGACGAGGAGCTGCGGCGCGTGCGGCAGCCCGGGCGCCGGGCCGAGGGCGTCGCCGAGGAGCTGGGCTGCCCGCTCGAGGGCTACCGCGTGCGCGTCTGCCCGGCCCAGGACGCGCCGGTCGTGTGGGCGACGCGCTTCATCGGGCTCATGATCACCTTCATCGGCCTGGTGGCGATGGTCATTTTGGTGGCCACCCTGTTCGGACTGCGCTACGCGACGCGCCAGCTCGAGCTGGCGCATCTCAAGTCGAGCTTCGTCTCCAACGTCACCCACGAGCTCAAGACGCCGATCGCGCTCATCCGGCTGGCGGCCGAGACGCTCGAGCTGCAGCGGTACCGGACGCCGGAGGAGGGCCGCTCGTTCCTCGCCGGCATCGTGCGCGAGACGCAGCGGCTGCAGCAGCTGGTGGACAACATCCTCGACTTCGCGCGGCTGGAGGCCGGGCGGGCGCGGCTGCGCCTCGAGCCGGTGGACCTGGCGCAGATCGTGCGCCAGACGGTCGAGGACTTCCGGCCGCGGCTCGAGCAGCACGGCTTCCGGCTCGAGACCGATCTGCCGGAGGGGCTGCCGCTCGTGCGGGGCGACGCGGCCATGCTGCAGCACTGCCTGCTCAACCTGCTCGACAACGCGCTCAAGTACTCGCGCGAGCAGCGCGAGGTGCGGGTGTGGGTGGCGGCGCGCGACGGCGCCGTGACCGCCTCGGTGGCGGACCGCGGCATCGGCATCGCCCCGGCCGACCAGAAGCAGATCTTCGAGAAGTTCGTCCGGGTGGAGACCGGGCTCGTGCACGACGTCAAGGGTGCGGGCCTGGGACTGTCACTGGTGCATCAGATCGTACGCGCACACGGCGGGCGCGTGGAGCTCGTGAGCAGCCCCGGCGAGGGCAGTACCTTCACGATCGTGCTCCCCCGCGCCGAGGGCGTCGAAGCCTCCCGCGGCCCCGCGCGCAGCGCGGGGCAGGGTCGGGGTCCGGGTCCGGCGGAGCCGGGGAAGGAGGAGGGATGAAGCGAGTCCTGATCGTCGAGGACGAGGAAGGCCTGCTCGAGGGCCTGGCGCACAACTTCAGGTTCGAGGGCTACGAGGTGCTCACTGCCAAGACCGGCCAGGAGGGGTTGCGCACCGCCCTCAAGCAGAAGCCGGACCTCGTGCTGCTCGACATCATGCTGCCCGAGAAGGACGGCTTCACCGTGCTCAAGGAGCTGCGCCAGCGGCACCGCGACATCCCCGTGCTGGTGATGACGGCGCGCAACTTCGAGGCCGACGTGATCAAGGGCTTCGACCTGGGCGCGGACGACTACGTCACCAAGCCATTCGGCGTGAAGGAGCTCATGGCGCGCGCCAAGCGGCTGCTGGCCCGCGGGCCCTCCGGCGCGCCCGCGCCCGGGCCGACCGTGTACGCCTTCGGCGACGTCGAGGTGCGCTTCGATCCGCGCGAGGTGGTCAAGGCCGGCGCGCAGGTGGCGCTGTCGTTCAAGGAGTTCGAGCTGCTCAAGTACCTGATCGAGCACCGCGGCCGCACAGTGTCGCGCGAGGAGCTGCTCGAGGAGATCTGGGGCGTGGACGAGGAGCTGGGCGTGACCACCCGCACGGTGGACACGCACGTGTCGAACCTGCGCTCGAAGCTGGGCGCGGGCTTCGCCCAGCCGTTCATCGTCGCCGTGCACAAGGTCGGCTACAAGTTCGTCGAGCCCTGAGCGGGTGCGACCCGCGCGGCGCGCCGGCCCGGTCGAGCGACCGGGCCGGACGCGTTCCGGAGGCGGGTGTCCGCCGCCGTTACCCGGCGCGCGCCCGGTGCCACGCCACCGTCTCGCGCACGGCCTCGCGGTGCGGCGTGGTCGTGGCGCCGAAGGCGCCCGCGAAGCGGGAGTGGTCCACGACGTAGGGCCGCTTCCACTCGTAGAGCATCTCGGCCAGCTCGCGCATGATGGGGCTGACGAGCCCGAGGGCGCGCACGAGCCAGCCCGGGGCGGCCTGGATGCGCAGCGGTCCGCTCCCCACCTCCTCCGCGACGAGGGCGAGCAGCTCGCGCTGGGTGAGGGCCTCCGCGCTGGGCACGTGCCAGACCCGGCCGAGCGCCTCGTCGCGGGCGCCCAGCGTCGCCAGCCCGCGCGCGTAGTCGCGCAGGAACGTGAAGGTGTGCGGGACGTCCACGTCGCCGATGACCTGGGCGGGCCGCCCGGCCAGGGCGGCCGGGATGACGCGCGAGCCGAGCAGGCTCGACGCGGTCGCCCAGGGACCGTAGAAGTCCGAGGCGCGGCCGATGGTCACGCGCACGCGGCCGGCGCGATGGGCGGCCAGGAAGTCCGCGGCGATGCGCGCGCGCACGCGGCCCTTGCGTCCGGTGGCGGCGGGGGGCAGGTCCTCGTGGAGCGGGCCGTCCACCGGGCCGTAGGAGTAGAGGTTATCGCCGTAGACGAGCCTCGCGCCGGCGCGGGCGGCGCCCTCCAGGATGCCGGCGGCGAGCGGCGGCCACCGCTCCGGCCATTCCGTGTAGGGCACGTTGGCGCACAGGTAGGCCACCTCCGCCCCGGCGCAGGCGGTGGCGGCCGCGCCGGGGTCGGTGAGGTCCGCGGCGTGCAGCCCCGCCCCCGGCGGCGGTTCCGCCAGCCGGCCGCTCCGATTCACGAGCCGCACGCGCCGGCCGCGCGCGAGCAGCTCCTCGGCGACCGCGCGCCCCAGCGGGCCGGTGCCGAGCACGACGTCCAGCGGGTCGCGTTCTGCGTCCATCGTTCCTCCCCGGCGGCGCCTACCGCCCGGCCGCCCGTGCCAGCTTCGCGAACTCGTCGAGCGTGAGCGTCTCGCCGCGGCGCCGCCCGTCGATCCCGGCCGTGCGGCAGAGCCGCCCGACCCCGTCGCGGTCGAGCCCGAGCGACTCGGCGAGGGTGTTGGCGAGCTGCTTGCGGCGCATCTGGAACGCGCCCCGTACGATGCGGAAGAGCAGCTCCTCGTCGGCCTCGACCGGGGCCTCCTCGCGCAGGCGGAAGCGCACCAGCATGCTGTCCACGTCGGGGCGCGGCCAGAAGGCGGCGGCCCGCACCACCAGCAGCGGCTCGAGCAGCGCGTGGTAGCGCGCGAACAGGGTGAGCGAGCCGTACGCCGGCGTGCCGGCGGCGGCGGCGAGGCGCTCGGCGTACTCCTTCTGCACCAGCAGCACGGCGCTGCGGACCACGCGCTTCTGCGCGAAGACGCGCTCGAGCAGCGGCGTGGTGATGTTGTACGGGATGTTCCCGGCGACGACGAGCCGCTCCGCTCCGTGGGCGCGCGCCAGGGCGGCGAGGTCGACGTCGAGGAAGTCGCCCTCCACCACCTCGACGTGCGGCTGCTCGGCCAGATCCTCGCGCAGGAGGGCGGCGAGCCCCGCGTCCTTCTCGACCGCGACGACCGCGCGGGCGCGGGCGGCGAGCCCGGGCGTGAGGGCGCCGGCGCCCGGGCCGATCTCGACCACCAGGTCGTCGGGCTCGAGGCGGCAGTGCTCGACGATGCGGGCGGCGAGGTCGGCGCGCACGAGGAAGTTCTGGCCCAGACGCTTGAGCGGGGACAGGCCGCGCTCGGCCAGGGCGCGTTTCACGCGGGTCAGCTCCGAACCCTCGGCCTCGGCGCGCCTGACGAGCCAGGCGGAGGCGCGGGTGCGGATGCGGGGTGGCGCGGGGCGCCGGGGCGGGGCCATGCGCGGAGTGTACGGGGTGGCGCGGTGTCGGGCCAGCCTGCGCGCGCGGCTCAGCGGGCCAGAAAGCGCTCCTTCAGCAGGTCGCGGAACGGCTCGTAGGCGGTGCCGAGGCGGCCGTAGCTCTCGGGCTTCTCGTCGAGGCCGGCCAGGCTGGGCGGCAGCTCCGGCTCGACGCCCAGCAGCGCCCGGATCTCCTCGGGGAACTTGGCCGGGTGCGCGGTCTCGATCGAGACCGCCAGCGGCTCGCGTGACGGGGCACCCGGGCCCGGACCCGGACCCGCGCTCGGGGTACCCACGCGGAGCGTGGGTCGGGGTACCCCGCGCGTCGGCACCCCGGGCGGGTCGGGCGCGGCGAGGAGGCGCGCGAGGCCGGCCCAGCCCACGGCGCCGTGCGGCTCGAGCAGCGTGCGGTGCCGCCGCCAGGCGTCGCGGATCGTGGCGCGGGTCTCGTCGTCGGAGATGCTCACGGCGAAGAAGTCCCGGCGCAGGCGCGCGAGGTCGGGCATCTCGCGCAGGGCCCCCGTCTCGTCCATCCAGCCGCCGTAGGCGTCCACCAGGCGCGCGAGGTTCGAGGGGTGCCCCACGTTCATGGCGTTCGAGATGCA
The DNA here is from genome assembly GCA_034678345.1 of Candidatus Eiseniibacteriota bacterium. Taxonomy (GTDB): domain Bacteria; phylum Eisenbacteria; class RBG-16-71-46; order RBG-16-71-46; family RBG-16-71-46; genus JANXPZ01. The sequence goes on from JAXDBZ010000277.1 coordinate 4,931, forward strand.
CACCCGCGACGGCACCACCTTCTCGTAGTGCCCGGTGGCGAGGAAGCGCGGCACCTCGTCGTTCGCGTTGGTGGCGATGACGAGGCGCGCGATGGGCAGGCCCATGCGCGCGGCGAGTACGGCCCCCATCATGTCGCCGAAGTTGCCCGAGGGGACCGAGAAGACGATCGGCTCGCGCGCGGCCACGTCGGCCAGCCGTGCCCAGGCATGGACGTAGTAGACGGACTGCGGCAGCAGCCGGCCGATGTTGATCGAGTTGGCGCTGGTGAGGCGGATGCCGGCGAGGTCGGGGTCGGCGAAGGCCCGCTTGACCATCGCCTGGCAGTCGTCGAACTTGCCGTCCACCGCGAACGCAGACACGTTGCCGCCCAGCGTGGTCATCTGCCGGCGCTGCCGCGCGGAGACCTCGCCGGCGGGGAACAGCACCACGCTATGCACGCGCGGCAGGCCGTGGTAGGCGTGGGCCACGGCGCTGCCGGTATCGCCCGAGGTGGCCGTCAGGATGACCAGCTCGCCCCGCTCCCCCTCGAGGAAGGCGCCCATCCAGCGGGCCATCATCCGCGCGGCGAAGTCCTTGAACGAGGCGGTCGGGCCGCGGTCGAGGCGCAGGAGCCAGCGCCGGCCGGTGACCGGTTCGAGCGGGACCTCGTAGTCGTACGCTTCCTCGCACAGCGCGCGCAGCCGGTCGTCGTCCAGCAGGCCGGCGGTGAAGCGCCGGAGCACCCGCCAGGCGGTCTCGGCGTAGGAGCTCCCGGGGAGCGCCGCGAGATCCGCGGGATCGAGGGGCGGCACGCGCTCGGGCATGAACAGGCCGCGGTCGGCGGCCTGGCCCCCCAGCAGGGCGGTGCGCAGGTCGGCCCGGGGCGCGGCGCGGTTCGTGCTGGCGTAGAGGATCGTCGGCCGGCTCATGGCTCCCTCTCCGCGCAGGGGGTTCGCCCGCGCCCGGGGTCGGGCCAACCCCGCAGGAACTCCGCCATGAGACGGTGGGCCGGCTCGACCCGGTGGCCGCCGCGCTCTGCGGCCGCCTCGGTGTACGGGGCGCGCTCGATGGCGGGCACCCCGCTGCCGGCGTAGGCGAAGAGCGGCGGGATCGCCGAGTGCCCCCGGGTCGTGGTCAGGGTGGGGTGATCCACCGCGACCAGGATCCGCCATACCGGCTCCCGGGCCAGGCGCTCGAGCAGCGGGCCGACCACCGCCGCGTCCATGCGCTCGAGCGCCGTCACCTTCTCGACCGCGTCGCCCATGTGGGCGGCCTCGTCGGCCGCTTCGACGTGCACGACGACCAGGTCCAGCTCGTCGAGCGCGCGCACGGCGGCGGCGCCCTTGCCGGCGTAATCGGTGTCGAGGAAGCCGGTGGCGCCCGGCACCTCGATGATCCGCAGGTCCATGAGCCGTGCCATGCCGCGCAGGATGTCCACGCCGGTGATGACCCCGCCGCGCAGGCCGAAGCGCGCGGCGAAGGGCTCGAGCGAGGCCGGGCGTCCCTGGCCCCACAGCCAGATGTCGGTGACGGGGTCGCGCCCCTCCTCGTGCCGCCGCCGGTTCACCGGGTGCGCGGCGAGCAGGCCCCGGGCCAGGTCGGCGATGCGCTCGATCCGCGCGGCCCCCTCGCCGGCGGGCCGGTGCGCCGCCGCCGGCTGGCCGATGATGTCGTGGGGTGGGGCCAGCCGGAGCGCGGTGTCCGCCGCGTCGGCCAGCAGCAGCAGGTTGCGGTAGGTCACGCCGCCGTGCAGCTCGCCGCCCGCGGCGGCGAGGGCGGGCCGCAGGGTCGCGACCAGCGCGTCGGCCTCGTCCTGGCGGATGTGCCCGGCGGTGTTGTCCGCCATGAGGCCGTCGCGCACGGTGACGAAGTTGCAGCGGAGGATCAGCTGGTCGGCCCGCGCCACCAGGCCCCGCGCCGCCGCCTCGATCGGCGCGCGGCCGGTGTAGTCGGCGCGCGGGTCGTAGCCCAGCACGGAGAGCGTGCCGACGTCGGTGGCCGGGGTGAAGCCGTCGGGGATGGTGACGGTGCGGCCGAGTCGTCCACCGCGGGCAATGCGATCCATGTGCGGGATGTGCGCGGCCTCGAGCGGCGTCCGGCCGCCGAGCGCCCCGAGCGGGACGTCGGCGGCGCCGTCGGGCAGGACGATGGCGTACTTCACGGCAACGGGCCTCCGGTCGGGCCGCGGGGACTCGCGCGCGGCGCCACCAATCTGAGGGGAGGCGTCCGGATTGGCAAGGCGGCGGCCGGGGACCGCTCAGGCCACGTCGGACCAGCCGTCGAGGACTTCCCGGGCCATGTCGCGCGCGTAGCGGTCGGACGAGCCGGCGGCGATGCGCTCGAGCTCGTGCCGGCCTTCGAGGCCGAACTCGCGCAGCGCGTGGGCCGCGTGGCGCCGCACCCACCAGGCCGGGTCGGTGAGCCGGGCGGGGAGCGCCAGCAGCGCGATCTCGGCGCGCAGCAGGCCCAGGGCGCGGGCGGCCTGCGCGCGCACCGGCCAGGCCTGGTCCTGCAGGGCGCCGATCAGCGAGGTGGCGCAGTCGGCGGCCCCCATGCGCCCCAGCGCGCGGGCGGCGGCGACGCGCTGCTCGACGTCACCCTCGCGCAGCCAGCGTTCGACGGCATGCCGGGCGGCGTGGTGGCCGGCCAGCCCCAGCGTCTCGACCAGGGCGCGGTCCATGGCCGCCTCGCCGGTGCCACGCTCGAGCGCGGCGGTGAGCGACGGCAGGGCGCGGCGCCCGAAGGCCCGCAGCAGCGCCACGCGTTGGCGGTGCAGGCGGCGCCCGAGCGCGTGCGGGTTCTCCAGCAGCCAGCGCAGGGCCGCGGGATCGCGGTAGCGCGCCAGCGCGGCCGCCGCGGCCGCCGTCACCAACTCGGGGCCGTCGGGCAGCGCGGCGCGCAGCGACCGGCGCGACGCGGTCGAGTAGAGCAGCCCCAGCCGCCGCGCGGCCAACTCGCGCCGCCAGGGGGACTCCTCGCGCAGGGCGTGCCGCTCGTGCTCGAGGTGCGGGCAGTCGGCCAGCGCGCGCGACAGCCGCAGCCAGCCCGGCCCGCGCGTCGTCAGCTCCTCGATGGCCGACCAGAACGCGCCCGGCTCGGCGGCCGCCGCCTGCGCGGCGAGCTCGTCGGCGCGCAGGCGCTGCTCGACGAAGGCGCGCAGCGCGAGCG
>JAXDBZ010000278.1:0-5537 GCA_034678345.1 Candidatus Eiseniibacteriota bacterium
CGCTCCACGTAGGAGCGGTGCGCCCCGGCGATCCCGGCCGGCGCGGCCGGCGGCGCCAGGCGCGCGTCGCCGGCGAGGAAGCGCCGCGCCCACGCTTCGAGCGAGAGCCAGCGCCACACCTGCAGCCCGGTGGCGCGGCGCCCCGACAGGAACGCCTCCAGCTCCTCCGCCAGCGCGCCGCGGTCCAGCCACTCGTGCAGCGGCCCGGGCGCGAGCAGGCGGCGACGCGCCTCGCCGGAGTGGCGGCCGCGCAGCCAGAGGTCGGCGGGCGTCTCGAAGCCCTTCTTGTCGCGCCGCTCGAGCACGGCCGGCGGGACCCGGTCGGCCAGGGCGCGGCGCAGCACCGCCTTGGTGGTGTCGCCGTCGAGACGCTCGGCGTCGGGCAGCGCGAAGGCGAACTCGACCAGCCGGTAGTCGAGGAAGGGCAGCCGGGTCTCGATCGAGAAGGCCATCGAGTCGCGGTCCTCGTAGCGCAGCAGCGAGGGCAGCAGGCGCTGCAGCGTGTCGAAGGCGAGCTGCCGCGACAGCGCGCTGGGGAAGCCCCGCGGCGGCCGCGGCAGGTCGGGCCGCGGCAGCCGCCGCAGCCGCGCGGCGAGCACGCGGTCCTTGCCCTGGCCGAAGCGGCGGCGCAGCGGCGCCACCAGCGCCGCCGGCGCCCACGGCTCGAAGGTGAGCGCCAGCGTCGTCGGCCAGCCCAGGCGCCGCGCCACCGGGCCGACCAGGCGCAGGAAGCCGGCGAGATCGCCGCGGGCGGCGAGGTCGCGCAGCCGCGCCGGCAGGTAGCGGAAGTAGCCGGCCAGGGTCTCGTCCCCGCCCTGGCCGTCGAGCAGCACCTTGAGGCCGCGGCCGTGCGCCAGCTCCATCACCTTCCACTGCGAGTAGAGCCCCGGGCCGGCGGTCGGCTCGCCCTGGCGCTCCGCCAGCCGGTCGAACGTCTCCCACAGGTCGGCGCCATCGGGCACCACGACGTGCGAGCGGGCGCCGGAGACCGCGACCGTCTCCCGCACCCACGCGCGCTCGTCGAAGGCCGGGCCCTCGTCGTAGGCGCAGGTGAAGGCGTGGATCGGTTGCGGCAGCAGCGCCGCCGCCGTGGTCACCACGGCGCTCGAGTCGAGCCCGCCCGAGAGGCACGAGCCCACCTCGACGTCGGCGCGCAGGCGCAGGCGCACCGCGTCGGTGAACAGCTCGCGGAAGCGCTCCTCGCGCGCGGCGCGCGTCCCCTCGGGCCGCCCCGGCCGCAGCGACCACCAGCGCTCGACGGCCAGCCCCTTCTCCCCCACGACGAGGAGATGCCCGGCCGGCAGCGAACCGACGCCGTCGAAGAAGGTGTGCGCGTCGTGGTCCACCCAGTCGAGCGCGACCAGGTCGCGGATCGCCTCGAGGCGGGGCCGGATGCGGTGCGGCTGCGTCAGCGCCAGCACGTGCGGCTCCGAGGCGAAGGCGAAGCGCCGCCCGTCCCACTGGTAGTGGAAGGGCTTCACCCCGAAGCGGTCGCGCGCGCAGAACAGCTCCCGGCGCACACCGTCCCACAGGGCGAAGGCGAACATGCCGTTGAAGCGGCGCAGGCAGTCGCGGCCCCAGCGGCGGTAGGCGGCGAGGATGACCTCGGTGTCGCTCGTGCCGCGGAAGACGTCGCCCAGCCCCTCCAGCTCCCGGCGCAGCTCGACGAAGTCGTAGACCTCGCCGTTGAAGACGATCCACGAGGCCCCGTCGGCGCCGCACATCGGCTGGTGGCCCGAGGGGCTGAGGTCCACGATCGAGAGCCGCCGGTGCAGCAGCCCGAGCGTGTACGGCGCGCCGGACGCGGCGCGGCTGGCGCCGGGCGCGAAGGGCAGGCCGCTGCGGAACACCCCGGGCGGCGTGTCGGCGCCGCCGAGGCAGAGCTGCCCGCCGTCGGGCGCGAGCAGCACGATGCCCTCGTCGTCGGGGCCGCGGTGGCGCATGAGCCCCGACATCAGGCCGAGCCGGCCCAGGTCGGCCCGCCCGTCCGGATCCCAGAGTCCCGCGATGCCGCACATGCCCGCGTCCCTCCCGGCCTCAGTCCCGGCGCGCCGGGGCGATCGCGCCGCGGTCCCGGTGCAGCCCCAGCCCCAGCGCCGTGGCGGCGAAGGCCGCGGCGGCCAGGACCTTGAGCAGGATACCCGCCGCGCCCGGCGGCGCCAGCCGCTGCGCCGCGAGCGTGAGGAGCAGCGCCAGCGCGAAGACCAGGGCCAGCCGCGCGCCGCGGTACGGCACCGGGTGGACGCGCTGGGCCAGCGCGTACGTCACCACGGCCGAGGTGACGTAGGCCAGCGTGGTGGCGATCGCCGCCCCGAGCGGACCGAACCGGGGCGCGAGCAGGACGTTGCCCACCGCCGCCACCAGCGCCGCGCTCCCCGCCGACCAGCCCAGCAGCGGCGTCCGCAGCGCCAGCCCGATCCCGACCGAGGCGACGACGTAGGCGCCCTGGGCCACCGCGGCGAAGGCCAGCCACGCCGCGGGCGCCGCCGCCGCGGCGTACTCGCGCGGCACGACCACGGCCAGCGCCTCCGGGGCGAAGAGCCCGGCCAGCATGGCGGCGAGGCTGGCGACGGCGACGTAGGCACCGAACACGCGGGCGTAGAGACGGCCGGCGTCGGGCGCGCCCGCGCGGGCGAAGGCGAAGGGACCGTAGGCCAGCTGGAAGGCCGAGACCGCCATGGTGACCAGGGCGAAGAACTTGATGGCCACGCCGTAGACCGCCACGTCGGCGAGCCCGCAGGCGCGCTGCAGCACGAAGCGGTCCACCGAGGTGATCGTACCGTAGGCGATGGCCACCGGGACGAGGGGCGCGCCGTAGCCCAGCATGCGCCGCAGCGTCTCGGCGCGGAAGCGCGGCGCCAGCGTGTGGCGCACCAGCACCAGCGCCACCAGGGCGCTCGCCGCGTCGCCGCCCAGCCGTCCGTACAGCACGCCCGCCACGCCCAGGTCCCGCGCCAGCACGAGCCAGAGCGTCAGCCCCGCCGTCAGCACCGTCTGGACCAGGTTCAGGGCGATGAACTTCCACGGCTGGAAGGTGACCCGCAGGACGTCGTTGCCGAACAGCACGACCAGCGTGCAGGGCAGGGTGGCGGCGGCGATGAGGATGTACTTGCGATAGGCGGCCGAGCCCACCAGCGCCTCCGACAGCGGCCCCGCGAACAGCGCCAGCAGCAGCGCGGCCGCGCCGCCGGCGGCCAGCCGGAAAACGAGCGAGCTGGAGGCCATGCGGATGCGCGCCTCGCGGTCGGGCTCCTGGTAGAAGAAGCGCGCCAGCGCGCCGTCCATGCCGAAGACCAGCACCAGCACCGCGGTCTGCAGGTAGGCGAAGACCAGGTCCGAGACGCCGTACTCGGCCTGCGCCAGCACGCGCGTCAGCACCGGCACGAGCAGCAGCTGCACCGCGCGTCCGCTCACCTGCCCGAGGCCGTAGATGAGCGACTCGCTGGAGAGCTGCCGGAGCGCCGCGCGCATCGAGCTCATCGCGGCCTCCCGAAGGGGTTGGCCTTCCCGCACCACGGGCACGCCCATCGTCCCGGCCACGGCCGTGTCGCCTCGATCACCGCGTGCTCGCCGCACTCGCGGCAGACGTGCGTGACCCGGCGGACGCGCGGCGGCGATCCGGGCGCCGCGCCGCGGGCGAAGGCCAGCACGAAGTTGGCGTCGCGGGCGAGGTCGAGTCCGAGGACGCGGTGCAGCCAGGCGAGCGCGTCGGTGAACGGCCCCTGCAGCCGCTTCGTGCGCGGGTCGTTCATCCACGAGAAGCCGGCCGGCACGAAGGCGTGGGCCACCGGCGCGAAGCCGCGGCGGGCGAAGTGCCCGAGCAGCCCGTCGAGATCGAAGCGCTGCTGGTGCTCGAGGCGCTTGCCCAGCTTGAGCAGCGCGACCTTGGCGAACCAGCCGGCGAAGCGGTAGAGCCGGTCGTCGAAGGCGGCCGCGCGCGGCACCGCGACGTAGAGCGTGCCGCCCGGGGCCACCATGCGCGCCAGCTCGTCGCAGCAGGCCTCCAGATCGGTGACGTGCTCGAGCACGTAGTGGCAGACCACGAGGTCGAAGCGGGCCTCGCGCAGCGGCAGCCGTTCCAGCGAGGCGCGCAGCACGTCCAGCCCTTCGCGTCCTGCCGGAGGTCCGGGCGGGAACTTGATGTCGAACGCCGTGATACGCAGGCCGGCCCGCTCGCCGTAGGGCCACGAGCCCGGCCCGCAGCCGGCATCGAGCACGTTCGCGCCGGGGGCGGCCGCGGCCACCAGCTCGCGCAGGAAGAGCGGCGGGTCGTCCGCCCCGCGGACGGGCTTCGCGACGTGAAGCGTGCCGCTCAACGGACCCCCACTCCACCGACGGCGCGCAGGCCCTTCTCCCCGGGGCCCACGATGACCGGCACCTGCGTCTCGTAGCCGGTCTCCATGCGGTTGCCGACGAAGGCGAATACGAAGAGGCGCTCGGCGCGTCCGGGGATGCGGTAGACCGCCTTGAGCAGCACTCCGGGCGAGCCCCAGGTGACGAACTCGAACTCGGGCTCGCGCTCCCAGCGGGCCCGCACGCGGTAACGCACGACCTGGCCCGCGTAGCCGTCGTCCAGCGAATCGCGCGCCACGACGCTCGACTCCCAGGGGATGACCGCCGCCGGCTCGATGGCCATCGGGTTCAGGCGCCGCCTCAGGTCCGCGAGCCTGGCCTGCAGGGCCGGCTCGCCCGCCGTGCCCTCGCCGTGCCGCACCCAAGGCTCCGACACCCCCGCCGCGCCCGAGTCCGGCGCGAACGAGACCACGTCGCCGAAGAAGTCCCCGCCGCTGGTGTCCACGAAGTGCACGTAGATCCGCCGCGCGTCCGGGTCCCAACCCAGCACGTCGAGCAGCGTCGGCCCGCCCACCGTCGCCAGCGCCGGCGCGGCGCAGGCGAGCAGCGCCGCCGCGAACAGCGTCACGCCGATCGTCTTCATGGCTTCACCTCCGCGGGGGAACGACCCGTCGTCGCGTCCCACAGGGCGCGCGGCACCGCGGCCGCCGCCGCGGCGTGCCCGCGCGCCAGTAGCCAGGCGGCCAGCACCACCTGCTGCGCCAGGAAACAGGGCAGCCAGGTCAGGCGGCCCACGCCGCGCGCGTGACGCGAGAAGAGCCGCAGGTTGGCGCGCAGGCGCTGGTAGATCTTCCAGGGGCTCGCCGCGCCCGAGCTGGCCGAGACCTTGTGCCACAGCCGCGCCGTCGGCACGAACAGGAGCCCGAACCCGGCCGCCCGCGCCCGCAGCGACCAGTCGGCGTCCTCGGCGTAGATGAAGTAGCCCTCGTCCAGCGGCCCCACCTTCTCCCACGCCGCGCGCGTGGCCAGCAGGCAGCAGCCGGTCAGGTAACCGGTCGCCTCCACCGCGCGGTACCGCCCGCGGTCGCGCCGCCGCAAGCCGCGGTGCTGCGCCAGCCCCAGCGCCGGCACGCAGCGCCCGCCCGCGTACCAGATGGAGTCGAGCGGCTCGCGGAAGCAGATGAGCGGGGCCGCGGCGCCGGCCGCCGGGTCCTGCGCGAGCGCCCGCCGCCGGCGCGCGAGCC
>JAXDBZ010000279.1:0-12567 GCA_034678345.1 Candidatus Eiseniibacteriota bacterium
CAGGCGGCGTCCTTGGTCAGCCGCCCGAACAGCATGGCGCTCGCCTCCGTGGTGAGGATGTGGGCCGGCTCGCGCAGGAAGAACGGCAGCGTCGGCGCCACGTGCCGGTCGTAGACCGCGTGCCCGAACTCGTGCAGCAGGGTGGACATCCAGAACTCCGTCGGGCGGAGGTTGCACAGCACGCGGATGTCCTCCCGGCGATCCATGCACATGCAGAACGCGTGCTGTGACTTGCCCGGCCGCTCGAGCAGGTCCGCCCGCGCCAGCAGGTCGCCGACGTCGAGGCCCACGGCGGCGAAGGAGTCCGCCAGCGTCCGCTCCAGCGGACGGGCGGCGAAGAAGCGGTCGAGGTCGAGCCCGTCCGGGGGGGCCTCCTGGAAGAACGGGTCCCCGTAGTGCCAGGGCCGCAGCTCCTGCGGCGCGAGGCGGAAGCGAGCGGCGAGGCGCGCGTCGAGGCCGCGCTTGTAGGCCGCGAACAGCGGCGCCGTGCCCCGCTCCAGCTCGTCGAGCAGGGCGAACAGCTCGGTCTCGTCCAGTTCGTCCAGCTCGAGCCGCATCGAGTAGTAGTTGGCGAAGCCAAGGGAGCGGGCCGCCTCGTTGCGCACCCGGACGAGCTCGAGCAGCTCCGGGGCCACCTCGGCCCCGATCTGCTTGGCGGCCTCCCACGCCCGCCGGCAGGCCCCCGCGTCGTCGGAGGCGGCGAGCACGTGCCGCAGGTCGTTGTCCGTGACCCGCCGGCCGTCCAGCTCGGCGCGGAAGGCGTTGAAGCGGCCCTCCAGGCGCTTCTCCAGGCGCACCTGCCGCTCGATCGCCGCCGGCTCGATCTGCTGGGCCCGGTGGGCGTTCCCCAGGAGCGTGAGCTGCCGCGCCAGCAGGGGATCGCTCACGCCGCCCGCGGCGGCCACCTCCGCGAGGAAGGCGTGGGCGTCACGGCGGGAGAAGACCGTGCGGATGGCGGTGTCGAGACGGGCCGCCTCCTCTTCGGCGGCCGGATCGCCGCTGATGCTCGCCTGCCAGTAGGCCAGGTTGTGGCGGAGCTGGAGCGGCTCGACCTCCGCCTCCAGCCGCGCGATGAACTCGGACAGGGCGCGTTCTCGTGACTCGGGCGAGTTCCTCACGGTGACGGACGGCTCCTCGCGGGGGCGGGACCGGCGGGCCGCCATCGCGGCGGCCCGCGTGAAGATCGGGCGCGGATTCTAGCAGAAGCCCGCCGCACGGTCGTGCGGCGGGCCACCGAGCCGGACGGCCGGCCCGTCAGGCGGCCCAGGGCTCCCGGGCCACGTCCGGGGCCGCGCCGGCCACCGGGGCCCCGGCGCTCTCGCACAGGCGCAGCTCGACCACGCCCGAGGGATGCACCAGGTGGGGCCCGACCGCCGTGAGGACCACGAAGAAGCCGGCGAGCTGCTGGTTCATGTAGTCCGAGAGGCGCTGGCTCTCCCGCTGCAGGGGCATCCACACCCGGCCCTGCAGGCTCAGGCCGTCGGCGAGGACGACCTCGGCCCCCTCTTCGCGCCAGGGCTGGAAGCCGCGCGCGAACACGTCGCTCTGCAGGACCAGCCGGCCCGGCGTGACCCGGGCGATGCGCGACTTGTTGAAGAGGTGGATGCGGCCCTCCTCCCCGACCGCAGCCGGCAGGAAGGGCGAGGACTCGTTGAGCTTCTCGAGGATGGTCTGGTGCCGGACCCCGGACGCGTCCAGGTCCAGGAACAGCGAGGCCGCCACACCCTGCAGGTCACGGGACCAGAGGGTGACGGGGACGCGGCGCTTCGGGATGTAGTGGTCCATCGGGGATCCTCTCCGGTCCTTCCCGGACCGGGGTGCGCGTTCGCTGCGATCGTGGGCCGCCGGATGCGTCGGCCCTAGCAACAGGCCTGCCGTCGCGCCCGGCCGGGGCCCGGCGCGGGGAATCCGCCCGCCATCGGGGCACGGAGCGGTGCCCGCGGGCCGGCACCGCCGGCCGCCTCGGCCGCGCATTGCACTCCGCAACGCCCAAGGGCCTCCGCGCCCGGTCCTGCACGGGCCGGACCGGGGCTCTGGTATGCTCCGCCGCATGCGCGCCCCCACCGCCGGTCACGGCCTGCCCCGCCGCCTCCCGCGCGCGGAGTGGCTGCTGATGTTCGCGGTCGCCCTGGGCCTGCGGGTCGCCTACGCCTGGCTCTCGGTGGGGCCGCAGGGCCGGCCCTTCTCGGACCCCGCCGCCTACGACACCGTCGCCTGGAACCTGGCGCAGGGCGCCGGATTCGCCCTGGACGGCGCGAGCGGGCCCTACCCGACGGCGTTCCGGCCCCCGGTCCTGCCCTGGCTGGTGAGCCTGCTCTACCGGGCGGTCGGACATCAGTACTTCGCCGCCGTCCTGCTGGTCGCCGTCATCGGCGCCCTGCTGCCCCTCGTGCTGGCCGCCTTCGGCACCCGGATGTTCGGCAGCTCGGTGGGCCGGCTGGCCGGCTGGCTCGCCGCCGTGCATCCGCTGCTCGTCTTCTTCAGCGGCTACCTGCTCAGCGAGACGCCCTTCTGCGTCGCGATCCTGCTCGCCCTGCTGGTCAGCGCCGAATGGGTGAAGACGCCGCGCCCGGGCCGGGCGCTCGGGGCCGGGCTGGCCTGGGGCCTGGCCTCCCTCACGCGCCCCACCGCGCTCGCGCTGCCCGTGCTGGTGGCGGCCTGGGCCTGGCGGCCGCTGGGCCTGACGCTCACCGCGCGGGGCCGCTGGCTCCAGACGGGGATGCTCCTGCTCGGTCTGGCCCTGGTCGTGGGCCCGTGGACGCTGCGCAACGCTCTCGTCCTGCGCGGCTTCGTCCCGGTGACGACCGCGGGCGGCCAGGCCCTCTACGAGAGCAACAACCCCCGCACCTGGGGCGATGCCGCCGTCCGCGGCGGCGCGCTCAACGAGGTGACGAACGAGCTGTTCCGGACCGAGTACCGCGGCCTCTCGGAGGTCGAGGTGGACGCGCGCGCCCGGGCCCGCGCCGTCGCCTTCCTGCGCGAGCACGTCGCCGAGTGGCCGGCCATGGCGGGCGTGAAGCTGGCTCGCTTCTGGCGGCTGCGCGCCGAGACGGGCTCCACCGGCACCTGGCAGGCCGAGGGCTCGCTCCTCGCGCGGCTGCTGCGGGCGCTGGACCCTCTGCTGCTGTGGTCCGTGGTCGCGCTGCCGCTGGCCCTGTGGGGCGCGGCCCTCACCCTGCGCGGCCCGCGGCGCTGGTTCCAGTCGCTGAGCCTGTGGGTGATCCTCTACTTCACCGCGCTGGCCGTGGTGTTCTTCGGCTCGCTGCGCATGCGCGTGCCGGTGGAACCGCTGGTCGTGCTGCTCGGCGCCGTCGGCCTCGACGACCTCGTCCGGCGCGCGCGGGCGCGGCGGCGGGGACTGCGGCTGGTGGCGCAGAGGTAGGCTGTGTTCGAAGACGGCCGAGGGCAAGGCGTCGGACCATCGCGCTTCGCACGATGGTGCCCCGCGCGACGAGCGCAATCGTGGCCTTCAGGCCACGTTGGAGCGAGGAGCCGACCGCGCAACGACGCCAGTCGGGCGTCTTCGGACACAGCCTAGAGCGGGATGACGCTGGCGACCTTGAAGCGGAAGGAGTACGTGCGCGGCTGGTTCTCAATGCGGAAGACCAGGTCCACGCCGAACTCCTTGTCCGAGTACTCCGGGGCGGTGGCGTCCTCCGGCAGCAGCGGCCGGCGCAGCTGCTTGGCGCTGCCGCCGGGATCCACGAGGTAGTCCAGTGGGAACGTGTAGTCGCTGTAGCGCTGCAGGCCGGCGATCTGCGTCGCCGCCTGGACGTTGAAGCGGTCCTCCCAGCGCGTCGTGGCGTGGGCGACCGGGCCGCTCTGGTCGCGCGGGCTGTGGAAGACGCAACGGTCCCACTCGATCGAGACCGGACGGTCCTTGCGGTTCTCGACCTGGAAGTAGAGCGCCTCGGGCGAGGGGCGGAAGTAGAACGACAGGTCGCGGTCCTGGTAGGTGAAGCCGCTGCTGCCCGGCAGGACCTGCAGGAAGCGGTAGCGGTAGAGCGCGCCGGCCGTGCCCGGGGCGGGGGCCGTGGAGTCGGAGACCCCGCTCACGATGTTCTGTCCCTCGGGCAGTTCACGCGCGGCCGGGGGCGGCTCCGGCGGCTCCTCCCCCGGCAGGGTCGAGGCGCACCCCGTCACCGACGCGGCCAGGACCATCGCCGCCAGCAGACACCACGGTCGTCCGATCGCCACGGCGCCAGACTAGTCTCGCCGGCGAGAGGCCGTCAAGACCCGATGTCCGCGGCGCGCGCCCCGCGATCGAGCAGATGGCGCAGCGCCCCCTCCAGCTCGGGGAAGCGGAACGCCTGCCCGGCCGCCCGCAGCCGCGCCGGCTCGACCCGGGCGCCGGCCAGCAGGGTCTCGCGGGCCATCTGCCCGAAGACCGCGCGCAGGGCCAGGGGAGGCACCGGCAGGAACGCCGGACGCCCGAGGACGCGGCCCAGCGTGCGCGCGAACTCGCCGTTGCGCACCGGGGCCGGCGCGACGAGGTTGAGCGGGCCGTCCAGGGCCGCGTCGTCGCAGGCACGCACGAGGACCGCCACCACGTCGTCGAGGGCCACCCAGCTCCACCAGGCGCGCCCGCGGCCCAGCGGACCGCCCAGGCCCAGCCGGAAAAGGGGGAGCAGCCGGGCCAGCGCCCCGCCGCGGCGCGAGAGCACGAGCCCCAGCCGCGGCGCGACCACGCGGATCCCGCGGGCCGCCGCGGGCACCGCCGCGGCCTCCCACTCGCGGCACACGCCGGCGAGGAAACCCGTCCCCGGCGGGCTCGCCTCGTCGAGGCGTTCCTCGCCACGGTCGCCGTAGATGCCGATGGCGGAGACCGACACCAGCACGCCCGGCGGCCGCTCCAGCGTGGCGAGCCGCTCCGCCAGCAGGCGCGTGCCCGTCACGCGGCTCGCGCGGATGGCCTCCCGCCGCGCCGGCGTCCAGCGCCCGGCGATGGGCTCACCCGCCAGGTGGACGACCGCGTCGAGGCCCTCGAGCGCCCCCCCCTCGAGCCGCCCACCCGCCGGGTCCCAGCCGATCTCGCCCGGCGCACGGGGATTCCGCGTGAGCGACAGCGGCTCGTCCCCGCGCGCCCGCAGGACGGCGAGCAGCGCGGAGCCGATGAGGCCCCGCGCCCCGCTCACCAGGATGCGCATGCCGGTCCCGCCCCCCGGCTCAGGCCTTCTGCTCGCGCTTCCCCATCGCGTCCATGAACACCTTGAGGAAGTCCACGGGCACGGGGAAGATCGTCGTCGAGTTGTTCTCGGTGGCGATCTCGGCCAGGGTCTGCAGGTAGCGCAGCTGCAGCGCGGTGGGCTCCTTGGCGATCATCGTCGCCGCCTCGGTCAGACGGGCCGCCGCCTGGAACTCGCCCTCGGCGTTGATGACCTTGGCGCGGCGCTCGCGTTCGGCCTCGGCCTGGCGGGCGATGGCGCGCTGCATCTCCTGCGGCAGGTCCACGTTCTTGACCTCGACCTTGGTGACCTTGACGCCCCACGGCTCGGTCTCGCGGTCGATCACCAGCTGCAGCGCCTCGTTGAGCTTCTCGCGCTCGGCCAGCAGCTCGTCCAGCTCGGCCTGCCCGAGGATCGAGCGCAGCGTGGTCTGGGCGATCTGCGAGGTCGCGTAGAGGTAGTTCTCCACCTGCACGACGGCCTGCTGCACGTCCACGACGCGGAAATAGACCACCGCGTTCACCTTCACCGTGACGTTGTCCTTGGTGATGATGTCCTGCGACGGCACGTCGAGGGTGACGATGCGCAGCCCCACGCGCACGGCCCGGTCCACGATCGGGATGAGGAAGACCAGTCCCGGGCCACGCTGGCCGACCAGGCGGCCGAGGCGGAAGACGACGAGCCGCTCGTACTCGCGCACGATGCGGATCGCGTTCGCGACGACGATGATGCCGAGGAACAGCAGGAACAGCAGGAACGATGTGAACGGGATCATGACCGGTCCTCCTGGATGGGGCGCACGTGGAGGGTGAGCCCCTCGACGCCCGTGATGACGACTTCGGAACCCTCCGCCACCTCCGCCTCGCTGCGCGCGTTCCAGATCTCGCCGCCGAAGCGCACCTGCCCGGTCGGCGCCAGCCGGCCGAGGGCGACCGCGCGCTGGCCCACCAGCCCGCGGCGCCCGGTGGCGACCCGGCGGGCCTGCGCCGCCAGCCCCTTGCCGACGATGAAGAGGAAGAAGACCGCGGTCGCCGCCGTGGCCCCGACGATGATGCCCCACGACAGCCGGGCGCCCTCGCCCTGGAACAGGATCATCGAGCCGAGGACGAGCGAGATCACCCCGCCCGTGGCGAGCAGCCCGTGGCTCACCACCTTGATCTCGGCGAGGAAGAAGGCGATGGCCAGCACGATCAGGGCGATGCCGGCGTAGTTCACGGGCAGCGCCGAGAGCGCGAGGAAGGCGAGGATCAGGCAGATGCCGCCCACCACCCCGGGCAGGATGGCGCCGGGGTTCTGCAGCTCGAAGAGCAGGCCGTAGAAGCCGAGCAGCATGAGGATGTAGGCGATGTTCGGGTCCACGAGCACGCCCAGGAGCTTCTGGCGCAGGCCGGGCTCGATCGTGTCGCGCGGCAGGGCGGCGAGGTGCAGCCGGGCCTCGACGCCGGGACGCGAGATCTCCCGCCCCTCGAGGCGTTCGAGCAGATCCTCGAGCGAGCCGGCGACCAAGTCCACGACGTCCAGCGCCACCGCCTCGCTGTCGCTGGCCGCCACGGCGCGACGCACCGCCTCCTCGGCCCAGACGGCGTTGCGGTCGCGCTGCCGCGCCACGGTGCGGGCGAAGGCCGCGGCGTCGCTGGTGGCCTTGCGCGCCAGGGTCGAGTCCATGCCGCCCTGCAGGTTGACCGGCGTGGCCGCGCCGATGTTGGTCCCCGGCGCCATCGCCGCCACGTCGGCGGCCATGACGACGAACACGCCCGCCGAGGCCGCCCGCGCCCCGGCCGGGCTCACGTAGGCGATGACGGGCACCTCCGCCACCAGCAACCGCTTCACCATCGCGCGCATGCTGGACTCGAGCCCGCCCGGCGTGTCCACCTCGATGACCAGCGCCCGGTACGCCTCGCGCTCGGCCCGGTCCACCGCCGCGATGAGCGCCTCGGCCGTCACCGGCGAGATGGCCCCCTCGAGGCGCAGGACGAGGACGCGGCCCTCGTCCCCGGGCGCGCGCGCCGCTTTGGGGACGGACGCGGCCACGCCGGCCGTCCCGGCCAGCACGGCCGCCACCCACCACAGGATCCGCAGCCTCCTCATGTCACCTCCTGCCGGCGGCGCGCCAGCGCCGCGCGCCACGCCTCCGGGTACTTCAGGCCACTGCCGGTGTCGAAGACCACGATGCGCTCGCGCGCCGTGACGGCGCCGGCGGCCAGCAGCCGCCGCAGCGCCGCCACGGTCGCTCCCCCCTCCGGACAGGCGAAGACGCCCCCGTGCGCGGCCAGATCGAGCATGCCGTCCAGCATCTCCTCCTCGCTCACCGCGACCGCCGTGCCCCCGCTCTCGCGCACCGCGCGCAGGATGAGCCGGTCGGCGAAGGGTGCCGGCACGCGCAGCCCGCTGGCCACCGTGCGCGCGTCCGCCCAGGGCTCGGCTTGCTCCGCCCCCGCGGCGAAGGCGCGCACGATGGGCGCGCAGCCCGCCGCCTGCACGGCCACCAGCCGCGGCGGCGGTCCCTCCACCCAGCCCAGCGTGATCAGCTCGGCGAACGCCCGCCACATCCCGACCAGCCCGGTGCCACCGCCGGCAGGATAGAGAACGACGTCGGGCAACCGCCAGCCCGACTGCTCGGCGATCTCGTAGCCCAGCGTCTTCTTGCCCTCGAGGCGGAACGGCTCCTTGAACGTGGAGACGTTCCACCACGACGGCGCCGGAGCCCAGTCCACCAGCGCCCGGCCCGCCTCGGAGATGGTGCCCCGCACGAGCCGCACCTCGGCGCCGCAGGCCCGCTGCTCGAGCACGAACGGCTCGGGTGTGTCCTCGGGCACCGTGATGCGGCAGCGCAGCCCGGCCGCGGCGGCGTAGGCGGCCGCCGCGCTGCCGGCGTTGCCGGCCGAGGGCAGGGCGATGGCCTCCCGGCCGAAGGCCAGCGCCCCGTTCACCGCCAGCGCCAGCCCGCGCGCCTTGAACGACTGGGTCGGGTTGGGCGACTCCTCCTTGAGCCACAGCGAGTCGAGACCGAGGGCGAGCGCCAGCCTCGGCAGAGGCAGCAGGGGCGTGCCGCCCTCGCCCAGGCGCACGACCGGGGCCTCCGCCGCGAAGGGCAACACGGCGCGGTAGCGCCACAGGTCGGCGCCGAAGCGGTCCAGCGAGTCGCGGGGGGTCTCGCGGCGGACGCGCGCGAGATCGTAGCGGGCCACCAGCGGCTGGCCGCACGCGGGGCAGACCGAACGCGGCGCGGAGAGGTCCCACGCGCCGCCGCAGGCGGGGCACTCGAGAGCCGCGAGGGCCGGGTTGAAGGCGAGGGGCGTCATGCGCATGGAGTCATGCGCCGTCCGGCGCGCGGCGTCAAGCCGGCCCGGGACGCCGGAGAGGATCCGCCCGCCGGCGGGCTATCGCCGCCCGCGCGCCTCGGTCTGGCGCTCCTCCTCCTCCAGCTCCGCCCGCAGGCGCTGGAAGGACCCGAAGCGGAGCCGGGAGACCTCGCCCGCCTCGACCGCGGCGCGCAGGGCGCAGCCGGGTTCCGCGGCGTGGCGGCAGTCGGCGAAGCGGCACTGGCCGAGGAAGCGCCGGAACTCCACGTAGGCCTGCTCGAGGTCCCGCGAGCCCACCCCCCACAGGCCGAAGGCCCGCACCCCGGGCGTGTCGATCAGCTCGAGGCCGGGCGCGGGGCGTACCAGCACCGCGGCGGTGGTCGTGTGGCGGCCCTTGCCGGTCTTCTCGTTCACCTGCCCCTCGAGCAGGTCGAGGCCGGGCACGAGCGCGTTGAGCAGGGTGCTCTTGCCGACGCCGGAGTGGCCGACGAAGAGCGAGCGGCGGCCGAGCAGGGCGTGGCGCAGCGGCTCGACGCCGTCGCCGCTCAGGGCGCAGACCGCGTGGCAGGGCACGCCGGCGCGCTCGTACTCGGCGAGCAGCGCGCGGGCGGCCCCCGCCGCGCCCAAGTCGGTCTTGTTGAGCACCAGCCGCGCCGGCAGCCCGGCATGCTCGGCCTGCGCCAGCACGCGGTCCACGAGCCCCGGGATGAACTCCGGCTGCGCCAGCGAGGCGACCAGCACGACCTGGTCGAGGTTCGCGGCGACCACCTGCTCGAGCGCCTGGTCCCCCGCGGCGCGCCGCGAGAAGGCGTTGCGCCGGGGTTCGACCTCGCCCACCACCGGCTCACGGGCGCCGGACTCCAGCCGCACGCGGTCGCCCACCACCACGGCGTTGCCGAGCGACTTCCTCCGGCCCATGAGCCGCCCGCGCACCGTCGCGCCGAAGAGCGTGCCGTCCGGCGCAAACAGGACGCAGGCGCCGAAGTCCACGCGCGCCACCAGCGCCCAGCCGGGCTCCGGGATCAGCCCCAGCCTCCCGGTCCGTCCACGGGCAGCGTGATGGTGAAGCAGGCGCCCTGCCCGGACGGGCTCTCGGCGGTGATGCGCCCGCCGTGGCTGGCGACGATGCGATAGGAGGTCGAGAGCCCGTAGCCGTGGCCCTCGGGCTTGGTGGTGAAATGGGGCTCGAAGACGCGCGCCAGGTTCGGCGCGGCGATGCCCGGCCCGGTGTCGCTGACCACCACGCTCACGAGGCGCCGGCGGTCGTCCATCGCGCTGGTCACGGCGATGACCTTGCGCGCCGACGGCTTCTCCTTCATCGCGTCGGCGGCGTTCACGAACAGGTTGAGCAGCACCTGCTGGAGCTGGCCGGGGTCGCCGCGCAGCGCCGGCACGTTCTCGGCCAGGCGCAGGTCCCACTCGACGCCGTCGAAGCGGTTCTGGGTGCGCACGAACTCGATCGTGCGCTGGATCAGGGCGTTCAGGTCCACGCGCTCGACGTTCAGCTCGGCCCGCGAGAAGTCCATCAGGCCCTTGGCCATGACCTCCATGCGCCGCGACTGCTCGATGATGATGCGGCCGCGCCGCTCCACGTGCTCGTAGACCGAGCGCTCGGCGTCCTTGAGCAGCATCTGGGCGTGGCCGCTGATGGCCGACAGCTGGGTGCGCAGCTCGTGGCCGATCTCCGCGGCCATCTCGCCCTTCGCCGCCAGGCGCTCGGTGTGGATGATCTGGTTCTGCGCCTTCCTGAGCTCGACGTAGCGGCGCCCGGACTGGTAGATGAGGAACAGGGGCACGAAGAACAGCGCCACCCCGGTGTAGCCGATGGCGCGGTAGGAGATCACCATGAGGGGCGCCAGCAGGAACGCGCCGCCGTCCTCGAGCAGGCGCTCGGCGTAGAACCAGTCCTCGCGCAACGCCCGCAGGTAGGGCCGGTCCGTGGACCAGGCCACCGCCACCCCGACGAGGGCGCGGTTCACGAGCAGGAAGACCACCAGCAGGGCCAGCGTGCCCGGCAGGATGCGCAGCGCCTCCAGCTGCCCGGTGGCGCCGCCCTCGTTGGGCAGCGCGTGCACGCCGGTGGCCGGGCCGCCCAGCAGGGCGAAGGCCCAGCCGGCCGCCCAGAGCGTCACGACCATCTGGCCGGCGTTGAACCAGGCGCGCACCGGGGGCTTGCGCAGGACGAGGAGCTCGGCCAGCAGGGTGCTCACCCCGGCCACCCACATCGCCGGGGTGCGCCCCCACAGCATGGCCGCGGCCAGCATGGCGCTGGAGGAGAGGCTCCAGGTGCCGTCCCCGGAGATGTTCGTCATCCACATGGACTCGGAGAGCACGCAGATGAGGATCCAGGCCAGGTAGTGCGGCCACTCGGCGGCCAGCTCGCCGGGTCGGTCCAGGGCGAGCAGCAGGGCGGCGAAGAGCCCGACCCCCAGCACGTAGACGCGCAGTCGCCGGCTCATGCCGCCCCTCCCGCCGGCACGACGCCCAGCCCGGGACGTTCCGACAGGACGATGGCGCCGCGCTCGCGCGGGGCCCCGGCGAAGGGGTCGTCCGCCAGCAGCCAGTGGCCGTCCAGGTCGAGGCGGTCGGCCAGCGGCGCCAGCTGGGCCGCCGCCGACAGCGCCAGGCTCGACTCCACCATCGAGCCGAGCATGACCTCGAGCCCGAGCGAGCGAGCGGCGTGGATCATGCGCAACATCTCGCGCAGCCCGCCGGTCTTCATGATCTTCAGGTTGACGCCGTCCACGCGCCCGGCCAGGTTGCCGAGGTCGGGCAGCCGGTGCGCGCTCTCGTCGGCGAAGACGGGGATGCCGCTGCGCTCGCGCACCCAGCGCAGGCCGTCGAGGTCGCCGCGCGGCACCGGCTGCTCGACCAGCTCGATGCCGAGCGGCTCGATGGCCCGCAGCACCCGCACCGCCTCGGCCGGGCTCCACGCGGCGTTGGCGTCCACCTGCAGCTTCCCCGCGTAGCGGCCGCGGATGAAGCGCAGGTTCTCGACATCCCCCGGCGCCCCCAGCTTCACCTTGAGCAGCGGGAAGTCGCGCACCGTCTCGAGCTTCTCCTCCATCTCGGCGGGGGGTGCCATGCCGAGGGTGACGCAGGAGGGCGGCGCCGCCGCCGGGTCGAGGCCGAACAGCCGCCACACCGGCAGTCCCAGCCGCCTGCCGATCCAGTCGTGCAGCGCCATGTCCAGCGCGGCGCGCGCGGCCCACTGGCCGTGCAGGGTGGCGTCCAGCCGCGCCTCGATCGCCTCCAGCGCGAGCGGGTCGTCACCCAGCGCCGGCGCCCAGGCGTCGAGGGCCGCGGCGGCCAGGGGACGGGTCTCGCCGTAGTAGCGGGCCGGCGCCGCCTCGCCGAGACCCTCGATCCCGTCGTGCTCGAGGCGCACGAGCAGGTTCTCGTGGCGCCGGCGCGGCGCGGTCGAGGCGATGCGGAAGTCGAACCGGGTGGTCAGGTCGAGGGGTTCATGCCGCAGGCGCATGGTCCCTCCGGAAACCCGTCAGGGCCTCGACCAGCGGCTCGGCACCGAAGCGCACCGGGTCGGTCGCCGGCCTTCCCGTTTCGCGCGCCGCCGCGGCGCAGGCCGCCCGCGCCGCCGCCTCGTCGAGGCCCTGCGTGTTCAGCGCGATGCCGACGACCGTGGCCGCACGCACCCAGCGGGCCGCCGTCTCGTGCGCGGCCGCCAGCCCGGCCAGTGACGGGATGGGGAAGGTGTCCGGCGCGGCCGTCACCCGCAGGTGCCTGCGCCCCACCGGATGGCAGAGCACCAACGCTGCCGGGCAGGCCCCGTGGAGGATTCCGAGCGCCACGCCGGAGTAGGCCGGGTGGACGAGCGAGCCCTGCCCCTCGACGACGACGTGGTCCGCCCCGCGGGCGGCCTCGAGCACCAGTTCCTCCGTGAATCCGGCCACGAAGTCGCAGGGTACCGCATCCACGGCCACGCCGTCGCCGGCCACGCACATGCCCGTCTGGCCCGTGGCCACGAACGCGGCCCGTTCGCCCCGGGCGGCCAGCGCCCGGGCGATCTCGACCGCGGCCGTCATCTTGCCGGCGTTGCAGTCGCTGCCCACCGTGAGCGTCACGGTCGCGGCCCCGCCCGC
>JAXDBZ010000280.1:0-15844 GCA_034678345.1 Candidatus Eiseniibacteriota bacterium
GGCTCGCCCGCCGCCGCCGCCCGCTCGAGCGCGGTCGCCAGCCAGCCGTCCAGGTCCTGCGACACCGGAAGGGTCCGGTCCTGCGCGCCGGCCGTCATCCCACCGAGCCCTCCATCTGCAGCTGGATGAGGCGGTTCATCTCGACCGCGTACTCCATCGGCAGCTCCTTCACCACCGGCTCGATGAAGCCGGCGACGATCATCGCCGCCGCCTCGTCCTTGGGCACGCCGCGGCTCATCAGGTAGAAGAGCTGTTCGTCGCCGATCTTGCTGACCGTCGCCTCGTGCCCGATGGAGACCTGGTCCTCCTCGATCTCCATGGTCGGGTAGGTGTCTGAGCGCGAGGCCTCGTCGAGGATGAGCGCGTCGCAGTTCACCGTGCTCCGGCAGCCCACCGCGCCCTTGGCCACCTTGACCAGCCCGCGGTAGCCGGCGCGCCCGCCATCCTTGCTGATGGACTTCGAGACGATCTTGCTGCTGGTGTGCGGCGCGGCGTGCACCGCCTTGGCGCCCGCGTCCTGGTGCTGGCCCCTGCCGGCATATGCGATCGACAGCACTTCGCCATGAGCACCAGGCTCCATGAGATAGATGGCAGGATACTTCATGGTCAGCCGGGAGCCCAGATTCCCGTCGATCCACTCCATGGTCGCGTCGCGGTAGGCAGCGGCGCGTTTGGTCACCAGGTTGTAGACGTTGTTGGACCAGTTCTGGATGGTGGTGTAGCGGCAGCGCCCCCCGGCCTTGATGACGATCTCCACCACCGCCGCGTGCAGCGAGTCGCTCGAGTACGAGGGGGCGGTGCACCCCTCCGTGTAATGCACGTAGGCGCCCTCGTCCACGATGATGAGGGTGCGCTCGAACTGGCCCATGTCCTTCGTGTTGATGCGGAAGTAGGCCTGCAGCGGCACGTCCACGCGCACGCCCTTCGGCACGTAGATGAACGAGCCGCCCGACCACACCGCCGAGTTGAGCGCCGCGAACTTGTTGTCGGTCGGCGGGATCACGGTGCCGAAGTAACGGCGGAACAGCTCCTCGTGATCGCGCAGCGCGGCGTCGGTGGACAGGAACAGCACACCCTGCTTCTCGAGGTTCTCCTTGATCTTGTGGTAGACGACCTCCGAGTCGTACTGCGCGCCCACGCCCGACAGGAACTTCTGCTCGGCCTCGGGGATGCCCAGCCGGTCGAAGGTGCGCTTCATGTCGGCGGGCACGTCCTCCCAGGACCGCGCCTCCTGCTCGGTCGGCTTGACGTAGTAGTAGATGTCGTCGAGGTCGATGCCCGACAGGTCGCCGCCCCAGGCGGGCATGGGCTTCTTGCGGAAGGTCTCGAGCGCCTTGAGCCGGAAGTCGAGCATCCACCTCGGCTCGCGCTTCAGGCGCGAGATGTCCGCCACGACCTCGGGGTCGAGGCCCTTGCGCGCCTTGAAGACGGCCTGCTCGGGGTCGTGGAAGCCGTACTTCTCGGTGTAGCTGTCGCGGATCCCCGCGGTGGGGTTCTCCGGGCCGTTCATCGGCTCGCCGCCTCCTTCCCCTCGCGGACGAAGTCGTAGCCCCGGTCCTCCAGCTGCAGCGCCAGCTCCGGCCCGCCCGACAGGACGATGCGGCCCTCCATCAGCACGTGGACGAACTGCGGCTTGATGTAGTCGAGGATGCGCTGGTAGTGGGTGATGACCAGCACGCCGAGGTCGGGCCCGGCCAGGGTGTTCACACCCTCCGAGACGATGCGCAGCGCGTCGATGTCGAGCCCCGAATCGGTCTCGTCGAGCACGGCGATCTCCGGCCTGAGCATCGCCATCTGCAGGACCTCGGCGCGCTTCTTCTCGCCGCCGGAGAAGCCGTCGTTCAGGTAGCGCAGCGCGAAGGACTCGTCCATCTTGAGCAGCGCCATCCTCTCGCGCAGCAGCGCACGGAACTCGCGCGGGGCGATGCCGCGCTTCGCGGGCAGCGTGCCGTCGCCGGGCACACGCGGGGCGAGCCGGGCGTTCATCGCCGCGCGCAGGAAGTTCGAGACGGTCACGCCGGGGATGGCCACCGGGTACTGGAACGCGAGGAACAGGCCGGCGCGGGAGCGGGCGTCGGTCTCCATCCCCAGCAGGCTCTCGCCCTTGAAGAGGATGTCGCCCGAGGTCACCTCGTAGCGCGGGTGGCCCATGAGCGTGTTCGCGAACGTGCTCTTGCCGGACCCGTTCGGTCCCATGATGGCGTGCACCTCGCCCTTGCGCACCTCGAGGCTCAGGCCCTTGAGGATCTCCTTGCCCTCCACCGAGACATGGAGGTCCTTGACGACGAGTTCGGGTGTCTGGCTCATGTCGGCTCTCTGCCTTCCTCCAGGCGGCCGCCCGGTCGGGGAGGGGCGGCGGGCTCCACTATTGGATCTCCTCCAGGCCCACGAGCCGGCCGCGCGTGCGTCGCGCCGGCGGCCGCGGGATCGCCTTCTTCAGGCCGGCCACCAGGGCCGGCTCCTCGCGCATGCCATGGTCCTGCTGGCAGCGCACGCACACTTCGGCCGTCGAGGCCTCGCACGAGCAGGCGCGGCAGGTCTCCAGGTAGGCGAGCCCGTCCGCCAGCTCGCGCTCGAGCTGCTGGTAGCGCACGACCGCCTCGCGTGCCGCCTCGAGCTTGCGCTTGAAGAGGGCGCGCAGCCTATCCATCGCCTCGGTGCCGAGGCCGGCGTCCCACCAGGCGCTTACCAGCTCGCGCATCTCCTGCAGGGAGAAGCCCGAGCTGCGCAGCAGCTCGATCCAGCGCACGCGTTCGACCACGGCCGGCTCGTAGAGGCGGAAGCCGCCGCTCGAGCGGGTCGCGGGCTGGAGCAGGCCCAACTCCTCGTAGAGATGGATCGCCCGCACGGTCTTCCCCGTCCGCTTGGACACGTCGCCGATGCGCAGAAGCTGCTGGTCCATCAGGGTCTCCGGATGCAGAAATCAACCCTTACGCATGGGTTAGATTGGGCACGGAACCTAGTGGATTCTTGGCGAGTAGTCAAGCCAGTCAGAGCTGGCCCAAGGCGGATGGAGATCGGAATCATGAAACACCGCGAGCCAGGCTACCGGCGTAATCATTGTGCTCGCTAATGGTCTCAAATCTGGCCCGAATGCCGGTCAGCGGCAGTCGCTCCGCCCTGCGAGAAGGGGCGCCCGGCTCGGGCGCCCCGTTCCGGCAATCCTTCGGGCTATCGCCCTATGAGCCAGTCGATGGTCCGCTCGATGGCGCGGGAGCAGACCGGGCAGAACCGGTCCATGTTGCGGGTGAACATGATGCAGTCGGTGGTCGGGCGGTAGAGCCCCTTGGCCATGTAGGCCGCTCCCTCGAAGGCCCCGACCTTCCCGCCGTACTCCTGCCCCGCCAGGAAGGGCTTGCTCCAGCGCAGGTCCTTGGCGAACAGCGAGTCCATCTGCGCCTCGGGCGCGTGGCTGGCCCGCAGCGCCCGCCGCTCCTTCTGGTACGCGGCCGAGTGCTCCTCGTACTCCCCCTTGGCCCACGGTGTCGGCACGGGCGTGCCCGCCGCGACCAGTTCCTTCCACTTGAGCGCGGCCGGGTCGAGCAGCGCCGTGATGTTGGGCTCCCAGGGCTCGACCGTCGGCGGCGACGTCTCGTAGGCCACGTCGCTGGTGTAGTACTCGTCGGCCAGCGCCGCGAAGTGGTGCCCGAACTCGTGCACGAACACGTAGGGCGTCGAGCCGCTCTTCGTGGCGGCGGTGGCGAAGAGGTTGTAGATGCCGCCCCCGCCGTACTTCTCGCCGTTCACGAGGATCTCCATGAACTCGTACGGCGCCTGGGCCGCCGCCTCGCGCACGGTCACGTTGTCGGGGGCGAGCACGTAGCGCTCCGAACCGAAGATGTCGTAGGAGGTGTTCAGCGCCGTGCGGCGGTACACGCCGTCGCTGGGGCGGTCCACACCCGAGTCGGTCGAGGGCGTGTCGATGGCGCGGACGTTGAAGTCGCCCCGCCGCTCGCGGAAGGGCGAGACCGAGAAGAGCACCTCGACCAGGCGCTTCACGTCGGCGTGGAAGGTGGACATCTCGGCGGCGGTGTAGCCGTCCCCGAGGATGAGGAGGTCGATCTTCCGGTCGCTCGGCCCGTTCTCGAACACCGTCCAGACCCGCCCGGTCGCCGCCAGCGGCTCGCGGCAGATCTCCTGCGCCGCCGGGTCCACGAGGAACGAGGCCACCTCGCGGAAGGCGTTGTCGGCCCCGCGCTTGAGCAGGCTGACCTGCACCGGCCGCGTCGGGAACGGGAAGCGCACCGACTCGCTGTAGGAGCGGCGTAGCGTGCGGGCCTCGGCCGTCGTCTCCCATTCGCCGTAGATGCTGGCGAAGCCCTGCGCGTAGAGCACGAGGTTCGTCCCCCGGTCGCGCACCTCGAAGCGATAGGGCCCGAGGTTGAGCGGGTCCACGAGGTTCGTCCGGCTGCCGGGCCACGGCCCCTCGCGGCGCAGGCCGGTGAGGGCGAACGTCTCCTCCCCCGCCCTGCCGGAGTGGTCGTAGTCGAGGCGCAGCGTCGCGCCGTCCGACCAGGAGTCGAGCGGGGTCGGGGCGGCCGCCGCCGGCGGCGCGAGCAGCGCCATGGCCAGCGCGAGGACCAGGATCCCATGCGTGCGTGTCATCACCAGCCTCCGTGTGCGTCAGAGCGTCCGTCGTTCCAGCTTCACCCCGTGCGCCGCCAGCCCGTCGATCACGAAGCGGTAGGCGCTCGGCACCGCCGCCACCAGCTCGAGCGGCTGCACCCCCGGCGGCGGGACGATGCCGCTGGCCAGCATGTGTGCCGTCACCGCCGTGGTGAACGCGGTGGTGCGGGCCATGGCGGTCAGGCCGCTGGCCGGGTCGTGGCGGTCCACCAGCCGCGTCTCCTCGGCGCCGTCGGCCCAGCGCACGCGCACCAGCAGCACCACGAGATCCTCGGGCGGCACCAGCGTGCAGCGCGCGCGCAGCTCCTCGGCCAGGCGCCCGGCGGCGAGCAGCGGCTGCACCGCCTCGACGTGCCCGGGCCAGCGCAGCGTCTTCTCGCCCATCTCCGGCACGCCCGGCAGCGTGTCCATGAGGGAGCGCAGGCCGTCGCTGTAGAACGCCACCAGGCGACCCACCCCCTCGACCTCGACGTCCTCCATGCCGCTGAAGACCGGCACCGCGACCTTCTGCCCGCCCTGCACGATGCGGGCCGGGCGCACGTACTCCTCGGTCAGGTCGTCGAGCGACCAGGTCACGCAGTAGCCGTAGGGCTGCGACGGGTCCTGCGCCACACCGCCCACCATGATGACGATCTCCTGCGGCGTCCCCCGGCGCGCGCAGGCCTCACCGGCCAGCAGATTCGAGATGCCGGGCGCCAGCCCCGCGTCGGGCACGATGGTCACGCCCGCGGCGCGCGCCGCGGCGCCCAGGGAGAGCGCGTCCTCGGCGCAGAAGGAGACGTCCACCAGGTTGCGGCGCGCGGCGATGGCCGCCTGCATCGCCGCGAAGCCGTAGCGTGACGGCAGCGCGCCGACGACGAGGTCGTGGGCGGACATCAGGCGCGTGAGCGTCTCGCCGGCGGAGCAGTCCGCCTGCTGCCAGACGAGATTGGCCGGGCCGGCGAGCCCCGGGTCGCGCAGGTCGGCGACGGTGACCCGCGTGCCGGGCAGCCGGGTGGCGAGGTCGGTGGCGATGACGCGGCCCTGCTGGCCGCCGCCGAGGACGAGGAGGCTCTTCGGGCCGGACGGACGGTCCTGCACCATGGGCGGGATCTCCTGGCGAGGTTGCGGCGAGCGCAGCGAGTCGAGGTCGAGGAACAGCAGGGTCAGGCCGACCAGCCAGATGGGCAGGTACGCCGCCTGCAGCAGGAGGACCGCGACCTGCGTGGGCGGTGTCCCCGGCAGCTGGTCGCCCAGTAGCCGGATGAGCACCAGCGGCAGCGAGAGCAGCAGGTTGACCCCGAGCACGCGCCACCACCGGCCGCGCACCAGCGCCTTGCTGTGGGCCAGCGCGCCCCGCCCGCGTCCCTGCCGCAGGACGACGACCTGCGTGACGAACGTGTAGTAGACGGCCTGGATGAACCCGGGGACGATGAGCAGGAGCGAGAGCCCCAGCAGGATCACGAAGGCGAGGAGCATCACCGGCACGAAGCGCGGCGTGGTGGCGAGGGAGACCGCCAGGGCGCCGGGGAAGCTCCGCCTCTCGCCCAGCACGGTCCGCTCGGTGAGCCAGGCCGTGGCCATGCTCCAGTAGCCGCTCAGGAAGAAGCCGAGGAACATCAGGCCCACGGCGAGGAGCTGCAGGGCGCCCGGTTCCGCCGCGGGGGACAGCGCCGCCAGTCGCGGCACGTGGGCGGTGCCCGCGCTGAGCAACCCGAGCACCAGGAAGTCCAGGGGCCGACGCCAGACGATCTCCCAAGCGCCGTCCAGGATGTCGCCGATCCCCAACCGATGGCTGCTCGACTGCCCGGAGAGCATGCGACCTCCTCTCCATCCCCTGCCGGGGCCGCGCGGGACGCGGGCGCCCGTGGACTCCGCGGGGCGGCGGTCCGCCCCGCACGGGCGCAACTTACCAGAGCCCGGCCGCTCCGCAACCCGCGCCCCGGCCGTTTCCGGGGCTGACGCCCGCCGATGCCGGGCCTAGACTGAGGGGTGGAGGGGCAGCCGGATCGGGGGCCGTGCCGGAAGCGGGAGGCAGCCATGCCGTCCTTCGAGAACATCCTCGACCGGCAGGTCCGCCGCTGGGAGCTGGAGAAGACCGCCCAGCTCCACGAGGGCGGACCCCACGACCGCGGTCGCGCGCCGCGGCAGCCCGTGCTCACGGTCTCGCGCCAGCGCGGCAGCGGCGGGACGATCCTCGCCGAGCGTCTGGCGCAGCGCTTCGGCTACACCCTCCTCCACCGCGACGTCATCGACCGCATCTGCGAATCCGCGGGCTACAAGCGCCGCATCGTCGAGTCGCTCGACGGGCACGCCCGCTCGCAGCTGCAGCTGTGGTTCGAGTCGGTGGTGCAGGGGAGCTACGTGGACGCCAGCGACTACGTGAAGGCCCTGCTCGAGGTCATCTACTCGATCTCCGCCCTGGGCGGCGTCGTGGTGGTCGGGCGTGGCGCCAACTTCATCCTCGGCCAGGAGCGCGGCTTCCACATCCGGGTGGTGGCGCCCCGCGAGGTGCGGGTGCGGAACCTCGTCACCCGCGAGGGGATGAGCGAGCGCGACGCCCGGCGCACCGTCGAGAAGTGCGACCACGAGCGGGACGCCTGGGTGCGGCAGGTGTTCGGGCGCTCGGCGGACGACCCGCTGGCCTACGACCTCGTCATCAACCATCTGTCCATCTCGATGGAGGCGGCCACCAGCCTCGTGGCCGCCGCGGCGCAGGAGAAGTTCGAGCGCCTGCGACTGGGCGGGGCCGGCCCTGGGACCGCGCCGCCGCCGCCGCGGTAGCCGGAACCGCGGCTGGCGCGGAGCCGGGCGCAGGGCGGGACGCAGCCGACCGTGCGGGAGGCGTTCCCCTTGGCGGCGGCCCCGCAGCCGGTGGTAACCTCGCCCGCCTGCCTGCGACATCTTCGTTCCCCACGACCGTACACGAGGGACCCATCGCTCCCCTGCGCCGGCTCCACCCTGCCCTCACCGCCCTGATCGGCACCGTCCTGATCCTCGCCGCCGGTGAGTTGGTCGTGCGCCGCTGGCTGCTGTCCCCCTCGGTGGCGGTGCCGCACGCGCGCTACGAGTGGGTCCTCCCTCCGTTCGCGCGGGTGGTGCACAGCACGGAGGGCTGGAGCTCGACCCGCGCCAACTCGATGGGCCTGCTGGACGACGAGCTGCGCGTGCCGCGTGCCCCCGTGCGCGCCCTGCTGCTGGGCGACTCGTATGCCGAGGCCCTCCAGGTCGCGCGCCGGGACAACTTCTCGTCGGTGGCCGAGCGGCGGATGCCCGGGCTCGAGGTGGTCAATGCCGGCCTCTCGGGGCGCGAGCCACTGGACTACGCCGACTGGCTCGAGGAGTTCGGCCCGGCGCTCGCCCCGGACGTCGTCGTCGTGCAGGTCAACGCGGGCGATCTCGTGGAACTCGCCCGGCCGGCCAATCTCGCGCGGCTGGCACGGTCCCGGGCCGCCGAGCCGGCGCCCGCGCGGTCCGAGGGCCCCCCGGCACGCATGGCTCGCCGCTTCCTGCGCGGTTCGGCGCTGGCCACCGCGGCCTGGCAGCGCGTCCGGCTGGTCGCCATCGAATGGCGGAGGCAGCCGCCGACGCCGTTCCGGGCGCACCGATCCGGTCGCGCCCGGCTCGCCCCCGACGGGGAACTCGCCGATCCCCGCCTCGCGGCGATCCTCGATTCCCTCCACGTCCGCCTGGCGGCCGGCTCCCCGCGGCTCCTCTATCTCTACCTGCCGGCGGTGGACTACTTCGCGCCGGCGCCCGGCTATGGTGACGAGCGCGCGGCGAAGGTGTGGCACGACTTCGCCGCCCGCAACCACGTCACGCTGCTGGACATGTTCGAGCCGTTCCGCGCCGAGTTCCGGCGCACGGGCCGGCCGCTGCACGGCTTCTCCAACTCGGTGCTCGGAACCGGCCACATGAACGCCGCCGGCCACCGACTGACCGGCGAGCGGCTGGCGCGCGCCATCGCGGAGGCGATGCGGTGATCTTCACCTCCGTCGAGTTCCTCGTCTTCCTCGTGCTCCTGCTGGTCATGGTGGGGCTGGCGCGGCGGGAGGCGCCGCGCCGCGCCGTTCTGATCGCGGCCGGCTACGTCTTCTACGCCTGGTCCGACTGGCGTGCCTGCTTCCTGCTGCTCGGCGTCACGCTCGTCGGCTATCTCGGGGGCCGGGCGATGGGGCGGGCTGCGGACCGCGCCGCACGGCGGCCCTGGCTGGCGGCGGGCATCGCCCTGAACCTGGCGGTGCTGGCGTTCTTCAAGTACGCGGGATTCCTCGCCGGCAACCTCCAGCCGCTGTTCCGGATCGCCGGCCTCGAGCTGCCCCGGCCCGAGATCCTCCTGCCGGTGGGCATCTCGTTCTACACGTTCCAGTGCATCTCGTACCTGAGCGACGTCTACCGCGGAGCGCTGCCGGCGCACCGGGGGCTCCGCGACTACCTGCTCTTCACGGCGTTCTTCCCGCAGCTGCTGGCCGGTCCCATCGTGCGGGGCGGGCAATTCCTGCCGCAGCTGGAGCGCGAGCACCCGCTACGGGCCGGCGACCTGCGGCTCGGCGCCGAACGCTTCGTGCGCGGTCTCACCAAGAAGCTGCTGTTCGCCGACACGCTCGGCGTATGGGTGGACCCGGTGTTCGCGCACCCGGCCGCCTACTCGCCGGACACCATCTGGCTGGCGGTCCTCGCCTACGCGGGGCAGATCTACTACGACTTCTCGGGCTACACCGACATGGCTATCGGCGCGGCGCGCATGTTCGGCTTCGAGTACCCCGAGAACTTCCGGCATCCCTACCGCTCGCTCTCGATCGCCGAGTTCTGGCAGCGCTGGCACATCACGCTCTCCCACTGGCTGCGCGACTACCTGTTCCTGCCGCTGGCCTACGCGCTGTCGCGGCGGATCGAGGCCGACCGGCCCCTGGGCGTGCGCGCCGAGACCTGGTCCTACGCGGGGGCGATCCTGATCACGATGTTCCTGGGTGGCTTGTGGCACGGGGCGTCGTGGACGTTCGTGGCCTGGGGGACGCTGCACGGCCTGGCGCTCGCCGTGCACCGCATCGTGCGGGACGCGCGCGGGCGGCGCAGGTCCGGCAGATACGGCGTGGCGGGCAAGGTCGGCTCGTGGGCACTGACCTTCCTGTTCCTGCTCGTGACCTGGGTGCTCTTCCGCGCCCCCGACTTCACGACCGCCTGGACGATGCTGCGCCGGATGGCGTTCCTCGGCGGCCCGGCCGGGATCCAGTGGTTCTACGTCCAGGGTCTCGTAACGCTGGCGATGGGCGTCGCGCTCCACCTGTGGAGCATCCGGAACGGTGATCGCAGTCCGGGGCTGGACCTGAGACGGCCGCTGGCCTGGCCGGCACTCGTGGCGCTGCTGCTCGCGCTCACCCTGTTCGCGCCCGTGGGGCGGTGCCCATTCATCTACCTGCAGTTCTGATCGGGGTGGGGATGCAGCAGGAGAGCGGGGCGCGACACGGTGCGTGATACCGCTTCGCTCACTGCCTGAGACACGCGGTCCCGCGCCGCACCCCTGGAAACGTATTCATGCGACAACCCGGGCGCCGAGTCAACGGCAATCCGACCCGAAGCCCGGCAACCCTGGATGCCGACCGGCGGCCGGTCTGCCGGTGGGGTTTCACCGTCCGCCGGAATCAGGGACAATGCCCGCCGGGCGGGCCGTGCCGCCGCCCCGTCCCGCGGCTCGTGCCGCCCGCGTCGCCTCCCGGAGGGACCGCATGTCCATTCGCCGCATCGTCGTCCCGCTCGCCGCCGCACTGCTGCTGGGTCCGGCATCCGGCGCCACCCGAACTCCGGCGGCCGCGGGCGGCGCGGCGCTCGATTCCCTGGTCGCCGTCGAACAGGCCTTCGCGCGGATGTCGCTCGAGCAAGGGGTCCGGGACGCGTTCCTGCACTGGATGGCTCCGGATGGAGTCATCTTCCGGCCGCGGGCGACCAATGCGCGGCGGGCCTGGGAGTCGCGCGGGCCGGTGGCGGCCCGGCTGGCCTGGAGTCCGGTGTTCGCCGAGGTCTCGGCCGCGGGCGACCTGGGCTTCACCACCGGACCATGGGAGCTGCGACCCGACGATGCGAAGCTCCCGCTGGGCCACGGGCACTTCGTCTCGGTGTGGCAGAGGCAGGGCGACGGCGGGTGGCGCGTAGCGGTGGACATCGGCATCAGCCACGCGAAGCCGGCCCGCGGCGTGGGGATGGACGAGGTCACGCCGGGCCCGGTCCACCGGTCCCGCCGCACGGAGGGCCCGCTGCCGGACCTGATGGCGCTCGACCTGGCGTGGAACGACGACGCGCGCGCGCGCGGCCCGGTCGCGGCCTTCGCGCGGCGCGCCGCCCGCGACGTGCGCTTCTACCGCGACGCGGTCGTTCCGGTCGTGGGCGCGGCCGGCGCCCGCGAGATGGTGCGCCTCGTCCCCGGGACCACGCGCTGGGACCCGGAGGCGCAGAAGGTCTCCCTCTCGGGCGACCTGGGGTGCACTTACGGGATGCTCGAGCGGTGCGCCCGCGAGGGCGCGGTCCCCGACTCGAGCGTCTACCTGCACGTGTGGCGCCGGGAGCCGGGCGGCTGGAAGGTCGCGCTGGCGCTCGAGACGGCCCTGCCGAAGGGCAGCCGCCGGTAGCCTATCCGATCCGGCCCATCTCCACCGCATGGGGCGGCAGCGGCCCCGGCGCCACGCGTGGCGCGCGCGCCAGGTAGCGCCCGGCGCCGCGCTCGACGTCGAGCTTCCCGTCGGCGAAGGCGACGCGGCCGTTCACGACGACGTGCGTGGCGCGGCCCCGGACCGTCATGCCCTCGTAGGGATTGCGGTCGCAGCGGGAATGGTGCGTGCGCGCGCTGCGCACGGAGGTGCCGCCCGGGTCGTAGAGCACGAGGTCGGCGTCGCTGCCCACGGCGATCTCGCCCTTGCGCGGCCAGAGCCCGAAGATGCGGGCGGCGTTCGCGCTGCCGATTGC
This sequence comes from Candidatus Eiseniibacteriota bacterium, assembly GCA_034678345.1. Lineage (GTDB taxonomy): Bacteria > Eisenbacteria > RBG-16-71-46 > RBG-16-71-46 > RBG-16-71-46 > JANXPZ01. The sequence goes on from JAXDBZ010000280.1 coordinate 11,563, forward strand.
CACCAGCCGGTTCAGGTCGAAGCGGCCCTCGCACACGCCGTAGGTGTAGAGCAGGGCGAGGCGGTCCTCGATGCCGGGCAGACCGCCGGGGATCCGCGTGAAGTCGTCCTGCCCGAGCCGCTTCTGCTCCATGGTAAAGGGACAGTGGTCGGTGCCGACCGTGTCGAGGGTGCCGGTCGTCAGCCCGTGCCACAGCGCCCCCTGGTGGCCCTGCCCCGCGGGCCGCAGCGGCGGGCTGCACACGAAGGCCGCCGCCTCGATGTCGGGCCGGGCGAACACCGTGTCGTCGCGCTGCTGGTACTGCGGGCTGGTCTCGCCGTAGCAGCGCGCGCCCGCGGCGCGCGCCCGCTCGAGCGCCTCCACCGCCTCGCGGCAGGTCATGTGCACGACGTACACCTCGGTGCCGTGCAGCTTGGCCAGCACCAGCGCGCGGTGCGTGGCCTCGCCCTCGAGGCAGCTCGGCCGCGACAGCGGGTGGAACTCGGGGCCGAGGTCGCCGCGGGCGCGCAGCTCCCGCTGCAGCGCCGCCACCGCCTCGCCGTTCTCGGCGTGCACGAGCACGACCGCGCCCAGCCGGGCGGCGTGCTTCATGACCTGGAACAGCTCGCCGTCGTCCACCATCAGGGTGCCCTTGTAGGCCATGAGCACCTTGAACGACGGGATGCCCTCCTCGGCGACCATGGCGCGCATCTCCCCCGCCATGCCCTCGTGCCAGCCGGAGATGCCCACGTGGAAGGCGTAGTCGGCCACCGCTCCCCGCGCGCGCCCGCGCCAGTCGCGCAGCGCGTCGCGCAGGGGCTGGCCGCGCTCCGGCACGACGAAGTCCAGGATGGTGGTGGTGCCGCCGGCGACACCTGCGGCGGTGCCGGTCTCGAAGTCGTCGGCCGAGATCGTGCCGGCCACCGGCAGCTCCATGTGCACGTGCGGATCCACGAAGCCGGGGAAGACGTAGCGCCCGCCGGCATCCAGCACCTGGTCCCGGGCCGAGCGCTTCGCCAGCCCGTCGCCGATCTCGAGGATGCGGCCGTCGTCCACGTAGAGGTCGGCGACGCGGCGCTCCGTGGCGGTCACGATCTCACCGTGCTGGATCAGCAGCCCCATGGGAACTCCTCCGCGGCTCCACGCGGCCGGGATCCGGCCGTCGCCCCAGCGTACCGCATCCGGTCGCGCCGCACCGCCCTCATGGGCTCCGCCTTCCCGCCCAGCGCCGGGCGTCGCGCAGCAGCGGGCGCATGTGCTTCCAGGCGTAGCGGGCCTCGTGGGTCCCCAGCCGCGCGAACGGCACCCACTCGGCGCTGGCGGCGTCGTCGGCGGCGCGCGCCTCGCCGCGGCGCCAGCGGGAGATGAAGTAGAAGTTCAGGGTCGGGAACCAGCCGAAGCCCCGCAGGAAGTAGCGGTCCCAGTAGATGCCCAGCGTCCCGGCGCGGCCCACGGTGAGCCCGGTCTCCTCCTTCAGCTCGCGCCGCGCCGCCCGTTCGAGGTCCTCGCCCGCCTCGAGGAAACCGCCCGGGACGTCCACGCAGCCGACGCACGGCGGCGCGGCGCGCCGCAGCAGGAGCACGCGGTCGTCGCGCACGACGATCATGCCGGCGCAGGGCCGCGGGTAGTCGTAGATGAGGTAGCTGCAGCGCGGGCAGCGGATGCGCGGCGGGCGCGCGCGGGTCTCGCGGCGCACGGGGCGGCCGCAGCGCGCGCAGGGGAACGTCGCCGGGCTCACCGCGGCTCCACGGTGACGACCGACGGCAGCGGCACGGGCGCCGGCGGCGCCGCGCCGCGCTCCCACTGGCCGAAGCTCGCGTAGCGGAAGCCGCCGGCCCGCACCATCATCTCGGCCTCGCGGCCGCCGTCCATGGCCATGGCCAGCGCCAGGTCCAGCGGCGCGCGTCGCAGCAGCAGCGCGAAGTCGTGCAGCGTGTAGCCGCCCTCGGTGGTCAGCACCACCAGCCGGCCGCGGGCATCCTCCCCGACGGCGGTCCGGTTTGCGACCTGGTCGCTGCGCCGCACCCGCACGGTGCCGGCGCGGTCGAAGAGCATGAACGACTGCGCCACCTCCGCCCAGCGCAGCGAGTCGGGGTGCAGCGGGTCGCGGGACAGGTCGAGCACGCGCGCGGACCGGCCGCCGTGGCGCGGACCGGCGACCAGCGCGGCGCGGTAGGTGGGGTGCGGACGCCGCGAGATGAGCCGACCGCCGCTCGCCAGCAGACCCATGTACGAGTAGTCGCCGTAGTACTGCCCGGCATTGAACACCGCCAGCGCGCCGCTGCGCCGCTGCCACTCGGTGATGTCGAGCGGGCGCTTCTCCGGCTCGGCGGTGTAGTGGCGCATGCGCAGCCGCACGTGTGCGGGATCGAGCCGCAGGGCGGCGATGGCGGTGGAGCCGGAGCGGCAGTAGGGCTCGCCAGTCAGCGTCGCGAACTCAATGCCCGCCGCCAGCTCGCGCCAGTGCGGACCGGCGGTGCGCTGGCTGATGAGGAAGGCGCCGACCACGACCGCCACCAGCGCGCTCACGCGCGCGACCGGGAAGCGCGAACGCATCATGACGCCAGTCTGACGGGCGGCCGCGGACGAGTCAACGGCGGGGCCGCGTCCCGCGCCGGCCCGCCCGCTCAGGCGTCCGGCGTGTCGCGGGGCAAATCGGCGGGGAACGGCGGCACCGCGGGCTCCGTCGCCGCCCGCACCCGGGCGCGCTCCTCCCCCGCAGCCAGGAAGACGAAACCCGCGGCCAGCACCAGCACCCAGTTGTGCAGGACGAGCAGGCCGGCGACGGCCAGCAGAACCGCCGCGGCCTGGCCCACCCCGGCGGCGATGCGTGTGGCGCGCGGGAAGGGCAGGCGCAGGCCGAGCAGGGCGCGCAGCACGCGGCCGCCGTCCATCGGGAACGCCGGGATCATGTTGAAGAGCACCATCGCCACGTTCACCAGCAGCAACGTCTCGAGCAGGCCGTCGCCCAGCACGGCGAGCGCGGTCGGGCGCCCGGCGAAGACCATGAGCAACACCAGCGCCACGGCGATGACCACGTTCACCGCCGGGCCGGCGATGGCCACCAGCAGCTCCTGCTGCGGCCGCGCCGGCATGCGCTCGAGCCGCGCCACGCCGCCGATGGGCAGCAGCACGATGTCCCGCGTGGCGACGCCGAAGCGGCGCGCGGTCAGGGCGTGGCCCAGCTCGTGCAGGACCACGCAGGCGAACACCAGCAGCGTCAGCACCACCGCCGCGAAAGCGGCCTCCACGTGGCCGGCGAGCAGCCCCTGGTCCACGGCCACCCAGGCGACGAGGAGCAGGAAGGTCACGTGCAGCTCGAGGCGGATGCCGAAGAGGCGGCCGATGTTCAGCGACCAGCGCATGGAGCGCCTCCGGGACGGGAGCGGACGGCGGACGGCGACGGCCTGCACCTGTGGATGCGGCGAAGACCGGGAGGATACAACCCAACGGTCAGGAGAGCACGGTCAGCGCGTGTCAGGCGGCGTGCTCGTCCTCGGCGCCGTGCATATCCTCCGTCGGCACGTCCTCGCCGTGATCGAAGAACGAGGTCAGGGCGTCGAGGTCCCGCTTCGCGTCGGTGTAGCCGGGGTGGATCCACAGCGCGTGCCAGAGCAGGCGCAGGGCCATCTCCAGGCTGCCGACCTCGACGCAGGCCGAGCCCGCCAGGTACCACAGCACCGGATCGTGCGGGGAGCACGACAGCCCGCGCAGGGCGTAGGACAGCGCCTCGTGCTCCTCGCCGTCCTGCAGCGCGACCTGGGCCGCCTCGGTGAAGGCCTTGGCCGCTTCCGCGTTGGGCACGGGGTCCAGACCCGGGATGAGCATCTCGAGCTCGCCGATGGCCAGCTTGAGCGTGTGGACCATGTACGGCTCGAGGCCGGGCTCACGGCGGGTGAGCACGCGGTCGGCCAGGTGGGCCAGCGCGCGGGTCAGCTCGTTCAGGGTCGGGCGGGGCATGTCGGTCACGTGCGCCTCCTGCGGACCGGAGCCGCGCCCGCCACCCCTTGGTCGTGCGCTGGACCCATCCTTCGATGGGCACCCAGCGGGGAGCGGGCGCAGCGGGCTCACGGTCCTGGGCCGGTTATCGGCCCGACGCGCCGCGACTTGAATGGATTCGGGAAGGAGGCGGCGGGCGCCGCTCAGCGCCGCGTGAAGCGCGGCTCGACCACCCGCAGGAACTGTTCGAGCACGTTCCCGGCCACCCGCAGGCGGTGGTCGCGCTCGGAGCGCACGTCGTCGATGGGCGCGATGTCGTGCGCCAGCGCCGAGCGCGCCGCGGCGAGCGCGCGGGCGCCGGGCC
>JAXDBZ010000281.1:0-10925 GCA_034678345.1 Candidatus Eiseniibacteriota bacterium
TGGCGCGGGCGCCGACGCGGCGGTGATGGCCGCGTCGGGCCGCGCGATGGGTGGAGCGCTGTTGGGCGGCGTGAAGCGACTCGTGCGGGGGTGCCGCCGCGTGATCTTCGTGCCTGATGGTCCCCTCTGCCTGCTGCCGTTGGCCGACCTGGCGCCGGGTGGTGCGGACGGGGAGACACCGCGGGCCCTGCTGGAGAGCTGCGAGGTCCAGTACGTGCCCTCGGCCACCATCCTCGCGGCACTGCGGCGCGGGCGGCGCGAGCCCGCGGGCCCGGAGTCGCTGCTGGCGCTGGCCGGTGCCTACACGGCCGCGGGGCGCCCGTTGCCGGGAACGCGGCGCGAGGTGCGGCTCCTGGCCGGCAGCTACCGCGGCGTCGAGTCCCGGGTCGCCGCCGGGCCGGTCTCGCCCCTGGTCGCGGCCGACCGGCTGGCGGGCTACCAGGTGCTGCACCTGGCGGCCCACACCGAGGTCAACGATCAGCGCCCATGGCGATCGGGCGTGCTGCTCGGCCCGGCCGCAGACTCGGTGTCCGACCCCTGGCTGCGTGCCTCCACCGTGGCGGCGATGCGGCTGCCGGCTCGCCTCGCGGTGCTGTCGGGATGCGAGACTGCCGGAGGGCGGGTCTCGTCGGGGGAGGGGATCCAGGGTCTGAGCGCGGCGTTCCTGAGCGCCGGGGTGCCGGCCGTGGTGGTCACCCTGTGGCCGGTGGACGACCGCGCCACGGTGCCGCTCATGGAGCGCTTCTACCGCGCGCTGAGCCGCGGGGCCACGGTGGGGGCCGCCCTGCGCGAGGCGCAGCTGGCCGTCCGCGGAAGGCGGGCCACGCGCGAGCCGTTCTACTGGGCGGGCTTCACGGTGGTCGGTGACGGGGAGGTGCGCGTGCCCCTGGTGCGGCGGCGGGGCGGGGCGAGCGCCTGGGTGGTCCTCCTGGCGCCGGCCGCGGCGCTCGCGCTGGCGGCCTGGGCCCGGTCGAGGTGGCGACGTGCGTGACGAACGGCCGATCCCTGCGTCCAACCGGGCGGGGGCGAGCGAGCCCGAGTCCGACGAGGACCTGGTCCGCGAAGCCCGGCAGGCCCCCGGGACTGCCCGTGGGCGGCTGGCCGCCTCGCGCCTCCTGGCCCGGTACCAGGAGCGCGTGTACCTGTGGTGCTACCGGCGCGTCTGGGACCACGACCGTGCGCTCGACCTGGCGCAGGACGTGTTGCTCAGTGCCTATCGGGGACTGGCGGGCTTTCGCGGCAGCGCCCGCTTCTCGTCGTGGCTGTTCGCCATCGCGCGCAACCGCTGCCTGAGCCAGTTCCGCGTGCCGGACTGGAGGCGCATGGAGGACGTGGACCTGGAATCGCTCCCGGGCCCGGCCGCGGATCCCGCGGACGAGGTGACGGGGCGGGAGGGCGAGGAGAGACTGCTGGCGCTGATCCGGGAGCACCTGGACCCGGTGGAGCAGGATGCCCTCTGGCTCCGCTGCTCCGAGGGGCTGCCGGTGGACGAGATCACGCGCCTGCTGGGCACCCGGCAGGCGTCGGGGGCGCGCGGCGTGCTGCAGAGTGCGCGGCGCAAGCTGCGCGCGGCGCTGGAGCGCCGCGCGGCCGAGGAACCGGGGGCGAGATGAAGCGGGTTCGCTGTTTCGAGGCTGGGGAGATCGCCGAGGTCCTGAGCCTGGGCGCGGAGGATCCGCGCCGGCGGCACCTCGAGGGGTGTCCGCGCTGCCGGGCTCTGGCGCTCTCCTTCCGGGATTTCGTCGAGCCAGGGCCCGTGCCCGCGGGCGCCCGCTCCGCGGAGGCCGCCGAACGGCTGTCGCAGGCAATCGCTCGCGAGATCGAGGCCGGCGCGCGTCGGGCCGCATCCCGCCCGCGGACGGGCGCGCTGCGGCGATGGCTGGAAGGCTGGCTGGGGCGCCCGTCCCTGCGGCCGGTCTGGGTGACGGCCTCGGTCGTCGTCGTGGCCGGCGCCGCCGTCATCGCGATCCTGTCGCGTCCCGCCCCGGAATCCGTGCTGCGCGGCGAGCGCCCGGCCGCCCTCGCGCTGCAGCCCGTCCGGCAGCAACCCGGCGGTGAACTCCGCCTGCGCTGGGAGCCGCTCGCGGGGGCAGTGAGCTACCAGGTCCGGCTCTACGCGACGTCCCTGGAGGAGGTGGCGCGGCTGGAGCCCGTGCGCGTGCCGGAGACGGTCCTGCGCCGCGAGGCGCTCCCCTCGGGGCTGGCCTCCGGCACCCGGCTGCTGTGGCGCGTGGTGGCGCTTCGCGGGGGTGACGAGTTGGCCCTCTCGCCGGTGGGGAGCCTCCGAGCCCCCTAGCCCGGGCTGGGTCTCCCCACCGATCCCTCCCGCCTTGCCCCTCCGCAGCCCGGCGTGTGATTCCCGGGGCGGCGGAGCGTCTTACCGGCGCCGGGCAAGAAGACGTCCCCCGCGCATCCACCCCGAGCCGAGAGGTCTGCCATGACTGCCGCGCTCTCCTCACTCCGCTGCCGGGTCGCGATCGGCCTGGCCCTGCTCTGTCTCCTGCTACCCGCGACCGGCGCGATCGCCTCGCCCGCCGGCACGGCCCTCTGGGACGAGGAGGGCGAACTCGTCCTGGGAGGTATCACCGACACCTATCCCGGGATGTTCTCCCGCCATTCGGTGGGCACGACCATCTGCAGCGACGGCGAGGGCGGCCTGATCGGCGCCGCCATCACCGGCGACTGGCTCGTGACGCCGTTCGACCTGCGCATCCAGCGCCTCGACTACCTCGGCAACATGATGTGGAACGACCCCAACGGCCTCGTGCTGACCGGCTGGATGGCGTCGGCGACGGGTCCGCCCCACGTCGTGAGCGACCGGAACGGCGGCGCCTGGGTGGCCTGGGCGGATGACCGGGGGGCCGCGCCCGGCGTCTACGTGCAGCGCGTGGACCATGACGGCAGCTTCATCTTCAGCGCCAACGGGCTCCGGGTCAGCGACGGCGACGCCGACTCCCAGGGCAACGACGACGTGGACGTGGAGGTCACGAATTCCGGCAAGCTCCTGCTCGCCTACTGGGACGGCGGGCTCAGGCTGCAGCGCGTCGCCCTCGACGGCACGCTGGAGTGGGGGACCGGCGGCATCGCGGTCACCACCGACACCGGCCACGGCCGCCTCGACCTGGCGGTGTGGGGAGAGGCGGCGGTGGTCGTGTGGGAGAGCGGCCGCGCCGGGCAGGCCGGGGCCACGTCCATCTTCGCCAATCGCGTGGACGCCGCCGGCGCCACCCTGTGGGGCGCCGACGGCGTGCTCGTGTTCTCGGCCGCCGGCGTCACGCCCGATGTCACCCACACGGTGTGGGACGGCAACAGCGTGTTCGTCTCCTGGGAGCAGAACCGAAGCGTGTGGTTCGACATCCACGCCCAGCGGCTCGATGCCAGCGGCGTGCCGCAGTGGGGCAGCACCGGCACGGGCCGCACCGTGCTCTACGCCATGGACACGCCCTACGACGAGACGGGCGAGGGAAGCCGGCCGCTGCCGCAGATCGTCGGCGATGAGGCCGGTGGCTGCGTCATCGCCTGGGAGGACGGCCGCGACTACGACAACGGCACGAGTCCCACCTTCCACCGCGAGGACATCTACGCCCAGCGCCTCGCGGCGGACGGCACGGCGCTGTGGACCACGAACGGCGAGCCGCTCTACACCATGAACGGCAGGCAGATCGACGTGCGGCTGATCCCCGACGGCGCGCACGGGGCGATCGTGGCCTTCGCCGACTTCCTCGACGTGGACTTCGACATCACGGCCCTGCGCGTGGACGCCTCGGGCACGAGGCTCTGGTACAAGTGGATCTCCAGCGTCTGGGGCGACAACGGCGGTGACTACGAGCCCGTCGTGGCGCCCGACGATGCCCACGGCCTGCTGTGCGGCTGGCGGCGCGACGACGGCGGCAACGACTTCTACGGCACGCACCGCACGCTGGACGGCTCGATGTTCACGCCGCGCATCACCGTCACCGCCCCCAACGGCGGGGAGCTGCTGATGTCCAGGCAGACGTTCGAGATCACGTGGACCACCACGATCGGCGGCGACGTCAGGATCGAGTACTCGAAGGGAAGCGGGACGCGCACGACCGTCGTGGCCTCGACGGCCAACGACGGTGCGTACGCGTGGACCGTCCCCGACGACCCGTCCAGCCAGGTGAAGGTGCACGTGTCCGATGCCGCCGACGGCTCGCCGGCCGACAGCAGCGACGCCTACTTCACGATCTGCGCCGGCCTGGCCGCCGGGGCCACCGACTACGGCGACGTCGGCGCCACTCCCTACGACGTCGCGGTCGCCGACGTGGACCGCGACGGGGTCCTGGACCTGCTCGCCGTTCACCGGAGCACGTCCCCGTTCAACCTGTACGTCCTGCCGGGCCGCGGCAGTGGCGGCGTCGGCGACGGGACCTTCGGGCACCCGGCCGGCTACCTCGTGGGAGCCGCGGGCAACGCGCTCACCACGGGCGACTTCAACGAGGACGGCTACATGGACGTCGCGGTGGCGACCAAGACGGGGCTGCGCGTGCTGCTGGGCACCGCCGCCGGGGGCTTCGGCCTGGCCGTGCCGTACGCGAGCGGTGGCGCGTTCTCCGACGTGCTCTCCGCCGACTTCGACGAGGACGGCATCGCCGATCTGGCGGCGGCGGGCGGCGACAGCGTGGCCGTGCTGCTGGGCGGGGGCAGTGGCGGCAAGGGCAGCGGCCTCTTCGCCGCCGCGGTCCGCTTCGGCGCCGGCACGGGCGCCAGCCACCTCGCGGCCGGCGACTTCGACGAGGACGGCCGGCTCGACCTCGCGGTCACCGACAACGGCTCCGCCGGCGTCTCCGTCCTGCTCGGCAACGGCAGCGGCCCGGTCGGCGACGGGACGTTCGCCGCCCCGGCGAGCTACGCTGCCGGTGCGGGTCCGTGGGGGCTGGCGACGGGGGACTTCGACGAGGATGGCATCCTGGACCTCGCCGTGGCGAACGCGGACGACCACAGCCTCTCGGTCCTGCTCGGCAACGGCAGCGGCGGCACGGGTGACGGTACCTTCGCCCCGCCGGTGACGTACTCCTTCACCAAGCCCGCCCTGGTCCCGCGCAACCTCGTGGTGGCCGACAGCGATGGCGACGGCATCGCCGACCTGCTGATGGCCTGCCAGGAGGTGGACGCGCACGGCTCGACGATGGGCGGTGTCGCCCTGTTGCGGGGCGGTGGGACCGGCGGAGCGGGTGACGGAACGTTCGGAAGCCCGATCCTGTACCGGAGCGGCGACGCGCCCGAGGCCGTCGTCGTGAGCGACTTCGACGAGGACGGAGCCTGCGATGCCGCCGTCGTCAACTCCGGCGACCTGGACGACAACCTCACGGTCATGCTGGCCGGCGACTGCGGCCTCGGGCTCTCGCCGGCCGTCGAGGTCGTGGCACCGAACGGCGGCGAGAGCTGGCAGGTGGGCGACGAGGAGACCTTCAGCTGGACCCGCGGCGCGGGGGTCATCGCCGTCAACCTCGACCTCTCGCGTGACGGCGGGCTGATCTGGGAGACCGTGGCCACCAACCTCACCGGTACCTCCTGGGCGTGGACGGTGACCGACCCGCCCACGACGACGGCGCTGGCGCGCATCTACGACCCGACCGCGCCCCAGCGGACGGATGCCGGCGACGCCACATTCGTCGTCTGGGCGGCAGGCGTGGATGTCCTGCCCGGGGTTCCCGCGCGGGCAGCCTTCACGCCCGGTCGGCCGAATCCCTTCCGCGACGAGGTGCGCTTCGTGCTGGCCGCGCCGCGCGCGGCGCGGGTGCGGGTGGGCGTCTACGACCTGGCCGGCCGCTGCGTGCGCACGCTCCTCGAGGGCGAGCTCGGCGCGGGCGAGCATCCCGTGGCGTGGGACGGTCGCGACGCCACGGGCGCCGAAGCGGGTACGGGCGTCTACTTCGTGCGCGCCCGCTGGGGGGACTTCGAGGCGGTGAGGCGGACCGTGCGCATCCGGTGAGGCGCCCGCGGTCGCGGCACCGCGGCGTGGCTCGTCGGAGAGGGGGGGCGGGACGGTGTCCCGCCTCCCCGCGTTCTTCTCCCCGGCCGTCCCGTTCCGCGCTCCGGCCGTGTCCGCTGCGGCTCCGTGCCCGGCTCGCCGCCCGCCGCCGCATCGCTTAGACTCACCCGCCTGGCACGCCACCCGGACGACCCCAACGAGGGAGACCCGTCGTGAAGCACCCCGACCTGTTCCTGACCGACGCCCAGCTGGCCTCCGAGATTGCGCGCTGCGTGTACTGCGAGACCAAGCCCTGCACCGAGGCCTGCCCGGCCGACTGCTCGCCCGCCGATTTCATCATGGCCGCCGCCGGCCGCACCCCGGCCGACATCGGCCGCGCCGCGGGGCTCATCATGATGAAGAACCCGCTGGGCGGCGTGTGCGGCGCGGTCTGCCCCGACCACCACTGCCAGCTGGCCTGCTCGCGCCAGCTCTTCGACCGGGCCATCGAGATCCCCTACGTGCAGGCGGCGATCGTGGCGCGGGCCAAGGCGCTCGGGGTGATGCCGCGCTTCGAGGTCACGCCGGCGAACGGCAGGAAGGCCGCCGTGGTCGGTGCCGGGGCCGCGGGCCTCGCCGCCGCCTTCGCGCTGGCGCAGCTCGGCTACGAGGTGGACGTGCACGACCCGAACGCGCGGCCCGGCGGGGCGGTGCGCCTCATCCCCGCCGAGCGCATGGACCCGGAGGTGCTCGACACGGACATCGAGTGGCTGGCGAACCACCCGCGCGTCCACCTGCGCATGGAGCGGCCGGTGGACGACCCCGCGGCGCTTCTGGCGCAGGGCTACGCGGGGGTCGTGGTGGCGGGTGGGCTGCACGAGCCCATCCGGCTCGGCATCGAGAACGAGGACCTGGCGGTGTCCGGCAACGCCTATCTCGCCGATCCGAAGAAGCACGCGGGACCCACCTCCGGTGGGTGCCCCGGCCGCGTCGCCGTGGTCGGCGGCGGGGCCATCGCCTGCGACTGCGCCCTGACCGCGCTCGAGCAGGGTGCGGCGGGCGTCGAGATGATCACGCTGGAGCAGTGGGCGGAGCTGCCGCTCACGCCCAAGGAGCGCCAGAGCCTGATCGAGCACCCGGTGAACCTGGTCGGCCGTACGCGGGTGGCCGCGATCCTCGCCGACGGCGGACAGGTGAGCGGGCTGAGGCTCGAGCGGGTCGCGCTGGCGGCGGGGGAGAGGTTCCACCCCTCGAAGATGACGCCGGTCCCGGGCACGGCGCAGACGCTGCCCGGCATCGCCCGGGTGGTCATCGCCATCGGCAACCGCGCCGGGCTCAAGGTGGACGGCAAGCCGGGCCTGTTCCCCGCGGGCGACGCGGCGCACGGGCCCTCGACCGTGGTCGAGGCCTCGGCCGCGGGCAAGAACGCGGCGCTGGCGCTGGACGCCTGGGCGCGGAAGCAGTCGGAGCCGAAGGTCGAGCGCCCGCGCAAGAGCCGCCACCGCGTCGCCGGCTACCGCGACGTGCCCGTGCCGCTCGACGTGGACTTCTTCGGGCGCCGGATCCCCTCGCCGTTCCTGCTCTCGGCGGCGCCGCCCACCGACGGCTACGAGCAGATGAAGAAGGCCCTCGACGCGGGCTGGGCCGGCGGCATCATGAAGACGGCCTTCGACGGGCTGCCCATCCACATCCCCGCCGACTACATGCACGTCTTCGAGCCGCAGACCTACGGCAACGCCGACAACGTCTCGGACCACCCGCTGGACCGCGTCGTGGGCGAGCTGGCGCGGCTGGTGAAGGAGTACCCCGACCGCCTCATCGGCGCCTCCACCGGCGGGCCGGTGAGCGGCGACGACGCCTTCGACCGCAAGGTCTGGCAGGCGAACAGCCGTAAGCTCGAGCGGGCCGGCGCGATGGTGGTGGAGTTCAGCCTCTCCTGCCCGCAGGGTGGCGACGGCACCGAGGGCGCCATCGTGTCGCAGTCGGCGGGGGTGACGGCGAAGGTCGTGGACTGGGTGATGGAGACCAGCGACCCCGACGTGCCCAAGCTCTTCAAGCTCACCGGTGCGGTGACCTCGGTCGAGGTGATCGTGCGCGCCGTGAAGGACGTGCTCGCCCGGTACCCGGGCAAGAAGGCCGGCGTGACGCTGGCGAACTCCTTCCCGAGCCTGTTCTTCCGGCCCGGCCGCAAGGCGGAGTGGGACGAGGGCATCGTCGTCGGCATGAGCGGCGCGGGCGTGGCGCCCATCTCGAACCTGACGCTGGCCTCGGTCGGGCACCTCGGCGTGACCGTCTCGGGCAACGGCGGGCCGATGGACTACCGCTCGGCCGCGCACTTCCTCGCGCTGGGGGCGCGCACCGTGCAGTTCTGCACGGTGGCGATGAAGTACGGCGTCGGCATCGTCGGCGAGCTGCACTCCGGCCTCTCGCACCTGATGCAGGCGCGCGGCATCCGTTCGGTCGAGGAGCTGATCGGACGGGCGCTGCCGAACCCGGTCACCGACTTCATGGCGCTGCCGGCGACCAAGCGCATTCCGTCGCTCACCCCGGAGCTGTGCGTCTCGTGCGGCAACTGCACGCGCTGCGGCTACCTCGCCGTGAGCCTGGGCGAGGACCGCAAGCCGCGCTTCGACGCGGCGAAGTGCGTGGGCTGCAGCCTCTGCGCCCAGAACTGCTTCACCGGGGCGCTGGCGATGCGGGACCGGACGGCGGAGGAGCTGGCGGCGCACGCATAGCGCCTACGGGCGCACGCGTAGCGCCTGCGGGCACGGCGGGGCTCGCGCGACCCGGAAGGCATCGCTGACGGCACCATGCGCTCGACTTCCGGCGCGCGCTTCGCCCCGCCGGGGACGCGACTTGGCGCAGCGGGGCTCCCGGGTGACCCGTTCCAACCTTCCCGGCCGCCGCAGGGTCCAAGCCGGTGAAGACACGCGGGCCGCTCCCGCCGCCGCGATCGCCGGGGCGGGGCGCCGCCCCTCCACCGGAGGCATCCCATGCGTCACGTCGCCGCCCTCGCCGCCCTGTCCCTCGTCGCGACGCTCGCCGCCACACCGGCCGCGTGCGCGTCGGACCATCACCATTCGCGCTCCGCCCGCTGGATCTCGGACGACGACGGCTTCAGCTGGGCCATCGTGGACGGTCGTTCGGACTGCATGCACGACGCGCTGGACGACGCCGACCACGACGCGCTGGTGCGGGAGGCGCGCGCCAGCGGCCGGCCGGTGCTCTGGCTGCGCCTGGACGGCCGCGAGTACGTGGTGCGCGACCGCGCCCTGGTGGACCGGGCCGAGGCGCTCGTGGAGCCGCTGCGCGAGCTGGGTGCGAGGATGGGCCGGCTGGGAGCGGAGCAGGGCCGCTACGGCGCCGAGATGGGCCGGCACGGCGCCAGGATGGGCCGGTACGGCGCGAAGATCGGCCGGCTGGCCGCCCGGCGCGCCGCCGCCCAGGTGAGGCTGGCGCTGGCGGAGCTGGACGACGAGGGGCTCGAGACGCGCGAGCGGATGGAGCTCGAGCGTGAGCGCCTCGAGCTCGAGCGGGAGTGCGGCGAGCTGGAGCGGGAACAGTCGCGCCACGAACGGTCGCGGACGCGCGCCGAGATGCGGGAGCTGAAGGCGCGCATGGAGGTCCTCGGCCGGCAGATGAAGGAGATGGGTGGCGAGATGCGCGTCGTCGCCGACCGGGCCGAGCGCGGGATGCGGGTGCTGGCGCGCGAGGCGGTCGCCTCCGGGAAGGCGGTGCGCTTCCGCTCCCGCAGTGCCGCCTAACCCCCCAGCAAGGCCACGGGCAGCCGCTCGCGGGTGCGGCGGCGGGTGGCCAGGTTGATCTCCTCCGAGCGCAGGTCCGAAGGGTTCCAGTCGTCCGTGAGCACGCGCCCGCCGGTGGGCGTGAAGCGATTCGCCCAGGCGTGCATGCGCTGCAGGACCCGCCAGTGCTCCTGCTCGTCGGACAGCGTGGCCACCGGGTCGCCGAGACGCTCGTCGGCGATCTCGGGTGGCCGGTCGCAGGCGAACAGCACGACGTTGCCCAACTGGTCGGGCGGCTCGGCGATGGGCAGGGCGACGACGTGCCGGAACGAGGTGGCCAGCGTGGCGGCGGTGGCCCGCACCAGCGGCTCCTGCCAGCCGATGGCCTCGAGGTTCACGGCGACGACGCCGCCCAGCCGCAGCCGGGCACGGGCCTCGGCGAAGGCCTCGGCGGTGAGCAGGTGGAAGGGCACCGCGCCGCTGCCGAAGGCGTCGAGCACGATGAGCTCGAAGGTGTCCCGCGTCGCGCGCAGGAAGCGCCTGCCGTCGGCATGGTGGACGGTGGCGAACTGGGGCTGGAAGCGGAAGAACTCCCGCGCCGCGCGCGTGACCTCCGGGTCGATCTCGACCGCGTCCACCTGCCAGTTGTCCACGGTGAGCTGGCGCGCCAGGCAGCCGGCGCCCAGCCCGACGACGAGCGCGCGCCCGGGTCGCGCGAAGAGCTCGGTCGCCAGCTCGGTCACCATGACGTAGGCCTGCCGGGTCGCGTTGTCCTCGATGCGCACGAAGCTGTGCGTGCCGCCGTCGAGGAGCAGGTAGCGCAGGTCCTGGTGCTCGACCACGCGCAGCTCGGTGTACTGCGTATCGCGCACGGCGAGCACGCCGGGCGTGCGCGGCGGCCCGCCCAGCCGCGGCAGCGCCAGCGCGGCGAGGGCGGCCAGCAGCGCCACGAGACCCGCGCCGCGCACCGGGCCCCAGCGCGCCAGGGCCGCAGCGGCGAGCAGCACGACGCCGACCAGCAGGAGCAGGCGCGTCACGCCGAGCTGGGGGATGAGCACGAACCCGGTGAGCAGGGCGGCGACGACGCTGGCCAGCGTCGAGACGGCGAACAGGTTGCCGGCCACGCGCCCGACCTCCTCGACCTGCCGCGTCGCTAGGCGGATGGCGTAGGGCGTGACCATGCCGAGCAGGGCGAGCGGCGGGAAGAACAGCATCGTCGCGGTGACCAGCACGGCGGCCCGCAGGCC
>JAXDBZ010000282.1:0-5088 GCA_034678345.1 Candidatus Eiseniibacteriota bacterium
GGCCGCCGCATGGCGTCGCCGCCCGCGCCCAGACGCCCGACCACGCGCCGGGCGAGCGGCAGCGGCACGCCGGCGCGCCGCGCGATCTCGTCGGCCGGCACGCCGCTCATCGCCGCCACCGAGCCGAACGCCTTGAGCAGCGCCGCGCGTCGGGCCGGTCCCACGCCCGGCACGGTGTCGAGCGCCGAGGCGATGCGGGCGCGCCCGCGCAGGTTCCGGTGATTGGTGAGGCCGAAGCGGTGCGCCTCGTCGCGCAGGCGCTGCAGCGAGCGCAGCGCCGCGCTCCGGCGCGGCAGGACGAGCGGCGGGCCGTCCTCGCGCACGACCGTCTCCTCGCGCTTGGCGAGGCCGATGAGCGGCACGCGCCGCGTCGCCACGCGCCCGAGCGCCGCGCGCGCCGCGCCCACCTGCCCGGCGCCGCCGTCCACCATGACCAGGTCCGGCCGCGGCTCCTCCCCCGACTCGACCCGCGTCCAGTAGCGCTCGACCGCCTCGCCGATCAGGGCGAAGTCGTCGGGGCCGGGCCGGCGCAGGCGCAGGCGCCGGTACAGGCCGGTGCGGGCGCGGCCGTTCTCGGCCGCCACCACCGCCGCCACCGCCCCCTCGGCGCCGAAGTTGGAGACGTCGAAGCAGACCACGCGCCACGGCGGCTCGGCCAGCGCCAGCGTCTGTTGCAGCTCGAGCACCTCGGGCGAGAAGCGCGCCCGGCGTCCCGCCGCCCGCGCCGCCAGGTCCTCGAGCGCGTGCGCGGCGTTGCGCTCGGCCGCGCGCAGGAGCTGGCGCGGGCGCCCCCGCCGCGGCGTCAGCATCTCGACCCGGTGCCCAGCCCGCGCCGAGACCGCCTCGAGCGTCACCGCCGCCTCGGCCGGCTCCACCGCCACCACGAGCTGCCGCGGTGCCGTCGCGCCGCCCAGGTAGTGCTGCGTCAGGAACTGCTGCAGCAGGGCGCCGTCCTCGAGCAGGTCGGCGCGGTCGAGCAGGCGCGTCTCCTTGCCCACCACGCGCCCGCCGCGCAGCAGCAGCAGCGCCACCGCGGCGCGCCGGCCGTGGCGCGTCAGCCCGAGCACGTCGGCGTCGCGGCCCTTCGCCCGCACCACCGACTGGGGCACCCGCGCCTTCTCCAGCATGCGCACCTGGTCGCGCAGCCGCGCCGCCTCCTCGTAGCGGCGCGTGGCGGCCGCCTCGGCCATGCGCGCCTGCAGCGTGCGCAGCAGCTCGGCGTCACGCCCGGTGAGGAAGAGCAGCAGGCCGTCCACGATGGCGCGATAGGACTCGCGGGTGAGCCGCGCGCGCGTCGTGCAGGGCCCGGCGCAGCGGCGGATGTGGAAGTACAGGCAGGGCCGGTTGCCGCGGCGGTAGTCCTCGAAGTTCCGGCAGGTGCGGACCGGGAAGATGCGGCGGACCTCCCGCAGCGTGCGGCGCAGGTGCTTGACGTCGGTGTACGGGCCGAGGTAGCGGGCGCCGTCGTCGCGCACCTGGCGCGTGACCGACAGGCGCGGGTAGTCCTCCTGCACGCTGATGCGCACGTAGGGGAACGACTTGTCGTCCTTGAGCAGCACGTTGTAGTGGGGCTTGTGCTGCTTGATCAGCGTGGCCTCGAGCAGCAGCGCCTCGGCCTCGGTGGCGGTCAGGATGGTGTCGAGGTCGGCCGCCTCGGCCATGAGCTCGCGCAGGCGGGGATGGGAGTTGTCCCCGTTCACGTAGGACCGGACCCGGGCGGCCAGGCTGCGCGCCTTGCCGACGTACAGGACGCCGCCCCGGCCGTCCTTCCACAGGTAAACCCCCGGCAGGGCCGGGAGATTCATCACTTTGTCCGCCAAAGCGCCCAAGGAGACCCCCGGTGACCTCGAGGAGGTTCGCTCGAAGCAAGCACGCTACACCCGGCCGGGCGGCGGTCCAAGCGGGTTCTTCGCGGGCGCGACCGCCCGCCGTGGCCGGCGCCGGGGACCCGCCGACGGAGTGCGCCGCCGGGAGCGGAGGAAGCGGCCGGAATGGGCCGCCCCCGGCTTGACACTGGGCGCGGCGGGGCCGTAACGTACTCGTCTCTTTTCGCAGACAAGTCCCTGAAGGAGGAACGAATGCCGCATCACAAGTCGGCGGCCAAGCGCGTCAGGACCAACGAGAAGGCCCGCCTGCGGAACGTCGCGTCCACGACCCGCATGCGCTCCGCCGTGAAGGCCGTGCGCGCCGCCCGGACCAAGCCCGAGGGCGAGGCCGCCCTGAAGAAGGCCGTCGCCATCCTCGACCGCACCGCCGCCAAGGGCGTCATCAAGAAGGAGACCGCCAGCCGGCAGAAGTCGCGCCTGGCGTCGTTCGCCGCCAAGCTGCCGGCCTGAGCGAATGGCATGATGCGGACCGTGGCCGCGGTCCTCGCGGCCAGCCTCGCTGCCCAGATCTCCCTACCGGCCGTCTGCGCCCTGGCGCAGGCGGCCGAGCCGTTCACGGCCGACTCCTCCGCCACGCCGTCGGGCGGCCCGTTCGAGCTCGTCGCGCTCGAGAGCCCGCCCGACGGGACGCACCGCCTCGCCTGGGCTTCGTTCCTGACCGGCGCCGGGCTCATCGGCCTGTCCTTCGTTCTCACCGCCCGGGCCAACGACGCCTACGACGACTACCTCGTCTCCACCGACCCCGCCGCGGCCGGGCACCTCTACGACCGCAGCCGGCACTACGACCGGCTCTCGGCGGCCTCCCTGCTGACCGGAGAGGCGCTCGTCGCCACGGCCGTCTGGCTGCGCTTCGTCCGCCGCCGGCCCGCCTCCCGCCTGGACCTCGCCGCCGGGCCCGACCGATGCGCCGTCACGCTGCGCTTCTAGCCCTCGCCCTCGCGCTCGCCGGGTGCAGCGAGCGGGCGCGTCTCAATCCGTTCGACCCCGCCAACCCGCACACCGGCGGGCGCCCTGCCGGCTTCGCTGCCATCGCCAGCAATCAGAGCGTGCGGCTGAGCTGGGACCGCGTGGACTCCCCGACCCTGCTCGGCTACCAGCTCTTCCGCCTCGCGCCCGGCGACATCGCCTACCGCGCCATCACCGGCGTGCTGGCGCCGACGCAGACGAGCCTCGGCGACTTCGGGCTCGTCAACGGCGGCCTGCACCGCTACCGGCTCTACTTCGTGTTCGCGGGCGGGCTCGGCAGCCTGCCCGCCGAGGACTTCGCCACCCCCGGACCGCTGCGCCCCTGGGTCGCGGACTACGGCGCGCGCGAGCTGGTGCGCCTGAGCGCCGACGGCCGGCACGTCGCCGAGTCGCTCGAGCCCGACGGCGGCGCCTACCCGGTGGCGGTGGACGTGAGCCTGGCCAGCGGGCGCGTCTGGTGCGTGGGCCCGTCCGGCGACGTGTTCGTGTACGAACCCGGCAGCGGGCGCTCGAACGTCGTCGGCCAGGGGCTCGGCACGGCGGGCGCCGTGGCGGTGGACCCCGCCGACAGCTCGGCCTGGGTGGGTGACGTCGGCGACGGCCGCCTCGTGCACCTGCTGCCCTCGGGCGCCGCGGCCGACCCGCCCCTGCTGACCGCGCTCGGCTACCCCGGGGACATCGCCGTGGACGCCGGCGACCGCTCGATCTGGGTGGTCGAGCAGGACTCGAACCGCGTGCGCCGCTACACCGCGGCCGGTGCGCTGGCCATGATGGCCACCGTGGCGATGCCCTCGCGCGTGGCCGTGGACCCGGTGACGCACGAGGCCTGGGTGACGTCCTACACCTCGGCGCGCGTCGTGCGGGTCTCGGCCGCGGGTGCCCCGCTCGACACGGTGACCGCCTGCGCCGGCCCCATCGGCGTCGCGGTGGACGCCTCACGGCGCCGCGTCTGGGTGGCCGACGGCGCGGCGGACCGCGTCGTGCTGCTGGCGATGGACGGCTCGGTCGTGGCCACGACCCCCGGCCAGCACGGGGCGCGGGAGCTCACCGTGGACCCGACCACGGGTGAGGCCTGGGTCACGCTGGGGGCCGTGGGGGCGGTGACGCGCCTCTCCCCCGCCGGCGCGGAGCTCGCCCGCGTGACGGGCCTCGCCTCGCCCTGGGGCATCGCGCTCGACGACGTGACGTGGAGGTAGCGGCGGCCGCCGACCCTCGCCGCCCGGGTCCCGACCGCCCCCCTACCTGCTTCCCCCGCCCAGCAGCGCCCGCTCCATCGCCTCCGAGCCGGCGAACAGCTCCCTCGGGAACCGGCGGTAGGCCGCCATGCGGTCGCGGATCCGCACCTCGTCCGAGGTGAGCGTCTCGAGGCCGGCCTGGTACTGGAGCCACAGCCGGCGGTCGCGGTTGATCCGTGCGCCGGCCAGCCACGGCTTCAGGTCGTCGTCGCGGCCCACGTAGGTGGAGAGCAGGTCCACCCACGAGCCGAAGCCGACCTCCTGCAGCGAGCGGGCGACCCGGGCGTAGTCGGGCCGCCGCAGGCGTGCCTCCAGCGCGTCGAGGTCGATGCGCCGCGCGGCGTCGCCACCCAGCAGCACCACGTCGTAGCCCTGCCCCTGCACGTCGTTGGCCCAGATCGAGCCACCCGGGAACGCGGCGAAGAACGTGGCGATCTCGCCCTTCACCGTCGCCTCGCTGCTCTGGTAGAGCGGCAGCCACTGCGTCACCAGGCCGCCCGGCTCGAGGTGCCGGCGCATGAGGTCGAAGTACTCCCGGCTGTACAGCGCGGCCGAGCCCTTGACCCAGGGATGGATGGGATCCGAGGTGATCAGGTCGAACCGCTCGCGCGTGGTCAGCAGGAAGTGCCGAGCGTCGTCGTGGACGACGCGCACGCGCGGGTCCGAGACGACGTCGTAGTTCGCGTCGGCGAAGTAGCGCGAGACCACCCGCGGGATGAGCGGCTCGATCTCGCAGATCACGATCCGCTCCACGTCCGGGTAGAGCGTGAACGTGCCCGACGTGGCACCGGAGCCGAAGCCGACGATGAGCACGCTGCGCGGCCGCGGATGCAGCGCCGCCGCCAGGTGCCCCAGCATGCGCTGCAACCGCATGTCCTTGGGCGCGGTCGAGGCCTCGATCTTCCCGCTCACGCTGAAGTACCGCGCCCGCCCGTCGTCGGAGACGGCCACCGACTCGCTCATGCCCTGGCCGACGTAGAGGATCTCCGGCAGGGGCACCG
>JAXDBZ010000283.1:0-11436 GCA_034678345.1 Candidatus Eiseniibacteriota bacterium
CGCCATCGTCCCGAGCAGCAGCGGGGCCATCCGGTTCGGCTCGCTCATCGCCGTCCGGGACCGGTCCCGAAGACGCCCTCCGCGATCTGGACCGCGTTCAGCGCCGCGCCCTTGCGCAGGTTGTCCGAGCAGACGAAGAAGTCCAGACCGCGGGGATCGGAGAGGTCGGCGCGCGCGCGGCCCACGAGCACCTGGTCGCGCCCGGCGCAGGCCAGCGGCGTCGGATAGAGCCCCTGCGTCGGGTCGTCCATCACCTCGAGGCCGGGGAAGGACGCCCACAGCTGCCGTGCCTCCTCCGGCGCGATGGCACGGTCGAACACGGCGTGCACCGCCGCCCCGTGCCCGACGCGCACCGGGACCCGCACCGCCGTGCAGCTCACCGGCAGCTCCGGCAGGGCGAGGATCTTGCGCGTCTCCCACACCACCTTCAACTCCTCGCGCGTCCAGCCGTCCGCCTGGAAGCGGTCGATCTGCGGCACGACGTTGAAGGCGAACGCCGGAGCGCCGTCTGCGCGCGGCGGGGGGTCGCCCTCGAGACCGGCGCGCACCCCGCGCTCGAGCTCCGCGAGCGCCTCCGAGCCGGCCCCCGAGACCGACTGGTAGGTCGAGGTCACCACCGCGGCCAGCCGCGCCGCGCGGGCCAGCGGCGCCAGCGCCATGACCATGCCGATGGTCGAGCAGTTCGGATTCGCCACCAGGCCGGGGCGGCCCGCCAGCAACGCCCCGTTCACCTCGGGGACCACCAGGGGAACGTCGTCGTGGTAGCGGAAGGCGCTGCTGTTGTCCACCACCACCGCCCCCGCCGCGCGGGCCACCGGCACCCACTCCTCGGCCAGGGGGTTCGAAACCGCCGACAGCACGACGTCGAGGTCCTGCAGCGCCGCCGCGCTCACCGGCACGACGGGGAGGTCGCGGTCGCGGTAGCGGAGGCTGCGCTCCTCGGCACGGCCGCTCGCCAGCAGCCGCGGCTCGTCCGCCGGGAATCCGCGCTCCGCGAGGACCGCGAGCATCGTCCTGCCGACGAGGCCGGTGGCGCCCAGGAGACCCAGGCGAAGGCTCATCGCACCACCGAAGCTGGCGTCACGGCACCGGCACTCCGAGGACACAGGGTCGCGAGCGGGAAGCGGAGGCCGCATGGTAGCCACGCGGCCGCGCGGGTGTCAACGCGGCCGCCGCCGCGCGACCAGCGCGAGCACGAGCAGCGCCCCCGCGCACGCCGCGCTCGGCCAGTCGCCCGCGCGCGCGTACGGCGTCGGGAAGCCCCACCGCGCCGGCGGCGGCAGCGGCGCCGTCAGCACCGCCCGCGTGAACACCGGCAGGCGTTCCACCACGCGCCCGTGCGCGTCCACGAGCATCGTCACGCCGGTGTTGGCGCAGCGCGCCAGCGGCACGCGGTTCTCCACCGCCCGGAAGACCGCCATGGCCGCGTGCTGCGGCAACGCGGCGCTGCGTCCGAACCACTCGTCGTTCGTGATGTTCACCAGCCAGCGCGCCCCGGCGCGCACGTCCGCCCGCGCCAGGTCCGGGAAGACCGCCTCGAAGCAGATGAGACAGGCGAAGGGCCCGGCCGCGCTGGGGAAGAGCACCGTCTCGTTGCCCGCGGCCCACTCCGCCTGGCCGAGCTCGATGCGTCCCAGCCACGGCAGGAGTCGCTGGAAGGGCATGCGCTCGCCGAAGGGCACCAGGTGCCGCTTGGCGTAGAGCGGGCCGCACGAGCCGTCGGCCCCGAAGAGGCCGGCGGCGTTGAAGTGATGCAGCGCGCCCGTGGAGTCCCAACCGTAGTCGGCGAAACCCGAGAACACGGGCACGCCGTGGCCCGCCGCGAAGGCCCGCACCTGCAGCGACTGGTCCAGCTGGCGGCGCAGGTAGCTCCCGGTCGCCGTCTCCGGCCACACGATCAGCATCGGCGGCGGCTGGCGGCCGGCCACGGCTGCCCCCGACTCATCGAGGAAGGTGCGCAGGATCTCCGGCTGGTGCCGGCCCGACCACTTCACCTCGCCCGGGATGTCGCCCTGCACCAGCGCGACCATCCGGCCGGTCCCCTGCGCCGGGTCCGCCGGCGGCTCCGCCTCGAGCACGCGCTGCCCCCAGAGGAGCGGCAGCAGCACGAGCGCCAGCGCGCCGAGCGCCGCCCTCCCGCGCGCCGTGCCACCGAGCGCGCGCCAGAGCAGGACGTTGAGGACGGCGAGCCAGAGCGTCACCAGCGCCGCACCGCCGAGGCTCGCCATCTGGACGAGGGCCACGTAGGCGTGCTGCGTGTACGCCGGCTGGAACCAGGGGAAACCGAGCTCTCCGGACCCCCGCAGCCACTCGACGGCGACCAGGGCCGGCGGGAACGACCACGCCAGCGGGACGCGGCGCGCCAGCGCGCCCGCCACCAGCGCCACCAGCCCGGGGAAGAGCGCCAGATAGGCCGCCGCCGCCAGCCAGGCCGGGTACCTGAGCCACGGCACGGTGATCGCCACATCGGACAGGAGGGCGATCCAGTGGATGCCGACGCCGAAGAACACGAAGCCGAACAGCCAGCCGAGGCGGAACAGGGCGCCGGCCGACGCCCCGCCGCGGACGCGCCGCTCCAGCGCTGCCAGCAGGGGCACCAGGGCCGCCCAGGCGACGAAGCCGGGCACGCGCGGGAGGAACGCGGCGCCCAGCAGCAGGCCGGAGAGCCCCGCCAGGGCCTGCTCGATCGTGAGCCGCGGCCTACGCGAGCCGGACCTCCTTGCCCTGCTCCGCCGATCGGTACACCGCGTCCAGCAGCTCCATCACCGGCAGGATCTCCTCCGCCGAGCCCATCGGCTGCGTGCCCTTGCGCAGCGCGTCCGCCAGGTGCGTGAACTGCGCCTCCATGGACTGCTTGTACTGGTAGCGCGAGGTCTCCACCTGCGGGGTCACGTTCACCAGCGTGCCGTGCATGCCCTTGTGGATGCGCAGCGGGTTCAGCAACGCCGCTCCGCCCGAGCCGAACAGGTTCACGTAGGCGAAGTCCTTCTCCATGAGCAGCCCCCAGGTCACCTCGAGCGTCAGCGTCGCCCCCGAGGCGAGCCGGAAGAAGGCGATGGCGTTGTCCTCCACCTCCCCCTTGCGCGCCCGGTGCAGGCTGGCGGTGACCGACTCCACCTTCGGGCCGCCCAGCACCCACAGGGCCTGGTCGAGCACCTGGAAGCCGAGGTCGAGCACCACGCCGCCGCCCGACTCGCGCTTCTGCCGCCGCCACTCGTCCGAATCCCAGTGGGTGCGCTGCCGGAGCCAGCCGGCCTTGGCGAAGAAGATCTCGCCCAGGTCGCCCTTCTCGACGAACTTGCGCAGCAGCTGCGCGTCGGGACGGAAGCGGTGCTGCACCGAGCACATGAGCACGCGCTCGTGCTTGCGCGCCGCCCGCACCATCGCCTGCGCCTCCTCGGCGCTGCGCGACAGCGGCCGCTCGCAGAACACGTGCTTGCCGGCCTCGAGCGCGGCCACCGCCATCGGCGCGTGGAGGTAGTTCGGGGTGCAGATGTCGAGCACGTCGATGTCGTCGGCCAGCAGGTCGTCGAGGCGGCTGTGGGACCGCGCCACCTGGAACTTCTGCGCCACCCGCGCGCCCTTCTCGGGATCGCGGTCGCACAGGGCGACCAGCTCGACGTCCTCGATCCTCTTCAACGCCGGGATGTGATTGATCTGGGCCGTTGCGCCCACGCCCACCAGCCCGATGCGAAGCGTCTTGCGGGCCACGCCTTGCCTCCCTCGTACAGGTTGGGGTCCGCCCCGGCCCGCGGCCTCCCTGCCGCTTCCCGGCGGACCCGGCCGCCCTCGTTCCGAATCGGGGACTCTAGGGAGCGCCCCCGGCACCGTCAAGCCCGAGGGCGGCCGACTCGGCGGGCGTCAGGCCGTAGCGCCGCAGCTTCTTCAGCAGCCCCTGGCGCGACAGTCCCAGCGCCCGCGCCGCCTGCGACTTGTTGCCGCGCGTGCGCTCCAGCGCCTCGCGCAGCCGGCGCTCCTCGAGCGCGCGCGTCTCGGCGTGCAGACCCGCGGCCGCGCTGCCCGGCACCGCCGCCAGCGGCGTCTCCGGCCAGTGCTCGAGGTCCACGCGGCCGCGGGCGTCGGCCACGTGCACGGCGTAGGCGCACGCGTTCGCCAGCTCCCGCACGTTGCCGGGCCAGGCGTAGCCGCGCAGGTGCGCCAGCAGCGCCGGCGTCGGCTCGGGCGGCTCCCGGCCGGCCCGCGCCGCGGCCTCCGCCAGGAAGTGCCGGGCCAGCAGGACGACGTCCTCGCCCCGTTCGCGCAGCGACGGCAGGCGCAGACGCACCGCGTTCAGGCGGAAGTAGAGGTCGGCGCGGAACCCCCCGCTCTGCACCGCGTGCTCGAGGCAGCGGTGGGTGGCGCAGACGACCCGCACGTCCACGCGGCGCGCGCGTGTGTCACCCACCCGCCGCGCCTCGCCCTCCTGCAGCACGCGCAGCAGCTTCATCTGCAGCAGGGGGCTGGCGTCGCCGATCTCGTCCAGGAACAGCGTCCCCCCGGCGGCCGCCTCGAAGAGCCCCGCGCGATCGGCCACTGCACCGGTGAAGGCGCCCCGGCTGTGACCGAACAGCTCGCTCTCGATCAGGGTGTCGGGCGTCGCCCCGCAGTTCTGGGCGACGAATCCCCCATGCGCCCGGGCCGAGAGCGCATGCAGGGTGCGGGCCACCAGCTCCTTGCCCGTGCCCGTCTCGCCCAGAACCACCACCGGCAGGCCGCTCCGCGCCACCCGCGGCAGCACGTCGCAGACCCCTTGCCACGCCGGCGCCCGCCCCAGCATGACCGGCATCGCCATGCCCCCGCCGGCCGGTCCCTCCCCCACACCTCGCTGGCGCTCCATCCTCCCCACACCCCCTCCGCCCCCGGACCGCCGCAGGCGGCGCTCAGCTCCCCGGATCCCCCGCCCAGTCCACGCCGCGCTCGCCGGGAAGGATCGAGCCCAGCCGGAACACCCGCTCGCCCGCCCGCTCAAAGCCGGGCAGGAGTTCGTCCACCACCCCGGGGGCACACACCACCAGCATCCCGATGCCCAGGTTCAGAGCGCGGCGCGCGTCGTCCACCGGCACCTCGCCCGCCGCCACCAGCCAGCGCATGAGCGGCGGCCACTCCCAGGCCGTCGCCTCGATGCGCGCCCGGCAGCCCGCCGGCAGCACCCGCACCAGGTTCCCGGCGATGCCGCCGCCGGTCACGTGGGCCAGCGCGTGCACCCGGCCGGCGTCCAGAGGGCCGTGCAGCGCCGGGCCGTACCAGCGGTGCGGAGCCAGCAGCGCCTCGCCGAGGGACTCGCCCGCGCCGCCCGGCAGCGGGTCGGCCAGCCCGAGGCCGGAGCGCGCGAGGACCGCACGGGCCAGCGAGTAGCCGTTCGTGTGCAGGCCCTGCGAGGCCAGCCCCAGCACCGCGTCGCCCGGCCGCACGCGCCTGCCGTCCAGCACGCGCCCCTCCTCCACCGTGCCCAGCATGCACCCGGCCACGTCCACCACGCCCGGCACGTAGGTGTCCGGCATCTCCGCCGTCTCGCCGCCCAGCAGCACGGCGCCCACCTCGCGGCAGGCGGCGGCCATCCCGCGCACGGCCGCCAGGACGACCTCCGGGTCCAGACGCGACTGCGCGATGTAGTCGAGGAAGGCCAACGGGCGGGCGCCGTGCACGAGCAGGTCGTCGGCCCCGTGCCGGACCAGGTCCCCGGCCGCGCCCGCCACGCCGCCCGCCGCCAGCGCCAGATGCAGCTTCGTGCCCACGCCGTCCATGCTCGCCGCCACCAACCGGCCGGCCCCCGCCGGCGGCGCCAGCACGCCGGCGAACCCGGCGTGCAGGGGCTCGACGCCCGGCCGCCAGGTGGAACGCACGGCCTCGCCCAGCTCCCGCTTGAGCCCGT
Organism: Candidatus Eiseniibacteriota bacterium; assembly: GCA_034678345.1. Lineage (GTDB taxonomy): Bacteria > Eisenbacteria > RBG-16-71-46 > RBG-16-71-46 > RBG-16-71-46 > JANXPZ01. Next base: position 5,873 of record JAXDBZ010000283.1, read on the forward strand.
CCGCGCGCGCGATGTCCACGCCGGCGTCGCGATAGCGCATCAGCCCTGGGCCTCCCGCGGGCGCAGGCGGAGCAGCTGCAGGTCCTCGCTCGTCGGGCTGGGGATGAGGGGAAACTCCCCGACCGCGTGCAGCCGCAGCAGACAGGCCACCACGTCGCGGTCGAACTGCGTCCCGGCGCCGCGGCGCAGCTCGTCGAGCGCCGCCGCCACCGAGAGCGCGCGGCGGTAGGGCCGGTCCGAGGTCATGGCATCGAAGGCGTCCGCCACGTTGAGGATGCGCGCCCCCACCGGGACGTCCTCCGCCCGCAGGCCGAGGGGATAGCCCTGGCCGTCGGGCCGCTCGTGGTGCGTCCGCACGATCTCGGCCGAGCGGCGCAACGCCCGCACCCGCGCCACGATCTCGGCGCCGGCGGCCGGGTGCCCGCGCAGCGTGCGCTGCTCCTCGCGCGAGAGCGACCCGGGCTTCTGCAGGATGTGCTGGTGCTGGGGTCCGATCTTGCCGAGGTCGTGCACGAGCGCCGCGTACTCGATCTCCTCGACCTCGCGCTCGGACAGCCGCATCCCGCGCGCCAGGCGCTCGCCGTAGCGGGCCACGCGGTGCGAATGGTGCCGGGTGTACGGGTCCACCTCCTCGAGCACCTCGGACAGGGCGCGCACGAACTCCTTCAGGTCGGCGCGGATCTCCATGTAGGCGCCGAACGAATGCCGGGCGACCAGGAAGGGGATGATCACCAGCGCCAGCCCCCACGGGCCGGCCCCGAGGTAGACCACCGCCACCAGCGTGCCCAGCGCGATGAAGGCCAGGTGGTGCAGGATTCCCTGCAGGAAGTTGCGCTGCCAGATGCGCCACGGGCCCGGCCCGCTCGTCAGTCCGAGCACCACCGAGACGAAGGCCGAGTTGAAGAGGAAGTAGAGGCCCCCGCAGGCCAGCAGCGGCGCGATGTCCCGCGGCAGGACGAGCTCGCCGACCCGGCCGCCCGCGAGCACGAAGCCATAGCCCGCCGCCAGCGCGGTCAGCGCGAAGATGGACACGTTGTGCAGGACGCGCACGGCCGGCTTCCGCAGCAGCACCCCCTGCACCACCAGGGTGCTCACCACGTCCACCCAGGCCGTCCAGACCGGGCCGAGGATGATGATGGACGCCAGGTCGATCACCGCGCTGCCGGTCGCGTAGCCGCCGCTCGGCAGGGCCACCGGGCGGACCTCGCTCGCCACCATGAGGACGAGCACCACCGCCAGCGCGAACGGCCTGGGCACACCGGCCGCGGGGCTCAGGAGGGCGAGGCCGGCGGCCGCCGCCAGCACGACGATCGCGAGATAGAGCCGGAAGGCGCGGGGATGGACGGACGCGGCGGATTCGCTCATGCAGATTCGATCCTGCGGGGCCTGGTGCGCGCGGCTCGGGACATAGAGGAGACCGGCATCCATTTCGGAGGCTATGGCTCGGGTCTGGTCAGCGGACCCTTACCAGCCCGCCCGACCCAAGAACTCCAAGATCAAGAGGATGAGGTCCACGAAGCCCACCTCCTTTAGGTAGAGGATTCTGCGGGGGTACGTCCTGCTTCCCGTCAGGTGGCTTCGCTTCGCTTCCCGTCTGTCTTGTCGCTCCGCTGGCTCCTACGTCGATGCCGGTCTCAAGACGTACTCGATCGGCTCCTTCGTCTTCAGGCCGCCGATCACACGGTTCAGTGCCGAGAGGGTGGCCAGGACGACCGCCTGGGGCAGGTCCCGTCCCACCGTGCAGCAACCCGTCAGGATCTTCTCCTGACGGTGCGTGAGCAGCGCGAGGCCCACGATCGCCACCTCGTGCCCGCCCATCCGGACGACCTCGACCGCCTCGACGCCCAGCGCCACGTCGTCGTCCAGGAACTCCTGCAACGCCGCCAGGGTCGCGGCCGCCACCAGCCGGTGGGCGCCCTCGCGCGAACACCACCCTGACGCGCTCCCCATGCGCAGCACGCCCTTCCAGCGCAACTCCACCTGCGCCTGGGCGCGCGCGCCGTCCATGTAGAGGTTCACACTGCCGAAGCGGATGCGCCGCGCCTCCTCACCCGTCGCGGCGACCGGCGCCGGCGTCGGGGCCGTCTCCGCCTCCGGTCCGCCGTTCGACCGGGACCGCACGCGCACGACCCCGACCACCCGGTGGTCGATCCGGTGGTTGTAGCGCGTCCACATCAGCCCCACGACGTCCTTGACGATGAGCTTCGCGGGCTTGCGCGACCCGGAGATGACGTGGATCTCGCGCACCTCGCCGCCCTCGACGAGGATCCGGGCGTCCTCGACGTCCGGCAGGCCGCGAATCCCGCTCTCCGCCTCTGTCGTCCATGACATGCGCGCGTCTTCCAAGGGGCTGGCTCCTCTCCCGGCCGCCCGGCCGAGGCACCATCCTAGCATATGCCCGCGCCGCGCGGCCACGCATCCCTGTACAACCCGGCCGGCACCGGCCCGTCTCAGAAGAGCGGCTCGATGTCGAAGTGCACCATGCGGTGCAGCAGGGCCACGCGGCGCGCGATCTCGTCCCGCCCGACCTCCGCCAGCGGTCGCGGACTGAAGTCCTCGATGGCCAGCGAGGCCATGGTCGTCCCGCACGCCATCGCCTGCGGCAGCATCCCGCCGTCCACGCGACCGCAGTGGGCCACCCAACCCAGGAAACCGCCGGCGAACGAGTCCCCGGCGCCGGTGGGGTCGCGAATCGAGTCCACCGGGAACGCCGGCGTGATGAAGCGCTCGCCCGCGCCCCGGTACAGCGCGCCGTGCTCGCCCTTCTTGATGATGACCGACCGCGCTCCCTGCTCGATCAGGCGGTCCGCCGCGCGCACCAGCAGGCTCTCGCCGGCCAGGGCCCGCGCCTCCTCCTCGTTCAGCAGGGCCACGTCCACCCGGCGCAGCACCTCGAGGACCAGGTCGGGCTTGCGCGCGATCCAGTAGTTCATCGTGTCGCTCAGCGTCAGCGCCGGCCGTTCCATCTGCTGGAGCACCTCGAGCTGCAACTCGGGGTCGATGTTGGCGAGGAAGACGTAGGGGCAGGCGCGGTGCTGCGCCTCGAGGCGCGGATGGAAGGCGGAGAAGACGTTGAGCTGCGTCTCGAGCGTGTGGGCGTGCGCCAGTTCCGGGCCGTATTCCCCGCGCCAGCGGAAGGTGCGACCGGGAGCCATCTCGAGGCCCGACAGATCCACGCCACGGCCGGCCATCAGCTCGCGGTGCTCGGCCGGGAAGTCCTCCCCGACCACGGCGACGATGCGCACCGGCGCAAAGTGGGCGGCCGACAGCGAGAAGTAGGCCGCCGACCCGCCCAGGGCCTCGACCGCCTCCCCGTACGGGGTGCGCACCGAGTCGAGCGCCACCGAGCCGACCACCAGGATGTCCGCCCGTCCGCTCATCCCGTCGCCTCCGCCGCCCGGTCCATCCGCTCGGGGGCCGAGACCCCCATGAGTGTCAGCCCGTTGCGCAGCACGGTGCGGGCGGCGTCGGTCACCCGCAGCCGCGCGGCGCCCGTCGCGGCGTCGTCCCCCACGACCCGGCAGGCGTGGTAGAAGCGGTGGAACTCCGCCGCGGTCTCGACCAGGTAGGCGGGCAGACGGTGCGGCTCGCGGGCCGCCGCCGCCCCGCGCACCACCTCGGGGAAGACCGCGAGCCGCCGCACGAGCGCCACCTCCTCGGGGGCTGCGAGCGGCACCCGCTCGTCCGTGCCCGGGCGCAGGCCGCGCTCGGCGGCGTAGCGCAGGATGGAGCAGACGCGCGCATGGGCATACTGCACGTAGTAGGCCGGGTTCTCGTCGTTCTGCCGCCGCGCCACGTCGAGGTCGAAGTCGAGGTGGGCGTTGGTGGAGCGCATGAGGAAGAAGAACCGGGCGCAGTCGGCGCCGACGTCCTCGACCAGCTCCCGCAGCGTCACCAGCTGGCCCTCGCGCTTGCTCATCTTGACCTGCTCGCGCGTGCCGTCGGGGCCCGTCTGCACGAGGTTCACCTGCTGGACGATGAGCACCTCGAGGAAGCCCGGAGCCACGCCCGCGGCGGCCAGCGCCGCCTTCATGGTCGTGACGTAGGCGTGGTGGTCCGGTCCCCACAGGTCGATGGCCACGTCGCAGCCGCGGGCCCGCTTGTCGAGGTGGTAGGCCAGGTCGGGGAGCAGGTAGGTGGGCGCGCCGTTGCTGCGCACGATCACCCGGTCCTTGCTGTCCCCGAAGCGGCCCGTGCGCAGCCACGTCGCCTCCCCGCCGCCCCCCGTCTCCTCACCGCCGCCCTCGTCGTCCACCTCGGGGCGTGTCGCGCGGTAGGCCGCCCCCTTCTGCTCGAGCGCGCGCAGCGTCGCCGCCACCTCGCCCGAACGATGCAGCTCGGACTCGCGGAACCAGCGCGCGAACTCGGCCCCGTACTCGCCCAGGTCGCGGCGCTGCCCGCGGATCATGCGCGCCAGCGCCTGCTCGCGGAACCAGGCAGCCCCTTCCGGCGCCGCCAGCGCGGTCCGCGCCTCCTCCTCGGGCAACTCTCCCGCCATGTCGCGCACGTACTGGCCCCGGTAGCCGTCCTTCGGAAACGGCCGCTCCAGCCCCACGCGCTCGGCGAAGCGCGCGGCCAGCGACTCGCCCAGCAGGTCCACCTGCCGGCCGGCGTCGTTCACGTAGAACTCGCCCTGCGCGTCGTGGCCGGTGGCGCACAGCAGGCGCACCAGCGTCGCCCCCACCGCCGCGGCCCGCGCGCTCACCACGTTGAGCGGACCGGTGGGATTGGCGCTCACGTACTCGACCAGCACCCTGCGGCCCGCGCCCCCGTCGCTCGTGCCGAACGCAGGTCCCGCGGCCGCGATCCGGGCCGGCAGCCGCTCGAGGAACGCCGGGCTGTAGCGGAAGTTCAGGAAGCCGGGCCCGGCCACCTCGACCGCCTCGAACAGGTCCGGGTCGCGCGGGAACGCCGCCGCCAGCGCCTCGGCCAGGGCCCGCGGCGGGCGCTTCAGCTCCTTCGCGATCAGCAGGGCGACGTTTGTCGTCCAGTCGCCGTGGGCGGCCTCCCGCGGGACCGCCAGCTCGAGGCGGGCCATCCGCTCCGGGCTGTGGAGGTCCGCCGCGCGCAGGGCCGCCGCGAGCCCCTCAGTCAGTTCCTTCCAGACCAAGATCCACGCTCCTCGCGTCGCCCCACAGCCGGTCCAGGAGGTAATACTCCCGCGTGCGCGCGTGGAAGACGTGCACGACGACCTCCACATAGTCCAGCAGCACCCACCGCCGCCCCTCCAGGCCCTCGACGTGCCAGGGGCGCAGCCCCTCCCCGCGGAGGACCTCCTCGACGTGCTCGGTCACCGCCTTCACCTGGATCTCGCTGGCCGCCGAGCACAACAGGAAGTAGTCGCACACCGCGCCCAGCTCGCGCAGGTCGAGCGCCGTGACGTCGGTGGCCTTCTTCGCCAGCGCGGCGCGGGCCGCGCGCCGGAGCACGTGCAGCGCGCCGGCCGCGGCCGGGCGCGCGCGGTGCGGCATGGGGGAGCGCTCCACCGGGCGGCGCCTCAGCGGTCCCGGCGCACGGCGTGGTCCACCGAGCGCTCGAGCGCATGCCGGGCCGCCGCCGCGCCC
>JAXDBZ010000284.1:0-8111 GCA_034678345.1 Candidatus Eiseniibacteriota bacterium
ACGCGGCCTGCGCGGGCTGGCTGGTCGCGGGGCTGGCCGCCCGCGGCGCCCGGCTGGCCGGAGCGGCCGCGTCCTTCGCCCGCGCCCTCGCGCCGCGCGACGCGGCGGAGGTGCGCGCCCTGGTGCAGGGCTGCGAGCACGGGCGCTACCTGCGCTCGCTCGGACCGGACTACGCGCGCGACGTGGAGTTCTGCGCCGGCCTTGACACGATCCCGGCGGCGTTCGAGCTCTGAGTCAGGCCTGGCGCGCGCGCAGCATCATCACCGCGCCCACCGCGCCGAACACCAGGTCGCCGAGCCAGCCCGCGACGTAGGGGTTCAGCGCCCCGCTGTGTCCCAGGGCCTGGCCGGTACGCAGCAGCGCGTAGTAGCAGAAGGAGATGGTGATGGACAGTCCGAAGCCGAGCGCCGCGCTCTGCATGCGCAGGCGGGTGGCCAGGGGGGCACCGATCAGGATGACGATCAGGTTCACCAGCGGGAAGGCCAGCTTCACCTGGAGGTCCACGAGGTAGTTCGCCACGCGGGCGCCGCTGGCCCGCAGCCGGCGGACGTAGTTCCACAGCTCGAGGAAGTTCATCTCGCCGGGGTTGCGGCTCTCCTTGGCGAAGTCCTCCGGACGCTCGCTGATCCCGTTCACCGCCATGCGGGCGAACGGCTTGACCCGCTCGCGCCCGCCGGCGAAGTCGCGCAGGTGCCCCGAGGAGAACACCCAGCGCTGGCCGTCCCAGCTCGCCTCGGCGGCGTCGATGCGGCGCACCAGGGCGCCGCCGCGGAACTCCTGCAGCGAGACCTCGTGCATGCGCTCCTCGTTCACGAGGTAGAGCCGCATGTAGAAGATGCGACCGCCCTCGCCGAGGTAGGTGACGTCGGCCCGCTCGGTCACCGCCTGGCGGTGGATGTCCTGGATCTCCTGGTCGTAGAGGCGGTCGCGGGCCTGGTTGGTCCGCGGCACGACCAGCTCGCTCAGGGTGAGCGAGACGAGCGCGGCGAGGACGGAGACCACCAGCACCGGGCCGAGGATGCCGGCCAGCGACTTGCCGGCGGTGCGCATCGCCGTCAGCTCGTTGAACTTGTTGAGCTGGCCGAGGCCGAGGAAGGTGGCGAGCAGGAGCGCGATGGGCATCACCTGCACGACCCACTCGGGCAGGCGGTAGAGGTAGTAGCGGGCCACCAGCGCCAGCGGGGCACGGTGGTCGAGGAAGACGTCGAGCTTCTCGAAGACGTCCACGACGACGAAGATGGCCATCACCCCGACGAGCCCGAGGCCGAGGTAGAGGAGGAACTCCCGCAGCAGGTAGCGGTCGAGGATCTTCACGCGGTGGGCTCCGGGCGGGGGACGGCGGCGGGTCGGGACGCGACGCGGCGTTCCGGCAGCAGCTCGACGGCGCGGAGCGTGGCCACCAGGCCCCAGATGCCCAGCACGATGTTGGGCAGCCACATGGCCAGCCAGGGGGGCAGCAGCAGGCGGTTGGCCAGCTCCTCGCCGCTCACCAGACAGAGGTAGTAGAAGAGGAAGAAGGCCACCGAGACGAAGGCCACCGCCGGCCCGGCGCGGCGCACGCGCATGCCGAGCGGGGCGCCGAGGAGGACGAACACCACGCAGGCGGCCGGCAGGGAGAACTTCTTGTGGACCTCGACCGACAGCTCCCCGGCCCGCCGCTCGAGGGCCCGGTGCTCCAGCCGCCACAGGTCCAGCTCGCCGCGCAGCCCCGGGTTCTCCCGCAGGGCCGGCTCGAGCCGCGGGTCCGGCCCGCCGGCCCCCCGCAGGCCGGCGAGGACCCGGGACCACCACGACAGCGAGGCCGGCATGACCGACTCCATCACGGCCGGATCCACCCCGTGGGCCGCCAGCCGCTCCAGGTGCTGGGCCCGCGAGGACCGGTGCTGCTCGAGCACCCTCGCCCGCTCGTCCAGGAGCATCCGGGCGCTCATCTCGCGGTCGCTGCGCGTTTCGCGTACGCTGCGCTCCAGGATCGCCCCCGCCCCGGCGATGTGCAGGGTGTGGGTCTTGAACACCATGCGGCGGTACTTGCGCGAGCCGCCCTCCTCCGCGGGGATCTCGTGGATCTCGCCGTCCTTCAGCTCGAGCACCGCGGTGCGCCCGTCGGGCGTGTAGGTGAGGTAGCCGCGCTTGGCGAGGATGAGGTTGGGTGGACCGCCGGCGTTCATCTGGTAGATGGTCACGCCCCGCATCTCGTTCGTGCGGCCGTTGACGGACTGGACGAGCAGGTTGTAGCCCGGGAAGTCGGTGATGAACACGCCCTCCTGGAGCTTCACCGTCGGTCGCATGCGGCCGATGTTGATCATCAGGTTCATGAAGGCGTGGTTCGCCTCGGGCAGGACGTGGTTGTTGAACAGGGTCAGCCCGCAGGCCAGCAGGGCCGCCGCGACGAGCGGGCCGACGAGGATGGAGGCCAGGTTGACACCGCCGGTCCGCAGGGCGGTGATCTCGTTGTCCTGGGAGAGGCGGCCGAAGGTCATAAGTACGGCCACCAGCACGGCGCAGGGCACCGAGAGGGCGACGATGTAGCCCAGGGACAGCAGGAAGAGCTGGGCGACCACCAGGGGGGAGACCCCCCGGTTGACCACCAGGTCCATGTAGTCGAACAGTACGTCCATCTCCAGGATGAACGTGACCACCCCGAAGCCCAGGAGCAATGGAACCAGGTGCTGTCTCAGGATGTAGGAATGGAGGATACGCACGGCTGCGCAGCCTACCTCATGGGTCGGGACAGGGGCGACCGAAATCGTTCCAAGGCCTTTGACCGGCAGGGTTTACCCTGCTAGGGTTTTGGGCTGCGCCTCCCCATGCGGAGGCGCACACGTTTTGACGCCCGCATGCTGAGTGCCCTACCGGCCCTGATCGTACTCATCGGGTTTCCCCACTTCGGGTTGAAGCCCGACCGGCCCGTGTCCCCCGCCGACTCGCTGCCGCCCGCCTGGCGGGGGGCCTCGCGCCTGGCGCTGGAGGACGGCTTCGTGCTGGGCCAACTGCGCCCCGTCCGGCTGCGCGGCGCGGGCCTGCAGCTGCGCACCGACCCGCGCGCCCTGCGGATCCGGCTGGACCCCGATTCGGGCCTGGTGAGCATGTCCCCGTTCGTCGGGGACGTGCCCCTCGAGCCCGGCGCGACCCGCCCCCTGTCGGTCTTCGCGAAGGAGTCGGCGCGGCTCGCGTTCGAGCGCCAGTGGCGGACGCGCTCGCTGAAGGACATCAACACGCGCCCCGGGGTGACGACCGGCGGGCCCACCACCGGGCTGTCGTTCAAGCTGCCCTCGCCGCTGCCGGCCCGGGTGCAGAGCTGGCTCGGCCCCGGCGGCCCGGCCCTGAACGTGGCCGGCTCCGAGAACATCCGGCTCTCGGGCACGAGCGACTGGACCAACCGGCAGACGACCATGCTGGGCCAGCGCCGCTCGCTGTTCCCGACGCTGAACATGCAGCAGGACCTGGACATCCGGCTCGAGGGCCAGCTCTCGGACCGCATCAAGGTCAACCTGCTGCAGAACTCGGCCAACCAGATCCCGCTCGCCAACCGCATCGCCATCAACTACCGGGGCGACGAGGACGACCTGGTGCAGGCCTTCGACCTCGGCAACACGAACCTGACCCTGCCCGGCACGCAGTACGTCTCCTACAGCGGGCGCAACGAGGGCCTCTTCGGCGTCAAGACCACGATGCGCTACGGCCCCCTCGACCTCACCGTGCTGGCGAGCAAGCAGGAGGGCAAGAGCGAACGCGCCAGTTACACCGGCGGCGCCTCCGCCTCGACGCAGACGCTGGCCGACTACGACTACGTGCGGGGCATCTACTACTTCCTCTACGACCCGAGCGGGCCGACCCTCGACATCGACGAGACCAGCATCCGGCTGTACCGGGACAACGCCGACTACACGACGAACCTCAGCACCGTGCGGGGCCGGGCCTGGGCCGACCTCTCCCTGGGCGCGACCGCGGCGCACGACACGACCCACTCGGTGCTCGGCCAGTTCACCCAGCTCAAGGTCGGCTCGGACGGCGAGTTCGAGATCCTGCGCGACGTCTACGGCCCGAACTTCAAGATCATCCGCCTGGCGCGGCAGATGAGCGGCGAGCAGCGCCTGGCCGTGGCGTACCGGGCGCGATTCGTGGACGCGAGCGGAAACGGGGTGGGCGAGTACCGGTGGATGGGCACCGAGGGCCCGGTGGCGGACCCGAGCGGCGTGGACGCGCTGCAGTTGAAGCTGCTGCGGGCGCCCACCAGCCGGCTGGTGGCGGACGCGGCCAAGGTCTACTTCGAGACCGACACGACGCTGGCGCCCTTCAATCCGGTGCGCGAGCTGGAGCTGCGCAACTTCTACCAGATCGGCGGGCAGGGCATCGACCCGGGCTCGTTCACCCTGCGCGTCCACCAGGGCTATTCCGACCCGCCGGTCTACAACCAGCCGCAGAAGGGCTTCCCCTACCTCGAGGTCGTGGGCCTCGACAACTTCGACGAGAGCGGCGGCACGCCGGTGCGCGGCCAGGACGGCAAGGTGGACGGCACGGTCGTGAACTCGACCGCCCTGGCGCGCGCCTTCGTGGACTTCAGGAACGGCGTGCTCTTCCTGCCCGACCCGCGGCCGTTCGCGCCGCGCCTGGGGGCCTCGGGGCGCGCCTTCGAGCGGGCGGTGAGCGCGCTGCTGTCGCGCCGGGACTCGCTGGTCGGGGCCGCCGACCCGCACACGGGCGGGAGCGTGCTGGCGGACGACACCTCGAACCCGATCATCTACGACGGCTACAACCCGCTGCGCAGCCAGAGCTGCACCTACTTCATCGAGATGGAGTACAAGGCCTCGCAGGTCCAGGGGGAGATCGCGCTCGGCCGCAGCAACATCCTCGAGAGCTCCGAGGTGGTCACGGTGAACGGCGAGCAGTGGGTCCGCGACCGCGACTACACGATCGACTACGACCTCGGCGCGGTGACGCTGAAGCGGCAGGTCCCGGCCGGCGCGCAGCTGAACGTGAACTACTCGTACGCGCCGCTGTTCCAGCAGGCGGGCCGGACGCTGGTGGGCAGCGCCTTCCGCCTCGAGGGGCGGGACCGGAGCTTCGGCGGGGCGTTCCTCTACGAGAGCAAGGGCGCCCAGGACCTCCGCCCGCGGCTGGGCGAGGAGCCCTCGCGCAGCCTGATCACCGACCTGAACACCGCCTGGACGTTCCGGCCGGACTGGATGACCCGCATGGTGGACCGGCTGCCGGGGGTGCGCACCACCGCCGCCTCGACCATGGCGGTGCAAGCCGAGGTGGGCGTGTCGTTGCCCAACCCGAACACGCGGAACGAGGTCTACATCGACGACATGGAGGGCACGCGCGACGCCGTGTCCCTGTCCATGGCCCAGGAGCGCTGGACCAGCGCCAGCGCGCCGCTCATCGAAGTGGCGCCGGGCACCGACTGGTCGCTGGCCAGCCCCCAGTACCTGGCGGCCACCGATACGCTGCGCAACGGCGAGCTGCGCTGGTACTCGCCGCCCGGCTACGTCAAGGAGCGCGATCTCAAACCCAACCTGAACGACGCCCAGGGCGGGCGGAACCCCCGCCAGGTGCTCTGCCTGAGCGCACCGCGCCGGCCGCGCACGGCGCCCGGCGATTCGACGCGGCTGTGGGGCGGCGTGACCACCCTCATCGATCAGGCGGGGCTCGACCTCTCGCGGGCGCAGTTCATCGAGCTGTGGGTGAACGACTTCAACGACCTCCACGCGCCGGGGGACGGCCTGGGCCGCGTGCGCGGGCGGCACCTGCGGCTCCACGTGGACATCGGCTCGGTGAGCGAGGACCAGATGCGCTCGCCCGACGTGGCGCCGAACGGCCTGCTCGACACCGAGGACCGCGTGCGCGACAACGTGCTGACGGAGGACGAGGACACCGGCCTCGACGGGCTGCCGAACCCCGACGCCAACGTGATCCGCGACCTGGTGCGTGCCGGCGGGGCGGACCCCGAGGGCGACAACTTCTATCCGCCCGACGAGCTGGTGAACACGGACGAGCGGCGCTCGGTGGACCCGCGCTACTGGACGGCGGTCAACGGCACCGAGGGCAACCGCACGAACCGCACGACGCCCGACACCGAGGACCTGAACCTGAACGGCGCCCTCGATGGCGGCAACGACTACGTCGAGTACACGATCGACCTGGGGGACGTCTCGGCCGACGCGCCCTACCTGGTGACCGACGTGCAGCGCGACTTCGGGCCGTCCTCGCCGTCTCCGGTCGCCACCGTGGCCGCGGACAACGGCTGGCGGCGCTACCGCATCCCGCTGGCCGACACCCTGGCGGTGGAGTTCGGCAACCCGAACCTGGCGCTGGTCCAGCACGTGCGCGTGTGGGTGCAGGGCGTGGTGGAGCCGGACTCCTCGGCGGCGGACGTCCGCCTGCCGCTGCTGATGCTCGGCGGGCTCGACGTCGTCGGCAGCCGCTGGGAGCAGACGCCCCTCGACTCGCTCTCGCTCGAGGCGCCGCTCACCACGCTGACCCTGAACACGGTGAACTCGGTGGACAACGCCGACGTCTACGTGCCGCCCTTCGACCCGGGCGAGACCCGCACCGGCAGCGAGGCGATCACCCGGCGCGAGCAGTCCATCAGCATGGAGTTCACCGACCTCAAGCCCGGCTCGACCCTCGAGGCCTTCAAGACCTTCTCCCTGGACGAGAACTACAGCCGCTACGGCAAGCTCAACTGGTTCGCGGCCGCCTACGGCGTGCGGGACGAGTTCGGCCAGCCGTTCGACGCGGCGGCCGACACGGCGCTCTTCTACTTCGTCCGCTTCGCCTCCGACGAGACCGGACGCAACTACTACGAGTACCGCTCGCGCCTGCCCGGCAACTCGACGGCCCGGTCCATCCAGTGGAGCACGGTGGCCCTGCAGCTCACCGCCCTGTCCAATCTCAAGCTGAACCCCGATTTCCCGACCAGCGCCCCGATCCGCTACGCCGTGGCCGGGGCCGCCGCGGGCGAGAGCCTGATCGTCAACGGCTCGCCCTCCTTCACGCGGCTGCGCCGCATCTCGTTCGGGCTCCTGAACCGCGGCGAGCGGGCCTACGCCGCCGGCCAGCTGTGGCTCGACGAGCTGCGCGCCACCGACATCGCCAAGGACGTGGACCACGCGCAGCGCGTGCAGGTGAACGGGCAGCTGGCCGACCTGATGAGCTACAACCTGTCGTGGAGCGGTCGCGGGGCGGACTTCCTCTCGGTGGGCGAGAGCCGCGGGTCGGGCACCTCGACCGACCAGCTGGCCTGGAGCACGGCCTTCCAGACGCACCGCTTCTTCGCGCAGACCGGCATCTCCGTGCCGGTGAACCTGAGCTACTCGCGCAACAGCTCGCGCCCGCGCTTCAGCGCCGGCAGCGACATCGTGCGTACCGGCGCGATGCAGGACGCCAGCGAGACGCGCACCGAGACCCGGGGCTTCTCGACGTCGTACTCGCGCGCCTGGAGCGAGAAGTCGAACCCGTTCCTGCGCTACACCCTCGGCGGCATCACCGCCGGCTACTCGCTCACCGAGATGAAGGGCCGGAACCCCTCGACGGTGGACAGCAGCGTGACCAAGGTGGCCACGGTCAACTACACGGTCGCGCCCCGCCGGCTGCTGGCCATCCCGCTGCCGCTGGCCAAGGGCCGGCTCTACCCGCTGCCGGAACGGGCCTTCTGGAACTACGCGGTCACGACGACGCGCACGGTGAGCTACGAGCGCCTCGGCACCGAGCTCGACTCGCTGCGGTTGAGCCGCGACGTCACCGGGCGCACCGCCGGGATCAGCTTCGGCGCCGACACCCGCCCGGTGGAGTTCGTCCAGCACCACATCGAGGGCCGTCGCAACCTCGTGCTGCCGGAGGGGCAGGTCCGCAACGACCGGGTCGGCTTCATCAACCTCGGGCGGGTGACGGACTGGCGGCAGAACATGAACGCCAGCTACACGCATTCGCGCGGGCGCTGGCTCAAGCCTTCGCTGTCCTGGAACTCGCAGTACAGCCAGAACAACGGGCCGGAGCTCTCCAAGGACCTGAGCGTGCGCGCGGTCACCAACGGCCAGACGATGGAGATGAACCTCGAGCTGCCCTTCGACCGGTGGTTCGGCAGGGCCGCGCCGCGCGCCGCGCCC
>JAXDBZ010000285.1:0-23338 GCA_034678345.1 Candidatus Eiseniibacteriota bacterium
CTCGCTGCACGCGGCGCACGTGTCCCACGTGCTGGTCACGGACGCGTTCCTGCCCGACGGCAGCGGGCTGGTGAACACCTCGGTGGGGACCTCGACCTACGGCAACGTCGCCACCGAGGCCTGCAGGGTCGTCCACGAACTCGACCAGCGCGGCCTGCACGACGAGGCGCAGCGCCGGCTCGAGGTGTGGATCCGCCACCAGGGCACGGCGCGACAGCCCGGCAACTTCACCGACTTCGACGGCATGTACTACGGGGCGGGCGGCTTCGAGCAGGGCGACTACAACCAGCACCACGGCTGGGTGCTGTGGTGCCTGGGCGAGCACTACCTCCTCACCGGCGACTCGACGTGGCTCGCGCGGGTCGCCCCATCGCTTCTTGCCGGCTGCGACTGGGTGTTCCGCCAGCGGCGGAACACGACGGGGCCGCTGGCGCATTCGCGGGGCTGGGAGCGCGGCTTCCTGCCGGCCGGTAGCCTCGAGGACGTGACCGACTTCCACTACTGGCTCTCGACCAACGCCCTGACCTGGCGCGGTGTGGACACCGCGGCGGAGGTCCTGGCGGCGATCGGGCATCCCGAGGCGCCGCGCCTGCGGCGCGAGGCCGATGCCTACCGCGCCGACCTCGTCCGCGGCTTCGAGACCATGCGCCGCCGCTCGCCGCTGGTCCGGCTGCGCGACGGCCGCTGGGTGCCCCACTACCCGGCGCGGCTCTACCGGCGCGGGCGCGACGTGGGCTGGATCCGCGAGGTGCTGGAGGGCCCGGTCCACCTGCTGACCACGGGGCTGTTCGACGCTCGCGCGCCGCAGGCGGGGTGGATCCTCGACGACTACCAGGACAACCTCTATCTGGAGCCGCCCTTCGGCTACCCGGTCGTGGACTTCGAGGCGGACTGGTTCGACCGCGGCGGCTTCTCCATCCAGCCGAACCTGCTGGCCGGTCTGATGCCGTATCTCGACCGCGACGAGCCGGAGGCCTTCCTGCGGATGTTCTTCAACGCCTGGTGCGCCTGCTACCGCGACGAGATCGACGCGATGGTGGAGCACCCCAATCCCGCGCTGGGCTATTCCAGCGCCGCCCACTTCAAGACCAGCGACGAGGCCAACGCCGTCTCCTGGCTGCGGGCGATGTTCGTCCACGCCGACCGCGGGGGGTTGCACTTCGGGCGCGCGTTGCCGCGGGAGTGGTTGGCGGACGAGGGGCGGTGCGGGACGCGCGGCGTGCGCACGCGCTACGGCACGGTGGACGTCGAGTACCGCGCCGCCCCCGGGGGCCGGAGCGTCACCGCCACGCTCGACCTGCGCCTGCGCGCGGCGCCACCGGCCGTGCTCGTGCGCTTCCGCCACCCGGACGGCCTGCCGCTGCGCGCGGTGAAGGTGGACGGCGTGGCCACCGACCGCTTCGACCCGGGGCGCAACGACGTGGACGTCACCGGCCGCGGCGGCCGGATCACGGTGGAGGCCGAGTTCCAACCGGCCGGCGCAACCCCGGCCGGGCCCCGTCCGTAATCGTCACCAGACCCCGCGGGATCCCCGCGGTCACATCCCCAAGGAGCCCGACGATGCCGGCCATGCACGAAGTGGACTACGAGATCATCGGCGACGACATGCAGTTCGTGAAGATCGAGCTCGACCCCGGCGAGGCCGTGCTCTCGGAGGCCGGCTCGATGATGTTCGTCGAGGACGGCATCGAGATGCAGACGATCTTCGGCGACGGGTCGCAGCAGCCGACCGGCGGCGTGATGGGCGCGCTGCTCGGCGCCGGCAAGCGCTTCCTCGTCGGTGAGTCGCTGTTCATGACGGTGTTCCTCAACCAGGCGCAGGTGCGCCGCAAGGCCGCCTTCGCCGCGCCGTACCCGGGGCGCATCCAGGCCATCCGGCTCTCGGATGTCGGCGGCGAGCTGATCGCGCAGAAGGACTCGTTCCTCTGCGCCGCCAAGGGCGTGGCGCTCGACATCGCCTTTACCCGGCGCTTCGGGGCCGGCCTGTTCGGTGGCGAGGGCTTCATCCTGGAGCGGATCAAGGGCGACGGCTGGTGCTTCGTGCACGCCGGCGGCGCCCACGAGGAGCGCATGCTGGCCGCGGGCGAGACGCTGCGCGTGGACACCGGCTGCATCGTGGCGATGCAGCCCTCGGTGAGCTACGACATCCAGATGGTGGGCGGGCTCAAGTCCGCGCTCTTCGGCGGCGAGGGCCTGTTCTTCGCCGTGCTGCGCGGCCCGGGCAAGGTGTGGTTGCAGTCTTTGCCCTTCAGCCGGCTCGCCAGCCGCATCTACGCCGCGGCGCCGCAGGCGGGCGGCCACCGCAAGGGCGAAGGCTCCATCCTGGGCAACCTGGGCGACATCCTCAGCGGCGATCGCGGGAACTGATCCGCGCGCGGGCCGGCGCCGCGGCCGATCCCGGGGGCGCGCCCGCCGGCGTCACGGGCGGCCGAGCGGCGGTCGCTCCGACGGCGGCGGCATCGGAGTGTGGAAGGCCCGTGCCAGCTCCATGCCGAAGTCGGCGAAGGTGGGGTAGCGCTCGCGCTCGTGCTCGTAGCGCTGCAGCGCGACCAGTAACCGCGGCAGGTAGGCGAAGCCGAGCCGCGTCTGCCGCTCGAGCTCGCGCTCGGCGGCGTGGGGGCCCTCCATGCGGTGCACGAGCCGCACGCCCACCGCGCGCACGAGGTGTTCCTCGGCGCAGACCTCCCAGCTCGTGTAGCCCTGCGCGGTCATGCGCGCGCGCATCGGGCCGAAGAGCGCGGAGTCGGCGGCGATGGCGCGGCGGCACGAGTCGGGCAGCGTGCCGACGAAGACGTGCGAGAACTCGTGCCAGAGGAGCGGCTCGAGCGCGTGCGGCTTCCAGAAGCGGGGACGCCCGCGGCTCGCGTGCTCGGGTCCGATGATGGCGTAGCAGTCCACCCCGGCGGCGGGGCGCTCGACGCGGGCGGCGTAGCCGCCGGGGTGGAAGAGGGGCGCGAGGATGACACGGTAGGTCTGACCGGGCACGCCGAAGTACTCCTCGAGCGGGCCGACGACGCGGGTGCGCCGCAACGCGCCGCGCACGCGGCGGCCGAGGGCGCGGAACTCCCCCGCGCGCGCGGCCTCGAACTCCATGAAGCGGCTGGCGTCGGCGAAGTCGCGCAGCGAGTCGAGGAAGGCGAACAGGCGCTGTCGCCCGCCGGCGCGCGCCTCGAGTCCGACGGTGAAGGGCGCGCGCAGCTCGAGCGCGGGCGGATCGGCGAGGCGCAGCATCACCGCCGGCGGCACGTCGCGGGAGAAGCCCTCGCGCGCCATGCGCGCATACAGCGTGACCGCGGGATGGTCCCGCCAGGGCGCGAAGCGTACAAGAACGTCGCGGCGGTAGGTGAGGTCGAGGGTGTTGAGTTGGTCGTCGCCGGCCAGGCACTGGACCACGGCGAGCAGTTCGATACGCGGGTCCACCGCCGCGTCCATGGGGATCCGGCGGGGCGGTGAGGTGCCCGCGGACGCGCCGGTCGCGGCCAGGACGGCCGTGAGCACGCAGGCGATCGGGAGGGACCGGACCATGGGCGATGCCTCCGGTGACGGGAACCAGCATAGCCCATGCCGGTGCGCCGGCCTGCCGCGCTCGTCGGGCGGAACCGGGCATCGGGGGCGCGGGGGTGGCTCCGGGACCCCAGCCGACGGCCGAGCCGCAACCCCCCGGCCCCGGCGGCCGTAGAACCGGGTGTCCATGCACCTGGTCATCCGCGGAGGTGTCGCCATGCGAAGAGCCGCGCTGTTCCTGCTGCTGGCGGTGGTGTTCCCTGCCGGCGTCTCCCTGGCCCACGACCACGACCGGCACGGCGGGCACATCCGCGGCGGCACGATCGAGCCGCCCGTGGTGTGCGCGCCCCGCCACGACATCGGGCGGGCGCGGTATGCGATGCCCACGCGAAATCGCTCCGTCGTGCTCCTGATCACGCGAAGGCACGTCGCCGTCCAGCTCAGCGACCGGACGATGCGCGAGATCGACCGGGAGATGCGGAACGAACGGGACGAGGACGAGGGCGTGATCGTCAACGCCTTCAAATCGGCCGTGCTCGGCGGTGTCCGTTCCCTGCTGGACCACAGTTTCGAGTGTCCGCTCGACGAACTGTGCGACGCCCGTTACCGCGACGGCCGGCTCGAGCTGATCACCGAGGACGGCGACCGCATCTTCGAGGACATCCAGATCGAGGACCGGGACCTGCTCGAGAGCTTCCGGGCCCAGGACGCGCAGGCCTTCGTCGAGGAGTTCCACCGGCTGAGGCACGGCAGCCGCTGAGGGCCGCGGCGCCGGCCGCCGCCCGGACACGAACGCGAGGGCCCGCCCCCCGGGGCGGGCCGGCTCGTTGGCGCCGGGCCCCGGGGACGTCGTAGTCTCGCCGCCCTCACGCGGAGGAGACCCTTGAGCGCCACCATCCACGCCCCCGAGCTGGGCCCCGGCCTCGCCTGGCTCAACACCGACCGGCCCCTGCGCCTCGCCCGGGAACTGAAGGGCCAGGTCGTGCTGCTCGACTTCTGGACCTACTGCTGCATCAACTGCATGCACATCCTGCCCGACCTCGAGCACCTCGAGCGTGTCTTCGCCGGGCGCCCCTTCGTGGCGATCGGCGTGCACTCGGCCAAGTTCGACAACGAGACCGATCCCGGCAGCATCCACGCCGCGATGCAGCGCTACGGCATCCGCCACCCGGTCGTGGTGGACGAGGACATGCGCCTGTGGCGGGCCTACGGGGCGCGCTCCTGGCCGACCCGCGTGCTGGTGGACCCGACCGGCGCCATCGTCGCATCGGTGGCGGGCGAGGGGCGGCGCGACGAGCTCGAGCAGGCGATCGCCGCCCTGCTCGACCAGCACGCGCGGGCCGGCACGCTGGCGGCGGCGCCGCCCGCGATCGTTCCCGATGCCGGCGTGCGCTCCGCCTCCGGGCTCTCGTACCCGGGCAAGGTGCTGGCCGACCGCGAGGGCGGCCGGCTGTTCGTCGCCGACACCGGGCACCACCGCGTGATCGTGGCGGCGTGGCCGGAACCGCCCGCGCCCGGGGTTCCGCTTGCCCGCGCCACGCTCCTGCGCGTCATCGGCACGGGCGGGCGCGGGCGCGACGACGGTCCGGCCGACCGCGCCACCTTCCACTCGCCGCAGGGGCTGGCGCTGGCGCGGGGGAAGCTCTTCGTCGCCGACACTGAGAACCACCTCGTCCGGGCGGTGGACCTCTCCACGTGGGAGGTCACGACCTGGGCCGGCACGGGCGAGATGACCAACGACCGCACCGGCGGCGGGCGCGGCACGCGGCAGGGCATCAACTCGCCCTGGGACCTGGCGGTGCACGGCAGCCGCCTGCTCGTGGCGATGGCGGGCACGCACCAGATCTGGCGCTTCGAGCTGGGCAACGCGCTGGGCCGCGCCTACGCCGGCACCGGCCGCGAGGACCTGCAGGACGGCCCTGCCGAGGAGGCCGCGCTGGCGCAGCCCTCGGGCATCGCTGTCGCCGGCGACCGGTTGTGGATCGCGGACAGCGAGGTGAGCGCGGTGCGCGGCCTCGACCTGGTGGACGAGCGCGTCTTCACCGTGATCGGCGAAGGGCTCTTCGACTTCGGCGACGTGGACGGGGCGCATCCAGCGGCCCGCCTCCAGCACCCGCTGGGTGTGGCCGCGTGGGGCGGCCGCGTGCTGGTCGCCGACTCCTACAACCACCGGATCAAGGTGGTCGAGCCCGGCTCGCGCACCGCGACGAGCCTGCTCGGCGACGGCCGGCCCGGCGCCGACGACGGCCGTGGGAACCTGCGGCTGTTCGAGCCCGGCGGGCTCGACGTGGCCGGCGACGAGGTGCTGATCGCCGACACGAACAACCACCGCGTGGTGTGGGCCGATCTCGCCGGTGGCGCGTGGCGCGAGGTCGCCATCGAGGGGCTCGACCCGCCGGCGCGCGGCGAGGACGGCGGCGCCATCCCGGAGCCGGCCGAGGAGGTCGCGCCCGTCACGCTGCGGCGCGGGGACGGCATCACGCTGGCGGTGGACGCGGCGTTCGCGCCGGGATTCCACCTGAACCCGGAGGCACCGCTCACGCTGCGGCTGCGCCGGGACGGCCGCGTGCTCGCGCAGGTGACGCGCACGGTCGCGGAGCTGCCCGCCGGGTTCGTCCTGCCCGCCGGCGCCGTCGAGCCGGGCGCCTGGCTCGTGGACCTTTCTTTCGTCGGCTGCGCCGAGGGCGAGGCGGCGCGCTGCGTGCCGGTGCGGCACACCTGGCGCGTGTCCGTCGCCCTGGCCGACGCGGGCGCCGCCCGCCTCGATCTGCGCGTGCCCGGCCTAGTCCCGGCGGGCTGAGGCGGGACGCCGGTGCGCGCGAGGAGAGGCCGATGAGGAGGCTGCGCTCGCCGCTGGCCGCCATCGCCCTCGGCATCCTCGCGGCGATCGGGGGCTGGCTGCTGCTCTCGCCGCTCGACGCCAACGACCTGGTCGGCGGCGACGAGGGCTACTACGGGACGATGGCGCGGAACGTCCTTGCCTCGCCGCGCTACCTGGCGAGCACCTCGCTGAGTCCGTTGGGGCCCCCGGGCGACAAGCCGCCGCTCTATCCCGCGCTGCTCGCCCTCTCCGTGGGAGCGTTCGGGCCCACGGCGACGGCGCTGCGCTGGCCCTCGCTGCTGGCCGCCGGCCTAATCGCCCTGTGCCTCGCCGCCCTGATCCGCCGCGCGACCGGCGCGTGGGCCGCGGCCGCGGCGGCCGCCTTCCTCGTCACGCTGCCCTGGTTCGCCGACGCCTCGCGCGGCGTCGCCGCCGAGATCCCGCTCACCGCGCTGGGCGCCGCGGCGCTGCTCGTCGCCGCCGGCGGCCCCGGGTCGAAGGCGCGCGCGGCGGCGGCGGGGGCCCTGCTGGGGGCGGCCTTCCTGTGCAAGCTCTGGCTCGTGGTGCTGCTGGCGGTGCCGGTGCTCTCGCTCTATCTGCCGCTGCGCCGGGGGCGCGCGGCGGCCGTCGCGGTGCTGCTGCTGGCCGCGCTCGCCGTCGCCTCGCTGCAGCTCGTCGCCGTGGCGCTGCTCGATCCGGGCTCGCTGTCTCACTGGACCGGGATCTACCTGGGCCGCTCGCTGGCCGAGCGGGTGAGCGGGGCCGGCTACGCGGCGTACTGGATCCGGCCGCCGCACTTCTATGCGGCGATGCTCGGCCACGCCTTCGCCCTGTTGCTGCCGCTCGTCCTCGTTGGCGTCGTGGCGGCGGTGCGCCGCTTCGCCGAGCCCGTGCCGCGCGCGCTGCTCCTGTGGGCCGGCGGGACACTCGTGCTCTCGCTCTTCACGGTGAAGGCGGGCGGTTACAGCTACGTCGTCGTGCCGGCCTGGGTGGGGCTGGCGGCGCTAGGGGCGCACGCGCTGGCACATTGGCGGCGCGCGGGCGTGGTGGCGGCGGTGGCGCTGGGCACGGTGGCCATCGCCGGGGCGGTCGTGCGCGACGCGCAGCGGCTGCCGCCGCCCTACCACGCGCCGGGACTGCGCGAGGCGGCGGCGGCGGTGGCACCGCGACTGGCCGACGTGCCGCCGCAGCGGGAGTGCTTCGTCGGACCCGAGTGGCCGACGCTGTCGTTCCACCTCTTCCGCAGCGGCGGCTACTGGGGCACGCCCATCGCGCCGTGGACCGACGAGCGCCGCCGCCGGCTCGAGGCGGACACGGCGCTGCGCGTGTTCGTGGTGGACCCCCGGCAGGAGCTCTACGGCGGCTGGCCCGATTCGGTGACGGTCGCGTGGCTGGAGCGCGCGACGACGGAGATCACGGACGAGGTGGCCGCTCCTGTCGGAACGCGAGCCGGCGCGCCGCGCGGCGGCCGGACCCTCCGCGTCTTCGTGCGCTGATCAGGGCAGGGCGGCGAGGCGCGCCGGGGGCGGGCCCAGCTCGAGCCAGATGATGCCGAAGCCGTCCGCGGTGCGCCACACCCGCACCCGCTGCACGTTCCACTCGGGCCGGTCCCGCGCCTCGGTCGGTCGGGCCACGACCTCGCGCCACTCCGGCCACGCGGCGGCCGCGTCGCGGAAGACGAGCAGGACGTGGCGGAACTCGAGCCGCCGCCGGCAGGCGTCGAGGTCGGCGGGCGAGTTCGCCAGGTGCAGCACCGGCCGGCGCGCGTGCCATGCCAGCACCGGGCCCAGGTTGCTCATCACCGCCTCGCCGGCCGGGATCTCGCGGTTCATGAGCACCGCGGTCTGCAGCAGGCTGAGCGTGCCGGGCATGCCGCGCTCGGCGGCCGTGGTCCGCGCCTCGAGGTTCCCGCTCGCGGTCTGCAGCGCGCCCCAGCCGAGCGCGAGCGCCCCGACGACGATGGTGACGGCGCGGCGCAGCCCCCGCTGCGGCTCGGCGGGGAGCAGGCGGGCCAGCAGCGCCCAGAGCGCGAGCAGCCCCGCGGCCTCGAAGGCGACGCGCGCGGGGAAGAGGTAGCGGAGCCAGGGGATGCCCAGCGCGGCGGCGAGCACGCTCAGCGCGAGCACGCCGAGCACGGCGAGCGCGGCCACCCGCAGCGGGCGCCTCGCCTCGTCCTCGGCCGTCCGCTCCTTCCGCGGCCAGACCGCCACGAGCCAGCCGACGATGGCGCCGAGCCAGAGCGGCCGCAGCCCGGTGCCGGCGTCGAGCAGCAGGCGCGGCAGGTTCCGCGCCGTCTTGGTGGCGAGCAGGCCGACGGCCTCGAGGCCCGTGGGCAGCACCGGCATCTCGGGCACGTGGTGGAGCGAGAACCAGGTGCGGCCCTGCACGCCGTCCCAGATGGCGAAGCGCGAGAGGTCCCACGCCGGCGAGCCGAAGGCGCGCCACTTGTAGAGCCACCAGGGGGCGAGCGGCAGCGCGTAACCGAGGAGCACGAGCACGAGCACGCGCGCGCGCCGGCCGCGCGGGGCCAAGGCGGCGGCGGCGAGCGCGAACGCCGGTACGAGCCAGAGCATGCTGCCGCGCAGGGCGCCGGTGACGCCGAGCAGCAGCCCGAGGAGCAGGGCGTGGCGCGGGGCGCGAGGGCACCCGGCGAAGCCGGGTCCGGCGAGGACGGCGAGGCCGAGCAGCAACCCCAGCGTGAAGGGCAATTCGGTGAAGCCGCCGGTGGCAAAGTGCTGGGCCTCGGGGTCGAGGTAGAAGAGCAGCCCGACGACGAGCCCGGCGACGAGGCGGCGGCCCTCGCTCAGCGCCGGCGCGTGGCGGCGCAGCAGCCGCGACGTCACCACCGCCAGCACCAGCCCGATCAGGATGTAGCAGCAGAAGGGAAAGACCAGGGCGAGCCACTCGCGCTGGTCGGGCCGGGACAGGCGCGCGAGGACGGTGGAGCCGAGGCGGATCTCGGCGGGCGCGAGGCGGAAGAGCGCGCCCTCGAGCAGGACGAGGCCGGGCTGCACGACCGCCAGCGGCCAGGGCGGTGCGGCGTGGCGCGTCAACTCAAGCGGCAGGGCGAAGGTCGTGGCCAGACGCCCGTGGGTTGCCAGCTCGCGCGCGGCCAGCGCGTACTGCGCCGCGTCGTAGCTCAGCACCGGGGAGCGCCCGCCCAGTCCCCACGCGTCGGCGTGCTGCATCCACAGCAGGAGCCCGGTGACGGGCAGCGCCAGGGCGAGGAGGGCGGCGGCGAGAGACGTCCGTGTCCGGCTCACGGCGCGCAGACTAGCCCCCGGGCGCCGCGCCGACAACCGCGGCGGCGCCCCTGCTGCCGCGGCGGGTGTGTTAGGCTCCCCGCCGCGAAAGGAACCCGGTCGCGCCGATGCTCTTCACCAACTCCGTCTTCCTGCCGTTCCTGCTGCTGACGTTCCTGCTGTGGCTCCCCGCCGGGCGCATCGGCAGGAAGCTCGTGCTCCTCGCCGCCAGCCTGGCCTTCTACGGGGCCTGGGACCTGCGCTTCCTCGCGCTGCTCGGGGCCGTCTGGCTGGTGGTGTTCACCGCGCCGCAGGTCGTCGCCCGGACCGAGGACCCGCACCGCCGCCGGCTCGTCCTGACCGCCGGCATCGCCGCGCTGGTGGGGCTGCTCGTCGTCTTCAAGTACCTCGGCTTCTTCCTGCTCGCCGCCGAGGGCCTGGCGCGCGTGCTCGGCCTGCAGGTCAGCAGCGTCCCGCTGCACGTCCTGCTGCCGGTCGGCATCTCCTTCTACACCTTCCAGGCCATCAGCTACCTGATGGACGTGTACTGGCGGCGGGTCCCCGCGTCGTCCTCGGTGCTCGACACCGCCCTCTACGTCGCCTTCTTCCCGCTCGTGCTCTCCGGGCCGATCGAGCGAGGCGCGCGCTGGCTCCCGCAGCTCGAGCGCTACCAGCCGTTCCGGGCCGTCCAGCTGCGCGACGCCTTCGAGCGCATGCTGCTCGGCTACGTCCTCAAGGTGGGCATCGCCGATCCGCTGGCGCCGCTGTGCAACGACATGTTCGCGCGCGCCGGCAGCGCCGGCTCGGGGGAGCTGCTGGTCGGGGCCTACGCCTATTCGCTGCAGATCCTGACCGACTTCGCCGGCTACAGCCTGATCGCGCGCGGCGCGGCGCGGCTCTTCGGCTACGAGGTGGTCAACAACTTCGAGCAGCCCTACCTCTCGCGCTCGTTCACCGAGTTCTGGCGGCGCTGGCACATCTCGCTCTCCTCGTGGATCGCGGAGTACCTCTTCCAGCCCGCCATGTCGTCGGTGCTGCGGCGCGTGGCCCGGCTGCGGTTGCCCACGGTGGAAGCTGAGATGCGGCTCGCCTATCCGCTGGCCACCGTCCCGGTCATGCTGCTGGTGGGGCTGTGGCACGGTGCCGGGCTCCACTTCATCGTATGGGGCGGCCTGCACGGGCTGTTCCTCTCGTTCGAGCGCCTGTTCGTCTTCGGCCAGCGGGCGGTGGGCAAGCGCCCGCGCATCCGGGGCTTCGGCGACGCGCTGCGGGCCGGGGCGGCGATGGTGATCGTCTTCCATCTCGTGACGTTCACCTGGATCTTCTTCCGCGCCGACTCGCTGGCCGCCGCCCTCGCCTATCTGTCGCGCCTGTTCACCGCGGGCGGCTGGACGGTCCAGAAGAGCCTGTGGGTCGTGACCGCCGTCTCGGCGGCCGCGGCGTTCTTCATCCAGTGGGTCGAGTACCGGCGGCGCGACGAGTGGGTGTTCCGCGGCGTGCCGGCGGTCGTGCGCGGACTGGCCTACGCGGCGGCGATCGTCTTCTGCATCCTGTTCGGAGGTTCGGGTGGGCGGGTCCCGTTCATCTACTTCCAGTTCTGAGGCCCTGGCCCTGGCGCGCGACCTCGTGGTCGCGCTGCTCGTGCTGCTGCTGGTGGAGTGGGTGGTGCGGCCGCCCATGGACCGGCTCGCGGCGCAGAACCAGGATCTCGGGCGCGCGCCGGTGGCCGGCGCGGCGGAGCCGGACGGGTTCTACCAGGTCCGCTTCGGCGACCCGGCCGGATTCCTCGCGCAGGTGCGCGAGCGGCTGAAGCCGGTGACGATCGTCTTCGTCGGCGACTCGCAGGGGATGGTCACGCAGGACCGCCGGGGGCCGCCTTACCCGCGGCTCGTCGCCGCCGAGCTGGCGCGGCGGGCTCCGGACACCTCGGTCCTGAGCCTGCACCTGGGCGGGGCCAACACGTTCGAGCAGGGCACGCTGCTGCTGGGGATGCTGCAGGCGGGCATCATGCCGCGCGTCGTGTTCTGGTCGAACAGCGTCTACAGCCTGCGCAAGAACAACATCCGCGCGGAGCTGGTGCCGCTCTACGAGTCGCTGCCGCCGGAGCAGACGGGTGGCGCGAACGTGATCCTGGTGGGCGACGACGCGCGGCCGCCGGTGGATTCCCTGCCCCTGCCGCAGCGCCTCCTCGAACGGGCGGCCCGGTGGCTCGACGACCGGTCCGCCGCGAGCGCCGCGGTGCGCTTCTCGCGCCGCGAGCTGTGGGAGAAGGCGCGGATCCTCTGGAGCAGCCGCGCCGCCGTCCTGGTCCCCCGCGCCCTGCGGCCCCGCACCGCGGAGCAGCGCGATCCGTCCACGTCCAACCTGGAGGGCAGCGCCCGCTTCGCCGGGCAGGTCACGGACGTGCTCGCCCGGCGGGGCGTGCGCGTCGTCGTCTTCCTCGGGCCCATCAACCTGGCGGCGGACCCGCGCCCCTTCACGCCGCACGCCGAGGCCATCGCCTACCCGGCGCTGGAGCGGGCGGTCCACGCGGCGGGGGGCGAGTTCGTCTCGTGGGTCGGGCTCCTGCCCGACTCCTGTTACGGGACGTACGAGGACGGCTCGGACGACGCCTTCCACATCCGCTCGGTGGGGCACGAGCGTCTCGCGCGCGAGCTGCTCGACCGGCTGGAGCCCGGCCTTCCCGCGGCGGGTAGCGGTGACGAACGGCCCGGCCACGCGGCGCCGGGGCCCGCCGTCCGCTAGGACTCCCGGGAGCAGCTCCCGGAGCCTCCAACACAACGCATTGTCCGACAAGCCATTATGACGGTGCTCGCCGCCAGCTGGTCGCCGGCCCGCCGCTCTCCGCATCCCCCTTCTCGCCGCGTCCCGGGCGACCCTCAAGTCACCCGGCTCCGGGGACGATAACCCGTGCAGGCACAACCGTGCCCGGCACACGGATGGTGGCGGGCTCGGCCGGTCCGCATCCGCAGGGGGAGTACCGTGGCGACGACGCGCGAACGGGGCTTCAGTCTCATCGAGCTGATGATCGTCCTCGTGGTGCTGGGGCTGATCATCGGGTACAGCATCCCATCCTTCCAGCGCTTCTCGTCCACCCTGCAGCTGCGCGGGGCGGGCGAGGACATCGCCGGGCAGCTCCGCCTCGCGCGCGAGAAGGCCATCGCCACCGGGGTCGTCCAGCCGGTGAGCTTCCGCTACGGCTACCTCGGACAGTCCGACTACCGCACGACGCCGGCCAGCGGCGTGGGCGGCTCCTGGCGCCTGCCGCGCGGCATCACCTACACGTGGGGCGCGGGCGTCGAGAGCACCTTCGTGTTCCAGCGCGACGGGCGCTGCGACCGGTCGGGGCTGATCGTCCTGCAGAACCGCTTCGGCCACCGCGACACCGTGAGCGTCCTGCTCTCCGGCTTCGTCACCAACCACTAGGTAGCCATGCGCACTCGCGAACCGAATCCGTCACGCCGCGAACGCGGCACCACCCTCGCCGAGCTGATGATCGCGCTGGTGGTCCTGAGCATCGGCATCCTGGCCGTCGCCCAGATCTTCCCCAGCGGCACGAGCACCCAGGTACAGTCCCGCATGGCGAACACCGCGAACTACTACACCCAGGAGAAGCTCGAACAACTGCGCACGCTCGCCTGGGGCGATGCCGACCTCGCGGTCGGCCGGCACCCCGCCAGCGGCACGGAGGTCCTGGGCGAGACCGCGCAGTGGCAGCGGTTCTACGAGGTGAGCGCGTTGAGCGCGCCCCTCGCCAACCTGAAGAAGGTCGAAGTCACCGTGCAGTGGAACCATCGCGGTATCCGCTCCGTGACGTCCACCACCTACGTGAGGCGATGATCATGCACGCACGTCCCCGGAACGTGGCGGCAGGGAGGGCGCACGGTTTCTCGCTCGTCGAACTGATGATCACGGTCCTGCTGCTCGGCCTGGTCGTCGTGACCCTCACCACCGTGATGTCGCTGGCGTCGCGCAGCAAGACGACGACGACGAACGGCATCGAGGCCACCGAGGCCGGGCGCGTGGCCATGGACATGATCGCGCGCGACCTGCGCTCGGCCGGCTACGGCGCCGACCGCGACGCTCCGGGCGGGGCGCAGCCGCCCATCGCCTACGTGGACTCGCTCGAGGTGCTCATCAACGCGAACCTCGAGCCCTTCCCCGACACGCTGGTCGTCCGCCGCGGCTCGCCCCAGGCCTACGACCCGAGTGGCGCGGCGAAGCCGCGGCCGCTGATCGGCACGGAGTGGACGCCGCCCGCGAAGTACACGACCGGCGCGGAGATCGTGCGCTGGACGCTCGACGTCAACAACGACGGCGCGGTGGACGCGTCCGACCAGACGGGCGCGAACGCCGTGGAGGCCGGGCGCACGCCCAACCCCGACGACTTCGAGCTGGTGCGCGAGGTGTACGGCGACAGCACGAACAACGCCGCGGGCAACAACGGCCCGGTGACGCAGCGCGTCGCCCTGGTCCGCCGTCCGGGCAGCGGCATCGCGCCGCTGTTCACCGTGTACCTGAAGGGCAGCACCACCCCGTGGGACTGGTCCAGCGGGCCGGTGCCGGCGGCGCAGCTCGCCAACATCGAGCGCATCGCCATCGACCTCACCGCGCCGAGCAGCAAGCGCGACTGGCGCGGCCGCTACGCGACGAGCCGGTTCCGGACCGAGGTGAACTCGCTGCGCAACGTCCCGCAGGCGGCGGCCGACGAGTACCTCGTGGACGGCTTCGTCTACCTCGACAGCATCGTCGTCAACCGCCTGCGCGAGACGGGCGAGCGCGGGCTGCCGGGCGCCATCGTCCAGTGCGGCACCTACACCACCGTCACCGGCGCCAACGGCTACTTCAGCCTCTACGTCCCGGCGGGGACCTACTGGCTCAAGCAGGTCGTGTCGCCGGCGGGCTACGTCAACACCAGCGTGCCCGAGAGCCTCTCGGTCACCGTGCCCCCGGCGACGTCCCGCGACTTCCCTGACGCCGCGCTGGCGGGCGGGCACGTGGACGTCTACGTCTTCGAGGACCTCGACAACGACGGCCTGCAGGACGTCGGCGAGAACGGCCGGGCCAACGTGCGGATCGCGATGTCGCCCGGCGGCACGGTGGACCAGACCGAGGTCTCGGGTCACGTGGACCCGGCGTTGTTCGCCCCCGTCGGGACGTGCACGATCACGGCCACCGCCCCCGACTCGTTCGTGGTGACGACGACGAACCCGGTGGTGCTGAGCGTCACCGACGGCAGCACCCACACCGTCGTCTTCGGCGTCTACAAGCCCGATGCCGGGACGATCTCGGGCAAGGTCTTCCGTGACACCGACCGGGACGGCGTGGCCGACCTGGCCGAGGCGGGCATCCAGAACGTCTGGGTAGGCGTGACCACCGACGGCGGCATCACCGTGCCCGGCTACGCCTGGACCGACGCGAACGGACTCTTCTCCATCACCGTGCCGGCCAACGACCCGCCGGCCACGACGCCGTACTCGCTCATGATCATCCCGCCGGCAGGGTACTTCCCGACCACCTCGACCTCCATCAACGGGATCTACCTGGAGGCCGAGGAGTCGATCAGCGGCCAGAACTTCGGATTGTCCTCCTTCACCGTCATCACGCTCGACGCCAACCGCGTGCTCTCCCTGGCGAGCGCGGACATGATCGAGAAGGACTGGAACGGCAACAAGACCGCGAACCGCCACGGCGACGTCGACATCGTCCTCGGCTCCGACACCGGCGGCAGCGACCAGGTCTCCACCTGGTTCAACCAGTACAACAGCACGCCGCTGTTCAACCCCAGCCCGGACTACACGCGCTCGGCGCCCGGGGCCGTTATGTCCATGGCCCTCGACTGGCTCAACGTGGACTCGCCGCTGGACCGCCCGGACCTGGTGACCGGCTGCAAGGTGGCGTTGGCCGGCAACTTCTTCGTCTGGCTCTGCCAGAACTCGAGCGGCAACGAGGGCTACTACACGTCCACCTACAGCCAGGCCTACAAGACGGCCGACCAGGGGGACGTGCAGGCGGTGGTGACGCTGGACTGCGCCGGCGGCGCAACCGCCGACCGCCCCGACGTCATCGTCGGCACGAAGTCGCCGACCGCCTACACCGGCAGCCTCGAGCTGTGGACCAGCAGCAACGCTGCCACCCCCACCCTCTCGCGCACCGAGACCTACCCCGGCACCGGCGGGATGGCCGCCGGCGCGCTGGGCGAGGTGACCGCGATGGCGCTGGGCGACTTCGACGGCGACGGCCTGCAGGACCTGGTCATCGGGGCGCGCAGCGCCACCGGCGGACAGGTCCACTTCCTGAAGAACATGGGCAAGAGCGCCAGCCCGCACTTCCTCCACCGCGGCGAGATGGACATCTCCGGCGAGGCCGTGACCGCGCTGGCGGTGGTGGACGTGGACAGCGACGGCCTGCTCGACGTGGTGGCGGGGACCCAGACCGTGGCGGACGCGGGGCGCCTCTTCCTGCTGCGAAACACCACCGGCATGTTCGACTTCTACGTCGCGCGGACGGTGAACGCGCCCGGCATCGTCACCGCCCTGGCCGCGACGGACCTAGGCGGGGCCGCGGTCAAGGACCTCGTGGTCGGCTACCGCGTCGGCACGACGGGCTACGTCGGCGGCGTGTCCATCTACTTCCTCGACGTCGGCACCATCCCGCACCTCGGTTCGGATCCGTCGGCGGGCGCCCTGGCGAACTGGGTGCCGGCCATCACCACCAACAACTTCAACTACGGCACGAACCCCGCGGCCGCAGCCCCGTACCTCCAGGACCTCGCGGTCGGCGTCAAGGTCTCGGCCTCGACGGGCGCGGTCGTGGTCTTCGTCCGATAGGTGACGCCATGATCGACCCGCGCATCCGGCTCCTCCGCGACCAGCGTGGCATGGCCTTGGTCATCGCCCTGCTCGTGTTGCTGGTCATGTCCCTGCTGGCCACCGTCCTGATGGTGTCGGTCAACGTCGAGTCCAAGATTACCAGCCACGGCCTGCGCGAGACGGACGCGCTCAACGTCGCCGAGGCGGGCATCGGCGAGGCGCAGGCGCGCATCGCCTGCGGCGACATCACCTTGGGCGGCAACCCGCGCGCCGTGGCGCAGGTCTTCAACGTCGCCGCCGGCAGCGTGCCGGAGTTGGGCACGGACTCGACCGGGCTGGCGACCGCCCAGCCGACGGGCGAGTGGCTGCCCTACAGCACGGCGGGCCGCGGCCCGGACGTGCTCACGGTGGAGTACAAGACCGACAACGCGCGGACGGTCGTCTACCGCTACGACGCGGCGAAGAACCCGGCGGTGCAGGCCCTGTCGGGTTCGCCAATCTACGTGATCAGCTCGACCGGCGTGGTCGGCGGCGACGTGCGCCGGGTGCGCGCCGAGGTGTACCCCACGCCGTACGACGCGACCACCTACGGCGCGGTGGTCGCCAACGTGGCGGTCGAGCTCAAGGGCAACATCAACATCTGCGGCTACAACCACACCGCCAGCATGCCGACCGGAGCGGCCGACGCCGCCGGCTACCACACCGGCAGCGGCGACCTCCCGGGCGTCTGGAGCACGAGCACGATCTCCCAGCAGGGATCCGCCGACGCCGACGGCAGCCCCAGCGCCCTCACCCCGAACCAGACCGGTCCCTACTCCGGCGCGAACGGCTTCTACGCCGGGCCGTGGGACGCCCTCGGCATGAGCCAGGCGGAGTTCTTCTCGTGGATCGGGCCCCCGGTCGCGACGCCGCCCAATCCGCCGGACGGCCTCGTCCACATCGACGGCGATGCCGCCTACCACGGCGGCGACGGCACGGGCCTGCTCTACGTCACGGGGGACCTGACCATCAACGGCAACTTCACCTACCGCGGCCTCATCTACGTCGAGGGCGACCTGCACATCAACGGCGGCGCGTGGGTGCTGGGCGGCATCATCTGCAAGGGCACCACGACCATCAAGCTGGCCAACGGCCAGGCCGACGTGTACTACAGCTCCGAGATGATCGAGCAGGCGCTCTCGCAGGCCAGCGGCAGCTTCACCCGCCTCTCCTGGCGCGAGATCTACTGAGCGGCGGCGACGCGGCCGCGACGACCGGGCCCCCGTCCTCGGCGAGGACGGGGGCCCGCCGCGTACGGCTCGCTCAGGCCGGCCGGGCCGTGCGTCGGTGCGCGCCGGCGCTCTTCCACAGGAACGCGCGCAGCGCGTCGAGGCCCACCCCGGTGCGGGCCGAGACCAGGAAGGCGCCGGGGTGGCGGGCCGCCAGGCCGGCGGCGGCGTCTTCGTCGCCGACCAGGTCCAGCTTGTTGAAGACCAGCACGGTGGGGCGCGGCTCCTCGAGCAGCTCCTCGAGCACGGACTCGACCGCCGCCATCTGGCGCACCCGGTCGGGGTCGGCGGCGTCCACCACGTGCACGAGCAGGTCGGCCTCCAACGCCTCGACGAGCGTGCTGTGGAACGAGGCGACGAGGTGGTGCGGCAGCTTGCGGATGAAGCCGACCGTGTCGGTCAGCAGCACCAGCTCGCGCGCGGGGCTCACCAGCTGGCGCGTGGTGGCGTCCAGGGTGGCGAAGAGCCGGTCCTCGACGAGGACGCCGGCGCGGGTGAGGGCGTTGAAGAGCGTGCTCTTGCCCGCGTTCGTGTAGCCGACCAGCGCGGCGCGGAAGCGCTCGCGGCGGCGCCGGCGCTGGGTCTCGCGCTCGCGTTCGACCCCTTCCAGCGCGCGCCGGAGCCGGGCGATGCGCTCGCGCACGAAGCGGCGGTCGGTCTCGAGCTGCGTCTCGCCGGGGCCGCGCGTGCCGATGCCGCCCGCCTGGCGCTCGAGGTGCTTCCACATGCCGGTCAGCCGCGGCAGCTGGTACTGCAGCTGCGCCAGCTCGACCTGCAGGCGCGACTCCCGCGTGCGGGCGCGGCGGGCGAAGATGTCGAGGATCAGCTCGGAGCGGTCCACGACCTTGGCTCCCAGCTCCTTCTCCAGGTTGCGCACCTGCGACGGGGTGAGGTCGTCGTTGAAGATCACCAGATCGACGTCGCGCTCCTCGGCCAGCTCCTTCAGCTCGGCCAGCTTGCCCTTGCCGAGGAAGGTGGGCGGGTGCACGTCGCCGCGCCGCTGCACCAGCTCGCCGAGCACGCGCGCTCCGGCGGTGTCGGCGAGCCGGCGCAGCTCGTCGAGCGAGCGGGGCAGGTCCGGGCCGTCGCGCCCGGCGTGGCCCACCAGCACGGCCCGCTCCGACCGCGGCGGGCGCGGCACCGGGTGCGAACGCGGCTTCACCCGCGCGGCTCGATCTCGAGGTCGCTGGGGAACGGCGTCAGGTTCTCGACGGTGCCGTCCGGGCGCACGTAGTACAGGTCCTCGATGCGGCAGCCCATCCCGCGCTCCGGGTAGTACAACCCCGGCTCGACCGTGACCACCATGCCGGGCTCGAGCGGCACCGTGTTTGTGGGCGCGCCGCCCAGCAGCGGCGGGTCGTGCACCGACAGGCCGACGCCGTGGCCGAGGTTGTGGACGTAGCCCTCCTGCGTCGCCTCGTTCGTGCGGCGCGTGGCGTGGCCGTGGCGCTCGAGCACGTCGCAGGCCACGTCCTGGAACGAACGGCAGGGCTTCCCGGGGGCGAGCGCCGCGGCGCCGGCGCGCCAGGCCTCCTCGACCTGCGCGTGCAGCTCGCGCAGCGCCGGCGGCGCCGGGCCCATGCAGAAGGTGCGCGTCATGTCGGCGTGATAGCCGCCGCCGACCTCGCCCGGGAAGATGTCCACGATGACGGAGCGCCCGGCGGTCAGGGGCTCCTCGTCGTCGCCCCGGTTGTGGGGCACGCCGGCGTCGCGGCCCTGCGAGACGATGCTGTCGCCCTGGTCCTCGAACAGCCCGTGCTCGAGGAACTCGCGCTGCAGGACGCGCCGCAGGGTGCCCAGCCGCACCGGCCCCGGTCCGGCGTCGCGGAAGTGTTCCCCGTCGCGCCGCAGCGTGCCGAGGTAGTCGCGCAGGCGCCCCATCGCGGCGACCGTGCCGCGCGCGACCCGGCGGATGGCCTCGACCTCGTCGGGGTCCTTCGTGGTGCGGGCCTGCAGCATCAGGTCGGGATGTCCCGAGTCCACGCTCAGCGCCGGGTTCGCCTCGACCATGCGCTGGACCAGCGCGTGGGCGAAGCCCGCCGGCAGCTCGCCGAAGAGCCCGATGCGGCCGGCGATCCCCAGCGTGGCGCAGGTCTCGCCGATCAGGCGCCCGAAGGCGCGCGCCGGATGCCCGCCCTCCTCGGTCTGGATGCCCGCCAGGCCGTGCTGCGGGAAGCCCGAGTGCTCGCAGCCGACCGCGGCCGCCTGGTCGCGCTCCATCGGGTCGTGGATGAGGTGCGCGCGCGGGCCGTCGGGGCCGGGGGCACGGAAGTAGACGCCGTAGTGCAGCTTCTGGCCGGTGGCGTAGTGCATGGCCTGGCTGTAGCGGTCGTAGGCGAACACCACCATGCCGGCCAGTCCGCGTTCCTGCATGAGTCGGTCGAGGTCCCTGCGCATGCGTCCTCCCGTGATGGAGCCGAGCGGCGATGCTAACCCACGCGCGGAGCGATGACCACCGGTCCGCCGCGGCTCGCCCGGGCTAGGCGGTCCGCGCGCGCGAACGGCGCACGGCCCGCAGGCCGCGCATCGCCAGCAGTCCGACCACGAAACCGCCCACGTGCGCCCAGAAGGCGACGCCGCCGCCCGAGGCGGAGGAGCCGAGGCCGAGTACGAACTGGAAGAGGAACCACAGGCCGAGCACGAGGAACGCCGGCAACGGCACCACCTGGAAGAAGGGGAAGATGGGCAGCAGGGTGAGCACCCGCGCGCGGGGGAAGCACACGATGTAGGCGCCGAGCACGCCGGCGATGGCGCCGCTCGCGCCCACCACGGGGATCGCCGCCACCGGCACGGTGAGGTAGTGGAGCAGCGTGGCGGCCACGCCGCAGCCGAAGTAGAAGACGAGGAAGCCGGCGTGACCGATGGCGTCCTCGACGTTGTCGCCGAAGAGCCACAGGTACCAGAGGTTGCCGATGAGATGGGACCAGCCGCCGTGCAGGAACATCGAGGTGACGACCGATGCCAGGGCCGGCGGCAGCGGCAAGTCGCCGTAGCGCAGGGCGAGGGTGAGCCGGACCGGCGTGAAGCCCCACGCGTAGAAGAAGTCACGGAGGCCAGGGCCGAGCATGAGCTCGTACAGGAAGACGACGAGGTTCACGCCGATCAGGGTGCGCGTCACCACCGGCACGGTGGCGGACGGGTTCTCGTCGCGCAGCGGGATCACGCGGGTGGAGCCTCCCCGGGTTCGGGGGCCCGGCCGGACGGCCGGGCCGCGCGCGCAGGGTACGTCAAAACGGCCCGGTCCGCAGCCGGTTGACGCTGTCCGAACACGTTCCTATGCTGCGGCGCGACCCGAACCTGAACCGCCGGCGCCCCCGCCGCATCGGAACGGGGCGTGCTTCCGCAGTTCCCGAGCGTGCGAGGAGGATCCGTCATGGGCAACGCAGTGGCCGTCACCGGCGCGAACTTCGAGACCGAGGTGCTCCAGTCGAAGGTGCCGGTGCTGGTGGACTTCTGGGCCGCCTGGTGCGGTCCGTGCCGGGCGATCGCCCCGGCGGTGGAGGAGATCGCGAAGGACTACGAGGGCCGGCTCAAGGTCGCCAAGGTGGACGTGGACGAGAACATGGAGATCTCGGCCCGCTACGGCGTGCAGAGCATCCCGACGCTGATGCTGTTCAAGGACGGCGACGCCGTGGAACGGCTCATCGGCGCTTACCCGAAGCCGGCGATCCTCGCCAAGATCCAGCGTCACATCGGCTGAGCGGGCTCGCCCGCGACGCGTGACGGCCCGGGTCCACGACCCGGGCCGTTCCGCGTCTTCGGCGGCGCTCATCCGGGGCGCCGTCCGCCCCGCTCGATCGCCTCGTCGCGCTCGCGCAGCAGCGTGGCGAGCACGCGCGGCAGCGCCGCCGCCACGTCGCCGGCGGCGAAGCCCACCGGACCGATGGTCCGGGCGCACTCGTCGGCGCTCATCCCGTGCGCGAACACCGCGGCGCGCGCCGCGTCGTAGGGCGGGAGCCCCTGAGCCAGCAGGGCGGCGACGATGCCGGTGAGCACGTCGCCCATGCCGGCGGTGGCCATGCCGGGGTTGCCGGTGGGGTTCACGCTGGCGCGGCCGTCCGGCCCGGCGACCACCGTGGGCGCGCCCTTGAGTACGAGCACGCAGCCCCACTTCATCGCCCATTCCCGGCAGGCGTCGAGACGGTGCGCCTCGATCTCGGCCGGCGCGATGCCGGTGAGCCGCGACATCTCGCCGAGGTGGGGGGTGAGCACGCGCGTGTTCGGGGCGCGGCCCTGCGGGGCGGTGGGCGACCAGGCGGCGCGGGCGGCGTTGAGCGGCTCGGTCTGCCACTGGAAGGCGTTGAGCCCGTCGGCGTCCAGCACGAGCGGGCAGGGGCTGTCGGTCACGAGCCGGCGCGCCAGCGCGGCGGCCGCCGGGTCGCGCGACAGCCCCGAGCCCACGACCAGCACGTCCACCTCCGCGGCGCGCGCGAGGATGGGCTCGGCGGCGGCGGGGGACAGCGCGCGGTCGGGGCCCTGCGGCATCGCCAGGGTCATCTCCTCGGTGAGCTTGCCCTCGAGGACGTCGTGCAGGCCGGCCGGCACGGCGCACTGCACGTAGCCCGCGCCGGCGCGGGTCGCGGCGCGCGCCGCCAGCGTCACCGCGCCGGTGAGCCCCGGCGAGCCGCCGGCGATGAGCACGCGTCCGACCGAGCCCTT
This sequence comes from Candidatus Eiseniibacteriota bacterium, assembly GCA_034678345.1. Classification (GTDB taxonomy): domain Bacteria; phylum Eisenbacteria; class RBG-16-71-46; order RBG-16-71-46; family RBG-16-71-46; genus JANXPZ01. The sequence continues at coordinate 22,307 of JAXDBZ010000285.1, forward strand.
GTGGGCACGGGGATCGCGCTGCGGCAGCAGGAGCGCGATCCCCGCGGCGGTGGCCAGCGTGAAGGGGAAACCGGCCGGGTCGTCGTCGCCCTCCAGAAGCCCGATGTCCACGATCTCGAGGGCGCCGCAGAAGGCGCGGCCCGGATAGAGGAAGTGCCCGCGCTTGGGGAAGCCGAAGGTGACGGTGAGGTCGGCCCGCACCGCGCGGCGGGCGATGGCCCCGGTGTCGGCGCTCACGCCGGTCGGCAGGTCCACGGCGACGACATGGGTGCCGCGCTCGTCCAGCTCGCGCAGGGCCTGCACCGCCGCCGCGACCATGCCCTCCGGCTCGCCGCGGGCGCCGGTGCCGAGCACGGCGTCCAGCGCGAAGTCCCACGAGTCGCGCGTGGCGATCAGCCCGGCCAGGGCCGCCTCGTCGGCGAGCGGCGCCACGGCCGCCCCGGTGGACTCCAGGCGCTCGAGGTGCGCCAGCGCGTCCCCGCGCACGCGGTCGCGGGGGCCGAGCAGGCCCACCGTCACGTCCGCCCCCTGCGCGCGCAGGTGCCGCGCCGCCACGAAGCCGTCGCCGCCGTTGTTGCCGGGGCCCGACAGCACGAGCACGCGCATGCCCAGGGGCACGCCGTGCCGCCGCACCAGCGCCGCCGCCACGCCGGCTCCGGCGCGCTCCATCAGCTCGATGCCGGAGACCACGCCGCCCGCGATGGTGGCCCGGTCCAACCGGCGCATCTCGTTCGCGGTCAGGAGGAGCATGTCACTCGAAGTCCACGTCGATGGGCACCTCGACCCGGAACCGGCACGGGGCGCCCTGCCAGGTGCGGGGCTCGAACCGCCAGCGGCGCGCGCAGTCGAGCGCCACCGGGTCGAGCGTGGGCAGTCCGCGGAGCACGGACGCTTCGAGGACGCGCCCGTCCGTGTCCACGAGCAGCAGGAGGCGGACGCGCGGGGGCGCGCCGTCGGGGCGCGAGGCCCCCGACGCGGGGCAGCGCGGCGCCTCGCGCACCGCCGCCTCGCCGCGGTGGCCGGGCCGCGCCG
>JAXDBZ010000286.1:0-3846 GCA_034678345.1 Candidatus Eiseniibacteriota bacterium
TGCTCGAGCGCCAGCAGCAGGCGCTCGAGCAGCCCCGGCTCGGCCTCAGTGTCGTTGTTGAGCAGCAGAAACGCGTCGGCGCCCGCGGCGCGCGCGCGCTCGAGCCCGGCGTTGCAGCCGCCGGCGAAGCGCCGGTTCTCCGGCAGCGCCACCACCTCGACCGCGGGGAACCCGTGCGCGATCGCCGCGGGTGAGCCGTCGCTCGAGCCGTTGTCCACGACCAGCACGCGCATGCCCCAGCCCGCGGGCAGGCGGCAACGGTCCAGCGTCCGCAGCAGCGCGCGGGTGTCCTCGAGGCCGTTCCAGTTGAGCACGACCACGGCGAGCGTGCTCATCCCGCCCCCGCCTCCGCGCGCCACACCGCCCACAGCCGCAGGCCGGCCGCCAGCGTCAGCGCCGCCAGCGCGAGCGCCGCGCCCAGCACCCATCCGGCCGGCAGCCCGGCATAGAGCGCGTAGGCCCACCAGACGTCGAGACCGTGCAGCAGCGCCGTCTGGTCGGCCGCGCCGAGGCCCAGCCGCGCGTCGGGCGCGCCCAGCCCGGTGAGCCGCGGCCGCTCGCCGCGCAGGTGCTCGCCGGCGTTGCGCAGCAGCATGCGCCAGTGGCCGGCGATGGGGCTGAAGCGCGGGTTGAAGTGGCTGTCGCTCATGAAGCGCGGGTCCTCGAGCGGCAGCGTGTAGGGGTAGTCCCCCGCCTCGCGCATCTGGGCGCCGAAGTAGATGCCGACGCCGCCCAGCGTCACCAGCAGGCCGACGAGGCCGAGCGCGACCGCGCCCCGCCGCAGCGCGCGCGAGGCCCGGTGCAGCGCGAAGGCGACGAGCAGGAAGCCCGCCGGCAGCAGCGGCACCAGGTAGCGCGGGCCGAAGGAGCCGTCGCCCGCCCAGTGCTGGAAGTTGCCGTAGAGCGCCAGCCCCGCGATCCACAGCGCCAGCGCGCCCCAGGCCGCGCGACCCGCCGGCGTCAGCTCGCGCCAGCGGGCGAGGCTGTGCCCCGCCCCGCTCAGGGCGTGAGGGCCGCGGCGCACCGCCACCCGCCAGCCGCGCGGCGCCAGCAGGAGCGCCGGCGCGAACCACGCCACGCCCTTGCCCGAGGAGAGCAGCAGACCGTAGAGCCCGACCAGCACGGGCGTGCTGAACGCGGCCGCCGAGGCCTGCGCGCCGTAGCCCGTCTCGAGCAGGGTGCCGAAGCGGGCCAGGTTGTAGCCGGCGTGCCCGGCCAGCGCCAGCGCCAGCCCCAGCGCCGGGGCGAGCCAGGACCGCCACGGCGCGCCGAGCATCGGCACCAGGCAGGCGAGCGCCAGGGGCAGCATGGCGAGCTTGACGGAGACGGCGAGCAGCACGCCGAGGCCGGCCAGGGGCGCGAGCCAGCGGCGCTCCGGCCCGGCGGCGGGCAGCCGCGCCGCGCCCAGCAGGGCGAGCAGCAGTCCCAGCGCCTGCACCGGCTCGGCCATGAAGCTCTTGGCATAGACCCACGTCGGCGTGGTGAGGCCCAGCATCGCCGTCGCGCCGAGGGCGGCACCCGCCCCGGCGCCGAGCGAGCGCGCGCCGGCGTAGAAGAGGGCGAGCATCAGCGCCGTCACCAGCGCGTTGAAGAAGGAGGCGCCGAAGCGCACGGCCAGCTCGCGCCGCGCCGGCTCGAGCCCCAGCGCGGCCGCCCCCGCGTCGGCCAGCCCCACCACCGGCAGGGCCAGCACCGCCTGGCCGGCGGCGTTCTTCGTGTAGAAGCGCCCGTCGGCCCCCTGGAGCGTGGCCCCCTCGGGCACGGCGATCGAGCCGCGCAGCAGGGCGCGCGACAGCTCGAGCATCGTGACCTCGTCGCTGCCCACCACGCGGCCGCCGCCGCTCAGGGCGAAGAGCAGGAACGCCGCCACGCCGAGGGCGACCGCCGTGCGCCGCGTCGCCGTGGCCGTGCGGCCCCGCGCCGGGCGGGCGTCAGCCCTCATCGCCAGCCCCGCGTCGGCGCCAGCGCGTCCACCAGCGCGATCGTGCTGTCGGCGAGCGCGCCCCACGAGTGCGTCTCGCCCAACGCGCGCACGCCCTGGCGCAGCCGCGGACCCAGCCCCTCGGCGAAGTAGCGCACGACGGCCTCCGCCAGCGCCGCCGGGTCGGCCGGCGGCACGACCAGCCCGGTCTCGCCCGGGCGCACCGTCTCGGCCAGCCCGCCGACGTCCGTCGTGATAACCGGCACGCCCAGGGCGTAGGCCACGTGGGTCACGCCGCTCTGCGTGGCCGAGCGGTAGGGCAGCACGACGACGTCGGCAGCGCGGAACAGCGCCTCGACGTCCTCGTCGGACTGGTAGCCCTCGCGCAGCCGGACGGCTCCCGCCCCGCCGGCGCCCGTGACGAGGGCACGGTAGGGCGCCGGGTCCTCGTAGAAGTCGCCCGCCACGACCAGCGCCGCCGCGGGCCGGCGGGCGCGCACCGCCGGCCAGGCCTCGAGCAGGGTGTCGAGCCCCTTGTAGCGCCGCACGTAGCCGAAGAACAGGGCGATCTCTGCGTCCGGATCCAGGCCCAGCCGCGCCCGCGCCGTCTCACGCGTGAAGCGGCCGCGGTCGAACTGGGCGTAGAACGGGTGCGGCACGCGCCGGTACGGCGCACCTGGCTTGAGCGCCACCAGGTCGCGCTCGACGCTCTCCGACATGACCAGGTATCCGTCCGAGTTGCGCAGCATCCAGGCGGTCAGCTCCCGGTCGAGGGGCCGTTTCTCGTGGGGCAGCAGATTGTCGCACACGAGCACCACCCGGGTGCCACGCTTCCGCAAAGGCCCCACCGCCGAGGCGAAGGACGGGGCGAAGAAGGGCATCCACCACTTCAGGACGACCGCCCCGGGGGCGAAGCGCTCCAGCCAGGCGGCGGTCCGGCGCCAGGAGAGCGGGCCGATCGAGTCGAGCAGGGACTCGGTCGGGAACGACGGGCGCGGCGCGGCGGGGTCGAGCTGGGAGCCGCCGGGAAAGAGCAGTCCGGGGTACTGGCGCGTGAAGGTGGCGGCGCGCACCTCGGCGCGGCGCGCCAGGGCCTCGCCCAGCAGGGCGAGGTACTGCGCCAGTCCGCCGCGCCAGGGCGCCAGCGGTCCCACGAGCGCGATGCGCATGCCTGCCCCGTCCCCGGCGAGCGGCGTCGCGCCGCTCAGCGCCCGCCCGACGACCAGGTCACGAGCCCGCGGCGCTCGAACTGGAACGGCACCACCTGACCGCCGTGCTTCTCGAGCACCGCCGCTACCCGGTGCTTGCGGTCGAAGCGCGTGAGCAGCAGGAAGTAGCCGCCACCGCCCGCCCCGGGCATCTTGCCGCCGATGGCCCCCTCGCGCCGCGCCAGCCGGTAGAGCTGGTCCACGTGCGGGGTCGAGATGCCGGTGTCGAGCCGCTTCTTCGCCTCCCAGGCCTGGTGCAGCAGCTCGCCCAGCGCGTCCACCTCGCCCAGCAGCAGGGCCTTCTTCATCTCGAGCGTCTCCGCCTTGAGCCGGTGCAGCGCGCGCACCACCGCCGGCCGGCCGGCGCGGTAGGACGCCGTCTGGCGCTCGATGATCCGCTCCGAGCGCCGCGTCTGGCCCATGTAGCAGAGCAGCAGGCGGTACTCGAGCTCGTTCAGTACGTCGGGCCGGATGCGCAGCGGATTCACCACCGTGGCGTCGGCACCGAACTCGACGAAGTTGAAGCCGCCGAAGGCGGCCGCGTACTGGTCCTGCCGTCCGCCCGCCAGCCCCAGGTCCACGCGCTCGATGCGGTAGGCCAGCTCGGCCACGTCGTAGCCGGTGAGCGGGCGGCCCAGCCACTCGCTCATGACGCCGATGAGCGCCACCACCAGGGTCGAGGACGAGCCGAGGCCGGACCCGGGCGGCGCGTCCGAG